>NZ_CP177163.1:3060792-3414085 GCF_046736075.1 Stenotrophomonas sp. LGBM10
AACCGGTCGCCGCGATCACGGCACCGGTGCTGGTGCTCGGTGCGTGGGCGGCCTACCAGCCGTTCGGCGCGACGCTCGAATCCACCCGCGCGATCTTCGCCGCGCAGTACGCGCGGGTGCCGTCGGCGCGCATCGCGATGAGCGATACCGGCTACCACTTCCTGATGTGGGATGATCCGCAGTGGCTGCAGGCGCAGGTGCGCGGTTTCCTCGACCTGCCTGCACGCCGCTGATCGCCCACGCGGAGACCTCGACCGGCATGCAGGCAACTGGCGACAACGCGTTCTGGTGGCGCAACGCGGCGGTATGGCTGGCCTACCTGGGCATCAGCACGATGCTTGGCATCGGCTACGTCGGCCAGTGGTCGGGCATGCTGCTGATCACGGCGAGTGTGGGCGTGGGGCTGTTCCTCACCAGCGCGGCGATCCGCCACCAGGCGCTGCGCGCGGGCTGGCTCCGGCACGACGCGCTGGCCCTGGGCTGGCGCCTGCTGCTGGCGGTGATGGTCGGCAGCACCGTGGTGCAGCTGGGCACGGCAGTAGTGCTGCTGCCCGCACTGCAGTTGGACTGGGTCCGCCTGCCGGGCCAGCGCGCCGACTACCGGCCGTTCGCCCTGTTCGGCTATTGGCTCAACAGCGCGGTGCTGCTGGCGGCCTGGTGCGCGCTGTGGGCCGGTTGGCGCGCCCTGCGGCGCGCCCGCCACAGCGAAATGGCGCAGCTGCGGGCGGAAGCCGAGCGCGCCACGCTGGAACACCAGGCACTGCGTGCCCGGCTCAATCCGCATTTCGTCTTCAACGCACTCAACAACCTGCGTGCGTTGATCCATGAAGATCCGCTGCGCGCCCGCGACATGGTCACGCACCTGTCGGGCACCCTGCGCCACGCACTGACCCATACCGACGGTGGGTGGGTCGCGTTGGCCGAGGAATGGCGTGTGGTCCAGGACTACCTGGCGGTGGAGGCGATCCACTACGAATCGCGCCTGCGCGTCCAGGTCGATATCGACCCTGCGGCGCTGGCGGCGCGGCTGCCGCCGATGGCGCTGCAGCTGCTGGTGGAAAACGCGATCAAGCACGGCATTGCGGTGACCTGCGGCGGCGGGGACCTGCACCTTGCCGCGCGGCTGGATGACGGGCAGCTGCAGCTGCAGGTACGCAACCCGGTGGGGTCCGCCACGCCCGGCGAGGGGCACGGCGTCGGCCTGGCGTACCTGCGTGCACAGCTGGGGATCGGCGCTGGCCAGGTGGCGTCCGCCCAGGGCCGATTGCAGCTGCTGCGCGACGGCGATGCCATGCTGGCAAAGCTGGAGGTTCGGCAGTGACCTCGCCACTGCGCGTGCTGGTGGTGGACGATGCGCGCCTGGCGCGGCTGGAACTGCGCACGCTCCTGTCCGGGATCGAGGGCGTGCAGTGGGTGGGCGAAGCGGATGACGTGCCCGCCGCGCGCGAGGCGATTGGCCGGCTGCATCCCGACCTGGTGCTGCTGGACGTGCAGATGCCCTCCGGCAGCGGTTTCGACGTTCTGGACGGTGTCGAGGCGCTCCCGCTGGTGGTGTTCGTCACCGCATACGACCACTACGCCGTGCGCGCCTTCGAGCGTGATGCGCTGGATTACCTGGTCAAGCCGGTGGAGGCCGGACGCCTGCAGGCCGCAGTGCAGCGGGCACAGGCCAGGGTTGCGCAGGGCGACGCGACGGTGGCCAATCCGCGCGATCGCCTTGGCGCGGACGACCAGGTGTTCCTGCGTGACGGCGAGCGCTGCTGGTTCGTGGCGCTGGCCGAGATCCGCCGTATCGTGGTGGATGGCAACTACGCGCGCCTCTGGTTCCGCGACCAGAACGCCTTGCTTGCGCGCAGCCTCAGCACGCTGGAAGCGCGCATGGACCCGGCGCTGTTTTTCCGCGCCAACCGCAACACGCTGGTCAACCTGCGGCGCATCCGCGCAGTGGAGCCCAGCATCGGCGATGGCTACGATCTGGTGCTCGACGACGGCAGCCAGGTCGAGGTATCGCGCCGGCAGGCGCGCGAGCTGCGTGAGCGCATGGCGCTGTAGGGGAGGGCGTCGCGCTACCCTGTACGCAGTTTCTCCGCCGAACACGCCATGTCCATCGTCCTCACCGAATTCGCCCGACCCCGCCTGTTCCCGCGCGTGCCGCGGGCCAACACCATCCAGGACTGCACCGCCGCGCAGTTCCAGGCGCACCTCAATGCGCATGCGCCGCTGAAGGTGCTCGACGGCTACGCGCCGTTCTGCAAGCTGTTCGTCTACGAGAACTGGACCAGTACGCGCTGCCTCACGGTGCCGATCACCGATGCCAACCGCCACCAGCTGCACAGCGCCTACGAGGCACGCAACCGCGAGGAACTGCCGGTGCTGGTGCGCTGGTTCGAGGGCGTGGAATCGCCGCGTGCCAACTACCTGGTGGTGATCCTGTACAGCGCCGAACAGCTGGCCCTGGAAGGTTCGCCGATCGAGGCGGACTGGGGCATCGTCGGCTGCATCTACACCGCCGAGCCGGACGAAGTGCCGATGGCCCCGATCACCATGATGCGCAATGCGCTGGGCGTGGAAGAGGGCGGCTCGGGTGTGCCGCTGGACCGCGAGGCGTACGCGCGCGCGGTCGCGTTCTGGGAGGCCAACGCCAACTGGCGGCCGTGACACCGGCCTGACCATGCCGGGTTGGGCTCAGGCCGGCGGCAAGGCCTGCCATTCCCACCACGGCGCGTGGTACTCGCGGTCGGTGCAGCGCCACCCGCGCCCGCACACGGTGCAGGTGGCGTCCTGTGTATCGCCCCAGCCTCCGTCGGCCACGCCGGTGGCGATGGGCAGCACGTGGCCGCTGGCGATCTCGCGGCCGGGCTGGTAATGCATCCAGTGCGGATACAGCTGGCACAGGCAGCCGCTGCGGTCGCGCCAGTGGCGCAGCTTGCGCAGCACGAAGTCCAGTTCGTAGTGTTCGCGGATCCACTTCGGGTCCGTGGTGTAGCGCGCCCGGGCGATCTCCACGTACGGCAGCTGCGCAGCAAGGTCATCCAGCAGCGGCGCATCGCGGGTGAGGGCGACGGTGGCGGCCGCCGTGCGCAGCCGGCCGTAATCGCCGCTGCCCAGCGCCTGCAGCAGGGCCGTGCCGGGGCGACCATCCTGCAGCGGGGGCAGGGACGGCAGCGATGCATCGCGCAGGCGTGCGAGCAGCGTGCGGATCATCGGGCCCTGCCGATCGAGGCATACGCCGCGTCGATGAGCTGCAGCAGGTCGGCCGGTGCCAGGGCGACCTCCAGACCACGGCGCCCGGCGCTGACGTGCACGGTGGGCAGGTCCGCCGCGCTGGTGTCGATGAAGCTGCGCAGCCGCTTCTTCTGCCCCAGCGGGCTGATGCCGCCCACCAGGTAGCCGGTGGCGCGCTGCGCGTCGTCGACCTTGGCCATCTCGCACTTCCGGCAACCGGCCGCCTCGGCCAGCGCCTTCAGGTCGAGCGTGCCGCTGACCGGCACGATCGCCACCAGCAGCTCGTGTGTGTCGGTGCTGGCGAGCAGGGTCTTGAACACCTGCGTGGGGTCCAGCCCGAGCTGCTGCACCGCCTCGCCGCCGTAGGACCCGGCCGTGGCGTCATGCGTGTAGGACAGCACGCGGTGGGCAATGCCGCGCTTCCTGAGCAGGTTGATGGCCGGGGTCATGGCCGTTCCTTGTTGCCGGGTACCCGTGCATCGTAGCGGCGCGATGGCCGGATGGCTTGACCGAGGCTATCGGGAGCGGGGCGACGGACGAAAAACGGGCGCCTTGCGGCGCCCGTTTCGTGTCAACGCAACTGGACCGGCAGGCCGATCAGTAGCGGTAATGATCCGGCTTGAACGGACCTTCCACCGGCACGCCGATGTAGTCGGCCTGTTCCTGGGTGAGGGTGGTCAGCTTCACGCCGATCTTCTCCAGGTGCAGGCGGGCCACTTCTTCGTCCAGGTGCTTGGGCAGCAGGTACACCTTGTTCTCGTAGCTGTCCTTGTTCGCCCACAGGTCGATCTGGGCGAGGGTCTGGTTGGCGAACGAGTTGGACATCACGAAGCTCGGGTGGCCGGTGGCGCAGCCCAGGTTCACCAGGCGGCCTTCGGCCAGCAGGAAGATCGCGTTGCCGTTCGGGAACACGTACTTGTCCACCTGCGGCTTGATGTTGATCTGCTGCACGCCCGGGTAGCTGACCAGCGCATCGACCTGGATCTCGTTGTCGAAGTGGCCGATGTTGCAGACGATGGCCTGGTCCTTCATCGCGCTCAGGTGCTCGATGCGGATGATGTCCTTGTTGCCGGTGGTGGTGACGTACAGGTCGGCACGGCCCAGGGTGGATTCGATGGTGTTGACCTCGAAGCCTTCCATCGCGGCCTGCAGGGCGCAGATCGGATCGATCTCGGTGACCACCACGCGGGCGCCGTAGGCGCGCAGCGAGGCGGCACAGCCCTTGCCCACGTCACCGTAGCCGCAGACCACGGCGACCTTGCCGGCCAGCATCACGTCCATCGCGCGCTTGAGGCCGTCGGCCAGCGACTCGCGGCAGCCGTACAGGTTGTCGAACTTGCTCTTGGTGACCGAGTCGTTGACGTTGATCGCCGGGATCAGCAGGGTGCCGGCCTGGGCCAGCTGGTACAGGCGGTGCACGCCGGTGGTGGTCTCTTCGGAGACGCCCTTCCAGTCCTTGACCACGCGGCCCCAGTAACCCGGACGCTCCTTGGCCACGCGCTTGAGCAGGTTCTTGATGACCTGTTCTTCGTGCGAGGCGGCCTTTTCATCGACCCAGGTGCTGCCGTTTTCGAGTTCAAACCCCTTGTGGATCAGCAGGGTGACGTCGCCGCCGTCGTCCACCACCAGCTCCGGGCCGGTCAGGGTGCCGTCGGGCAGGGTGAAGGTCAGCGCGTCCAGGGTGCAGTCCCAGTACTCTTCCAGCGACTCGCCCTTCCAGGCGAACACCGGGGTGCCGGACTTGGCGATCGCCGCAGCGGCGTGGTCCTGGGTGGAGAAGATGTTGCACGAGGCCCAGCGCACGTCGGCGCCGATGTCCTTCAGGGTCTCGATCAGCACCGCGGTCTGGATGGTCATGTGCAGCGAGCCGGTCACGCGCACGCCCTTCAGCGGCAGGGTGGTGGCGTGCTTGCGGCGGATCGACATCAGGCCCGGCATTTCGTGCTCGGCGATATCCAGTTCCTTGCGGCCCCAATCGGCCAGCGAGATATCGGCGACCTTGTAATCACCTTCGGTCGAGAAGGTCTTGGCAACAGCGTTCATTCATAAGCTCCGGTAGTTGCGGGTCCGAGGGGACTCGCATTCGCCGGGCGCCGTTGGAACCAATCCTGGCCACCGAGCCTGGCCGGCCGGACAGGGTCCGGAACGGTCGCAGCGCCCCTCGGTGGAGGGTCGCCCATTATATCGCGGCAGGGGCGGCCGGCATGAATCGGTCACGGCCCCCAACCATCGGCAGGGGGGCGATTGGCGTGCGGCTGTTAAGGTCCAAGGTTTGCACCAACATAGGGATCGAAGATGACACGCAATGATCGCCAGCGCCGCGCGCGCTGGGGCAGCCTGATCGTGGGCATGGCGCTGCTTGCAGTGGCCCCGATGGGCCTGGCCGCACCGGCCGCCCAGGCCCGCACCCAGCAGGTGGCCACCGCCCCGGGCGTGCAGGGCTACGAGCTGCCCTCGGCCGCCCTGCAGGCGGTGGTGGATGCGCCGCGTGCGCCGACCATCAACCTGTCGCCGCGGCGCGACATCGCCGCGCTGCTGCAGACCCCGCCGCTGCCCTCGATCAGCGATGTCGCCCAGCCGGAACTGAAGCTGGCCGGCCTGCGCATCAACCCGGCCACGCATTCGTCGAGCCGCTTCAGCTTCGGCGACAAGCTGTGGCTGCTGAACGTGGCCGACGGCCGGGAGCGCCAGATCAGCGGCCTGCCGCAGCCGTTGTCGATCGCCACGCTGGCGTGGTCGCCGGACCAGAAGTACCTGGCGTTCAATCAGGTGCATGCCGCCACCGGCGCCAATGAACTGTGGATCGTCGATGTCGCCGCCGGGTCGGCGCGCCGCCTGCTCGCCGACCTCAACACGGTGATGGACGACGGTTACAGCTGGCTGCCCGACAGCCGCGGCCTGCTGGTCATGCAGCAGCTCAAGGGCCAGGGCCCGGCGCCGGCCGCCGGCGGCATTCCGACCGGTCCGGCGATCCAGCAGACCGACGCCGATGCCGGCGTGCGCTCGATCCGCACCTACCAGGACCTGCTGAAGAACGAGGCCGATGCCCGCCTGTTCGACTACTACGCCAGCGCGCAGCCGGCCCGCGTGGCGCTCAACGGCGAGACCGCGCCGCTGTCCACCGGCGGGGTGTATCTGGATGTGAGCGTGTCGCCGGACGGGCGCTACCTGCTCGCCGAACGCGTCCTGCGCCCGTATTCCTACCTGGTGCCGGCGGACGATTTCGCGCGCCGCATCGAAGTGCTGTCGGCCGTGAACGGCACGCTGGAACACACCGTCAGCACGCTGCCGCTGGTGGAAGGCCTGCCGACCGGCAACGATGCCGTGCCGACCGGCGTACGCAGCATCGGCTGGCGCGCCGATGCGCCGGCGACGCTGGTCTGGGCCGAAGCCCAGGATGGCGGCGATCCCGCCCGCGAGGCCAAGGTGCGCGATGCGGTGCTGATGCAGGCGGCCCCGTTCGACAAGCCGCCGGTCACCGTGGCGCAGCTGGGCAGCCGCTATGCCGGCATCCAGTGGGGCCGTGGCGACCTGGCGCTGCTCAACGAATCGTGGTGGAAGAGCCGCGAGGTCAAGCAGTGGCGGATCGCGCCGGATCAGCCGGACAAGGCGCCGGAGCTGCTGTCGGCGCGTTCCTCGCAGGACCGCTACAACGATCCGGGTCGCCCGGCGCTGGTGCGCGACGTCAACGGGCGCGCGCGCCTGCAGGTCAGCGCCGACGGCCGCAGCATCTTCCTGGTGGGTCAGGGCGCATCGCCGGAAGGCGACCGCCCGTTCGTCGACCGTTTCGACCTGGAGAGCCGGCAGACCACCCGCCTGTTCCACTCGCAGGCACCGTCCTATGCGGTGCCGCAGGCGCTGCTCGACCAGGAAGGCACCTCGCTGCTGCTGACCCGCGAATCGCCCGATGAGCCGGCCAACTTCTACGTGCAGTCGCTGTCCGACGCCGGCGCCGCCCCGCGTGCGCTGACCCGCTTCCAGCACCCGCTGCCGCAGCTGCGTGGGGTGAGCAAGGAGCAGATCCGCTACAAGCGCAACGATGGCGTGGACCTCACCGCGACGCTGATGCTGCCGCCCGGCTACAACGCGAAGAAGGACGGCCCGCTGCCGCTGCTGATGTGGGCCTACCCGGGTGAGTTCAAGACCGCCGCGGCCGCCAGCCAGGTCACCGATTCGCCGTATCGTTTCAACGCGATCAGCTATTGGGGCCCGCAGGCGTTCCTGGCCAAGGGCTACGCGGTGCTGGTCAGCCCGTCGATGCCGATCATCGGCGAAGGCGACAAGGAACCCAACGACACCTACCTGCCGCAGCTGATCGCCAACGCCGAAGCGGCGGTGGATGAAGTGGTGCGCCGTGGCGTGACCGATCGCGACCACATCGCCATTGGTGGCCACTCCTACGGTGCGTTCATGACCGCCAACCTGCTCGCGCATACGCGGCTGTTCAAGGCCGGCATCGCACGCAGCGGCGCGTACAACCGCACGCTGACCCCGTTCGGTTTCCAGGCCGAGGAGCGCAACTACTGGCAGGCGCAGGATGTCTACCAGAAGATGTCGCCGTTCAACTACGCCGACAGGATCAAGGACCCGATCCTCTTCATCCACGGTGTGGACGACAACAACTCCGGTACGTTCCCGATCCAGAGCGAGCGCATGTTCGCTGCGGTGAAGGGCCTGGGCGGCGACGCACGGCTGGTGATGCTGCCGAACGAATCGCACGCCTACCGCGCGCGCGAATCGATCATGACCATGCTGGCCGAGAGCGAGCGCTGGCTGGAGAAGACGGTCGGTCCGGGCAAGCCGATCAAGAAGAAGCGCTGACGCCACAGGCAACAGCCGTTTGGCGAAACAGACGATGACTGGTAGTGCCGGCCGCTGGCCGGCACTACCAGATGAAACCATTGTTCTGCGGTAGGCTGGATCGGATTCCGTTCCCGAGGCCAGTGCGTCGCAGATGAACGAGTACCGCAGCAGCATCGTATTTGCCACTCCCGATATTCCCCTGCGCGATGACGTACGCCGGCTTGGCGCACTGGTCGGCGACCTGCTTGCCGAGCAGGTATCCACGCAGTTTTTCGAGGACGTGGAACAGGTGCGCACGCGCGCCATCGCCCGACGCGAAAGCGACGCCCCCCTGTCCGACCTCAACGATGCGCTCACCGGCCTGCCGCCGGAGCGCGCCGAAGCGATGGTGCGTGCGTTCAGCACGTACTTCCAGGTGGTCAACATCGCCGAGCGCGTGCACCGCATCCGCCGCCGTCGCGACTACCAGCGCGCCGGCACCGCCGCGCCGCAGCCGGATGGCCTGCAGGACGCACTGCAGAAACTCAAGGCGCAGGGCGTGACCCTGGCCGAGCTGGCGGACTGGCTGCCACGCATCGACATCGAGCCGGTGTTCACCGCGCATCCCACCGAAGCGGTTCGCCGCGCGCTGCTGGAAAAAGAGCAGCTGATGGTCGCCAGCCTGGTCGACAACCTGGATGGCCAACGCACACCGGGCGAAGCGGCCGCCGATGCCGCGCGCTTCCGCATGGCGCTGACCGCCTCGTGGCAGACCACCGATTCCTCGCCGGTACGCCCGACCGTGGAGGACGAACGCGAACACGTCGGGTTCTATCTGGTGCAGGTGCTGTACCGGGTGATTCCGGTGCTGTACGAATCGCTGCAGCAGGCGCTGCTGGATACCTACGGCGAGGATCTGCCGCTGCCCCGCCTGCTGCGTTTCGGCACCTGGGTGGGCGGCGACATGGATGGCAACCCGAACGTGGACGCCGGCACCATCCGCGCCACGCTCGATGCGCAGCGCCAGGCGGTGCTGGGGCGCTATCAGAAAGACCTGCTGCAGTTGGCCAGCCTGCTCAGCCAGTCCACCGAACGGGTGGCGGTCAGCGATGCGCTGCAGGCACGGGTGGCGCATTACCGGGAACTGCTGCCGCAGGTCACCTCGCGTCCGCGCCATGCCGACATGCCCTATCGCCTGCTCAATGACCGCATGCGCGCCCGCGTGCAGGCCACCCTCGATGACGCCACAGGTGCGTATGCCTCACCGCAGGCGCTGGAAGACGACCTCACGCTGATCCTGGACAGCCTGCACGCGAACAAGGGCGACCATGCCGGCGGCTTCGCGGTGCGCCGCCTGCTGTGGCGCGTGCGCACCTTCGGCTTCCATCTGGCGCGGCTGGATGTGCGCCAGGAATCGAGCGTGCATGGCCGCGCGCTGGCCAGCGTGCTGGATGGGCAGGAGGCCTGGGACGCCGCCGACGCGGTAGCCCGTGCGGCGCGGCTGGCGCCGTTCGCCAGCGGTGAGCAGGCGCTGCCGGCCAGCACCGACGACGGCGGCGCGCGCCTGGACGCGGTGTTCGCCGCGTTGGCCGACGCACGCCATCGCCACGGTACCGATGCGCTGGGCAGCTACATCATCTCGATGGCGCACGACCGCAGCGATGTGTTGGCAGTACTGGCGCTGGCGCGGCGTGGTGGTCTGGTGGATGACGCCGGGGCGGTACCGCTCGACATCGCGCCGTTGTTTGAAACGGTCGATGATCTCAAGCGCGGCACCGATACTCTGCGCGACCTGCTGCTCGACCCGGTGTACCGCGCGCACCTGACCGCCCGCGGCGATGTGCAGATGGTGATGCTGGGCTACTCCGACAGCGGCAAGGACGGCGGCATCGCCGCCTCGCGCTGGGGGCTGCAGCGTGCGCAGGTGGAACTGCTGGAGGTGGCGGCCGACAGCGGCATCCGGCTGACCTTCTTCCACGGCCGCGGCGGGTCGATCAGCCGCGGCGGCGGCAAGACCACCCACGCGGTGGACGCCTCGCCGCGCGGCAGCATCGACGGCCGCCTGCGGGTGACCGAGCAGGGCGAAGTGATCCATCGCAAGTACGGCATCCGCGCGCTGGCGCTGCGTTCGCTGGAGCAGTCCACTGGCGCGGTGCTGCGGTCCAGCCTGCGCCCGCGCGCGCCGGAACCGCGCGAGGCGCAGTGGCGGCCGGTGATGGACCTGGTGGCGGCCAGGAGTGCCGACGCCTACCGCGCCTTCGTTGGCCAGAAGAATTTCATGCAGTACTTCCGCCAGGCCACGCCGATCGATGTGATCGAACGGATGACGCTGGGCTCGCGCCCGTCGCGGCGGCTGGGCGAGGACGCCGCGCTGTCCAACCTGCGTGCGATCCCGTGGGTGTTCGCGTGGAGCCAGGCGCGGGCGGTGATTCCGGGGTGGTATGGCGTGGGCAGTGGCCTGCAGGCGGCGATCGATGCCGGGCACGAGGCCACGCTGCAGGAGATGGCGCGTGACTGGCCGTTCTTCAGTACCTTCCTGGACGACATCGCGATGGTGCTGTCCAAGGGCGACATCACCATCGCCGAGCAGTTCTCGCGGTTGTCCGGCCCCCTGCACGGGGTGTTCTTCCCGCAGATCCAGCGCGAGCTGGCGCTGACCGGGTCGCTGATCCTGGCGCTGACCGGGCAGGACGAACTGCTGCAGCACGACCAGCGCCTGGCGCTGTCGATCCGCCTGCGCAACCCCTACGTTGATCCCATCAGCGTGCTGCAGGTGGACCTGCTGCGGCGCTGGCGTGACAGCGGCGGTGACGATGACGACGTGCTGCGCGCATTGGTGGCGTGCGTCAACGGCGTGTCGCAGGGCGTGCAGAACACCGGGTAAGGGAGGGTGGCGCCGGCCGCTGGCCGGCGCTACGAATCGCTGGGCGGGTTGGACGCCAGCAGTTCCAGGTGGCGCTGTTCCATCTCCTCGCGAAGCTGGCGGCGGATCAGCGCGGCCGCGTGCCGTCGGCGCTCGTCGCTGGTTTCCAGCTGCAGCGGCGGCACCGGGGTCGGCTTGCCCTCGTCGTCCACCGCGACCATCGTGAAGAAGCAGCTGTTGGCGTGGCGCACGCTGCGCTTGAGGATGTCTTCGGCCACCACTTTCACCCCGATCTCCATCGAGGAGGTGCCGGTGTAGTTCACCGAGGCCAGGAAGGTGACCAGCTCGCCCACCGCGATCGGCTGGCGGAACATCACCTGGTCCACCGACAGGGTCACCACGTAGCGGCCGGCATAGCGGCTGGCGCAGGCGTAGGCGACCTGGTCGAGCAGGCGCAGCACCGCGCCACCGTGGACCTTGCCGGAGAAGTTGGCCATCTCCGGGGACATCAGCACGGTCATCGACAGCTGGTTGGATTTGAATTCGGCGGTCATCGGCCGATTGTAGCCGGCGATGGCAGGCTCGGTAGTGCCGGCCGCTGGCCGGCAGGCTGAAACGACGATGGGCCGCTTTCGCGGCCCACCGGCTTTTCGATCATTGCCGCGCTGCGCGCGGCCAGCCGACCAACGGTCGGCTCTACCCGTCAACGGCGGCCGACCAACGGTCGGCTCTACCGCTAAAGAGAAGGGCCGCTTTCGCGGCCCTTCGTCTTATTTCAGCTTCGCATCCGCGCGCAGGGCGGCGGCGCGATCGGTCTTCTCCCAGGAGAAGGCGGTCGCGTTGACCAGCTCACCGGCACCGTCGGTGTAGCTGAATTCCTTCGGCTTGCGGCCGAAGTGGCCGTAGGCGGCGGTCTGCTGGTACATCGGGTGGATCAGGTCCAGCATCTTGATGATGCCGTACGGGCGCAGATCGAAGTGCTTGCGGATCAGCTTCTCGATCTTGTCGTCACTGATCTTGCCGGTGCCGAAGGTGGTGACCGAGATCGAGGTCGGCTCGGCCACGCCGATGGCGTAGGAGACCTGCACTTCGCAACGGTCGGCCAGGCCGGCAGCCACGACGTTCTTGGCGACATAGCGGGCAGCGTAGGCGGCCGAACGGTCAACCTTGGACGGATCCTTGCCCGAGAAGGCGCCACCACCGTGACGGGCCCAGCCGCCGTAGGTGTCGACGATGATCTTGCGGCCGGTCAGGCCGCAGTCGCCCACCGGGCCGCCGATCTCGAACTTGCCGGTCGGGTTGATGTGGAACTTGGTGCCCTTGTGCAGCCACTTGGCCGGCAGCACCGGCTTGATGATCTCTTCGCGGACGGCCTCGATCAGGTCCTTCTGCTTGATGCCCGGGGCGTGCTGGGTCGACAGGACAACCGCGTCGATGGCCGAGACCACGCCGTTTTCATAGCGCAGGGTGACCTGGCTCTTGGCGTCCGGACGCAGCCAGGACAGCGGCGAGTTCTTCTTCTTGCGGACCTTGGCCTGCTGCTCGACCAGACGGTGCGACAGGTGGATCGCGGCCGGCATGTAGCTGTCGGTTTCGTTGGTGGCATAGCCGAACATCAGGCCCTGGTCGCCGGCGCCCATTTCTTCGGGCTTCTTGCGATCCACGCCCTGCGCGATGTGCGGGGACTGCTTGCCGATCAGGTTCAGCACGCCACAGGTGGCGCCGTCGAAGCCGACGTCGGAGCTGTCGTAGCCGATGTCCAGGATCACCTTGCGGGTCAGGGCTTCCAGATCGATCCAGGCGCTGGTGGTGATTTCACCGGCCACGATCGCCACGCCGGTCTTGACCATCGTCTCGCACGCCACGCGGGCGCGCTTGTCCTGGGTCAGGATCGCGTCCAGCACCGCATCGGAGATCTGGTCGGCAATCTTGTCCGGATGGCCTTCGGAGACCGATTCGGAGGTGAACAGGTAGCTGGACATCAGGCGTAATATCCTTTGATTCGGATGGAAAGATGGGCGCGAATGATACACGGCAAGTCGCGCTGATGCATTGTGCGCCAGCCGGAGTTGCCCGAGGTTAAGCCGGTGTGCCCGTCGCAGGGCCCGCTGTGACGCCATTGGGGCCCAGCGTCACCGCCCAGTGTTCCACCAGCGTGACAAATCCACGGTCCTGCACGGGCCGGCCGTCATCGATCTGCCGCCAAACCGCCATCACGCTGCCTTCGTTGCGGGCCACGCTCTCGGCCAATCCGGCCGCCGGGCATGAGTGAGCACGCCATGCAGCAGTTCGAGCAGCGCCTCCAGGAGCGGTATCCACAGTGGTTCCACGGCCCTCGGGCCCGTCTGGCCAGGCCGCTGCTGCGCAGCGTGGGGCGCTGGTCCCAGTTGGACCGGATCGAGGCGTTCCTGCAGCGCAGCGCCGGCCTGCGCGGTTTCGGCTTCGTCAGTGCCGGCCTGGACTTCCTGGGCGGCCGCTATCGGGTCGAGGACGTCGAGCTCGCGCGAATTCCCGCCACCGGCCCGCTGCTGATCGTGGCCAACCACCCCTCCGGTGCGCTGGACGCGCTGGCCCTGCTGGACGCGGTCGGGCGCATCCGGCACGACGTACGGATCGTGGCCAACGATCTGCTGGCTGCCATCGAGCCCCTGCAGGACCTGCTGCTGCCGGTCCGCATCCTTGGTGGCACGGCGAAGCGACCAAGTGTGCAGGCGGTGGGGCAGGCATTGGCGGCGGGCCAGTGCGTGATCGTGTTTCCGGCCGGGGAAGTGTCGCGGCTGTCACTGCGCGGCATCCGCGATGGGCGCTGGCAGCGCGGCTTCGTGCGCTTCGCCCGGGACGCGGCCGCGCCGGTGCTGCCGGTGCGGGTGGAAGCGCGCAATTCGGCGCTGTTCTACGGCGTGTCCAGCGTGTTCAAGCCGGCCGCCACCCTGCTGCTGGCCCGTGAGATGTTCGCCCATCGGGGCCGGCCGCTGCGCCTGCGCATCGGCACGCCGATGCAGCTGGGGCAGGGCGACGCCCGGGGCGAACTGCTGGCGGTGCGGCGTGCGCTGTATGCACTGGGGCGGCAGGCCGCAGCCGCGCCGCCCGTCGCTGCCGGGCCTGAGCCGCTCGCCGCGCCGGTAGCGCCTGCCCGGGTTGCCGCCGCGATCGCCGCCGCCGAGGTGCTTGGGCAGACCGCCGATGGCAAGCAGATCCTGCTGGTCCAGTGCAGCGCCGACTGTCCGCTGCTGCAGGAGCTGGGACGTCTTCGCGAGCTGACGTTCCGCCGGGTCGGCGAAGGCACCGGCCGCAGCAGCGACCTGGACGACTTCGACCCGTCCTACCAGCACATCGTGATCTGGGACGGCGCGGCCCAGCGCATCGCCGGGGCCTACCGGATCATGCGCGGCGCCCAGGCCCTCGCGCAGCGGGGCCTGGCCGGGCTCTACAGCGCCGCCCTGTTCCGCTACTCGGACGACGCCATCCCGCGCATCGCCGAGGGACTCGAACTGGGCCGCAGCTTCGTGGTGCCCGACTACTGGGGCAGCCGCAGCCTGGACTACCTGTGGCAGGGCATCGGCGCGTACCTGCAGCGCCGGCCCGGCATCCGCTACCTGTTCGGCGCGGTCTCGATCAGCGCCGCGCTGCCGCAGGATGCCCGCGAGCAGCTGGTGGCGTACTACCAGCGCTACTTCGGCGGCGAGGCGGGGCTGGTGGCGTCCAACCGGCCCTTCCAGTACTTCGCCGCGCCGCCCTGTTTCGGCGACCTGGATGCGACGGCCGCGTTCGACGTGCTCAAGGCCAACCTGGCCGCCCTCGGCACCGGCGTGCCAACCCTCTACCGCCAGTACACCGAGCTGGCCGAACCCGGCGGCGCGCGCTTCCTGGCGTTCGGCGTCGATCCGGACTTCAGCGATTCGATCGATGGCCTGATCGAAGTGGACCTGCACGCGATCCGCCCGCACAAGCGCAGACGCTACCTGCGCCAGACGGGGCTGCCGGCATGAGCGCGGTCACGCGCCTGGCGCCGTACCGGCGCGCGGTGTTCCTCTCCGACGTGCACCTGGGATCGCGCCATTGCCACGCCACCGAACTGGCGCGCTTCCTGGCCGAGCTGCGCTGCGAGCGCCTGTACCTGGTGGGCGACATCATCGACCTGTGGTGGATGGCGCACCGGCGGGCGAGCTGGCGGCCCGCCCACAGCGAGGTGATCCAGGCCCTGCACGCGCTGCGCGGCGCCGGCACGGAGATCATCTACATCCCCGGCAACCACGATGCATCGCTGCGCAGTGTGTGCGGGTTGATGCTGCCGGCCATGCAGGTGCGCCGACGCGCGATCCACGTCACCGCCGATGGGCGCCGGCTGCTGGTGGTGCACGGCGACGACTACGATGGCATCACCCATTTCGGCGGTCTGCAGGAACGGTTCGGCGACTGGCTGTACTACCGCATCCTCACCGGCAACCACCTGCTCAATGCCGTGCGGCGGCGGCTGGGGCGGCGCTACTGGTCGTTGTCGGAGTTCCTCAAGAAGCGCAGCAGCGCGGCCGAGCGCTATATCGAACGCTTCGTCCAGGCCGGGCTGGATGACGTGCGCCGGCGTGGCCTGGACGGCATCGTCTGCGGGCACATCCACCGTGCCGCGCTGGTCGAGCGCGACGGGCTGGTGTACGCCAACGATGGCGACTGGGTGGAAAGCCTGACCGCGCTGGCCGAGGACCCCGACGGCAGCCTGCGGTTGCTGGATCACCAGGGGCGCACGCTGGTGGAGCTGGCCGGCGCAGCCCGGTTGCCGAAGGCGGCGTGAGCGCGCGGCGTCGCGCGTGTCCGGCTGCTAGCATCGGGCGATGGACTCCTTAAGCCAGATCGTACTGGGCGGCGCCGTCGCCGCCGCCATCGCCCCGGCCGGCCACCGCCGTGCCGCCCTTCTTGCCGGTGCCGCCCTGGGCACCCTGCCGGACCTGGATGCACTGCTGCTGGCGGCGATCACCGCCGACCCGGTGGCACTGATGACCGAGCACCGCAGCGTCAGCCACTCGCTGCTGGTGCTGCCGTGGGTGGCGGCGCTGATCTGGTGGGGCTTCAAACGCTTCGGCAAGGGACGGGTCGCCGCAGCGCCCGGGCGCTGGTTCTGGGCCATCCAGCTGGCGTTGATCACGCACCCGCTGCTGGACGCCTTCACCGTCTACGGTACCCAGCTGTGGTGGCCGTTCACGCCGCCGCCCACGATGTGGTCCAGCGTCTTCATCATCGACCCCGGCTACACCGTGTGGCTGCTGATCGGCTGCGCGGTGGCCTGGTTCGCCCGTGCGCGGCCACTGGCGCAGACGGCGCTGGTGGCCGGGCTGGTGCTCAGCAGCGGTTACCTGGGCTGGTCGCTGCTGGCCAAGCACACGGTCGACCGCGAGGCCGACCGCGCCCTGGCCGCGATGGGCCTGGCCGACGCGCCGCGGTTCTCGGTGGCGATGCCGTTCAACACGCTGCTCTGGCAGGTGGTGGCGATGACCCCCAACGGCTATGTGATCGGCGAACGCTCGCTGGTCGCCGACCGCGGTCCGATGACCTTCGAGGGGCATCCGTCCAACGTGCAGGCGCTGCGCCAGGCGGCGGCGCTGCCGGCCGTGGCGCGGCTGCAGTGGTTCAACCGCGGCTTCATGCGCGCCCGGGTGGTGGACGGCGAACTGCAGCTCAGCGACCTGCGCATGGGCCTGGAGCCGGACTACACCTTCACCTTCGCGGTGGCGCGGGCCGAGGGCGACGGCTGGGCGGCGATCACGCCGCGACAGCTGCGGCCGGCGTATGAAGGGAAGCAGGGCAGGGCGATGGTTGAGCGGCGGTTCGCGGCGATGTGGCAACGCATCTGGCACGCGCCGACCGCAACCGATGTCATCGCCCCGAAGGCAGGCTGGCAGGAGGCACCGTGAGCGAGCGTTTCAGCATGGAAATCAACGGCACGCGCTACACCCGGCTGGCCGATGTGCCGCCGGAGTATCGCGCGCTGCTGGTTCAGTTGACCCCGGCCGCCTCGGCCGAGCCGCCGGCGGTGCCGCTGCGCGAGCTCATGCAGAAGGCCAGGGCGCAGCCCGATCGCGGGCGCCAGCAGCAGGTGCTGCTGGAGGAACTGCGCAAGGTGGATCCGGAGCGCGCCCAGCGCATGGAGCACACCCTGGCCGAGCGCAGCCAGCGCCGGGCCACGGGGACGCTGGAGGTGGGCAGCACGCCCACGCCACGCCCGCGCGAAGGCGCGCGGCTGCAGGGCGCGGGCACCACCGTGGCGGCAGGCGATCGCGGTGGCATGGCGATCTGGGCGCTGCTGGCGGGCGTGGTGGTGCTGAGCGTGGTGGCCTGGCTGCTGTATCCGTAGCGGCGGCGGCCGTCAGTACACGGTGGCGCGGGCCTGCACGAAGGAAAAGAAGAACACCGCGTTGGGGTCGTTCTGGACCAGGCTGAACTCGCGGCGCATGCCGTCCACGGTGTCCTGGTCGACCAGGCCGGCCTCCAGCAGCGGGCCGGCGGCCGACAGCAGCAGCTGCTCCCAGAACGCGATCATGGTCTTGCGCCGGGCCGGCTCGCGGTTGTCCAGGTGGATGGTCTTGATCTCGGTGTGGACGTCGCGGAAGCCGCCGGCCAGCAGCAGGTTGCCCAGCTTGGCGCCCACGAACGGATCGCCGCCGTGGTCGTACTGGAAGTCGTTGAAGGCCATCCAGTAGCGCCAGATGTGCGGGGAGTACGGATCGAGCAGGAACGAGGCGTTCATCACTTCGGTGACGTACACCGGCGAGCCCGGCACCAGCACGCGGCGCACTTCATTGAGGACCCGTGCCGGCGAGGGCACGTGTTCGAGCACCCAGCACAGGAAGGCGGCATCGAACTCCCGCGCGCCGAACGGCAGGTTGCCGGCATCGGCCTGCAGCAGCGCGTAGCGTTCGCTGCACCACGGGGTCCTGGCCAGGTTGGTGGCGGCGGTGGACAGCTGCGCTTCGCTCAGGTCGACGCCGGTCACGTGCAGCTCGGGGAAACGCCGCAGCAGGATTTCGGTCTGCGCGCCGACACCACTGCCCACTTCCAGCAGGCGCTTGGCGCCGCCGTAATCGATGCCGCTGAAGATGCTCGATTCGAACAGGCGCGACTGGGTGACCAGGCGCTGCTGTTCGGTGTCGGAGAAGCCGTGGAGATAGGTCGGTGCGGTGATCGGCGGGGTCATGGCGTCAGGCTCAGGCAGCGGACGATACCGGTTCGCCGGCGGCGAGGGCATCGAAGTAGTCGGTGGTCAGGGCGATCTGGCTGGCGGCATCCTCGGCGCGGTTGACCACCGCGCGGAAGGCGGCGTTCTCCGGCCGGTCCTTGGCGTACCAGCCCAGGTGCTTGCGCGCGATGCGCACGCCCTGTGGCTCGCCGTAGAAATCGTGCAGCGCATGCAGGTGGCCGAGCAGGATGTCGCGCACTTCCTCCAGCGCCGGCGGTGGCAGCAGCTCACCGGTGGCCAGGTAGTGGGCGACCTCGCGGAAGATCCACGGACGGCCCTGCGCGGCGCGGCCGATCATCACCGCGTCCACGCCGGTCTGGGCCAGCACCTGCGCGGCCTTCTGCGGCGAATCGATGTCGCCGTTGGCCAGCACCGGAATGCGCAGCGCGGCCTTGATCGCCGCGATGGTCTCGTACTCGGCGGTGCCGGTGTAATGCTGGTCGCGGGTGCGCCCGTGCACCGCGAGCGCGGCAATGCCGCTGTCTTCGGCGATGTGGGCGATCAGCGGGCCGTTGCGGTGGTCGCAATCCCAGCCGGTGCGGATCTTCAGCGTCACCGGCACATCGACCGCGTCGACCACGGCGGTGAGGATGCGCGCCACCAGCGCCTCGTCGCGCATCAGTGCCGAGCCGGCCCAGGCATTGCAGACCTTCTTGGCCGGGCAACCCATGTTGATGTCGATGATCTGCGCGCCGTGGTCCACGTTGTAGCGCGCCGCGTCCGCCAGCTGCTGCGGCTCGGTGCCGGCAATCTGCACGCTGATCGGGTCCGGCTCGCCGGCATGGTCCATGCGGTGGAGCGATTTGCGGGTGGTCCAGAAGCGCGGGTCGGAGATGGTCATTTCCGAGGCGGCCAAGCCCGCGCCCAGCCGTTTGCACAGCAGGCGGAAGGGTTTGTCGGTGACACCGGCCATCGGCGCCAGCACCACGTTGGGCCGGATGTTGTAGGGGCCAATCTGCATGCCCGCATTGTAGTGCCGGCCGCTGGCCGGCAACCACGCGCAGGGCTGCGATCCGGCGCCGCGTTAAGGCCGATCCGGAAGGGCCTGATGCGCTCCGGTCATGAGCATATGCTTGACGATTGCTTCCGCCGCCCCCAGCGGCGGCTGATGCTGGCCGGTTACCGGGCGTGCCGGCCGCTGGCCGGCAATCACGCGATGAAGGGCGGCCGCCGGCGCTATCGGGTCAGGCTGCCGGCAACGTACAGGCCAGCGAGCGCCAGGCACGTCAGGGAACTGGCATACCAGAAGCGCGCACCGTTGTAGCCCGGGCGGACCCGGCCGATGATCAGCCCGGCCAGGCCCCGGCCGCCGAGGATGCCGATGATCCCCAGCAGCACCCAGCGGGTGCCGGGTAGCGGGCGTACCCAGCCGGCCGCCGACAAGGCATACAGCGTCCAGATGCCCAGCACGAGGGTGATCGCGGCAGTGATCAAGGCGGGTTCTGCACGCCCGGCACGGGCCAGGCGCACCATGCGTTGGCCGGCCCCGAAGAATTCATACCACGGGGCACCGAAGGCGATGCAGCCAATGTGCAGCAGCACCGCAAGCGCGGTGCCGGTGGCAGCCAGCAGCATCCAGAAGGGGGTGTCGGTCATGTCGTGCGTCGTCCGTGAGCGGGGAGCTCATGGTCGAGTGACGACAGCATCGGGGCAATCCAGGCAGCGGCCATTCGCTGGCAATTTCCGGTCGTGCTCAGGGCGCCGGACCGCAGGCATAGGCCAACACGGCCAGATGCCGCTGCGGGTCGAGCCCGAGCAGGGCCAGCACGGCGGCATCGTCGAAGGAGCCGATCGCGCAGCCAGCGGCGTTCATCGCCGCCACCTGCTGCCCCAGTGCCCCCAGCCAGACCCCGGCTTCGATCAATACGAAGCGGCCCCCCCGCTCACCGTACTTGGCCAGGGTGCCGGCCGGCTCGGCCACCAGGAACAGCACGGCGGCCGGCCGCTCCGGCCACGCCACGCCAAGCACCCTGGACAGCGCCGGCCATGCGGGGCAGGGCGCCACGGGCACCAGCGCATGCGCGAGCGGGTCGTACCAATGGATGCCCGGCGCTGCGGCGATCGCATCGTCGGTGCCGTACAGCGCGGCATAGGCCTGGATCGGGTATTTGGCACCGCCGGACGGCAGCCGCCGCGTGTCGCTGTCACCGGGCCGGGCGCGCAGCGGGGCCAGCAGGCGCCCCAGTTCCTGCGCGCCCCAGCGTGCGTCACCGAACCGGCGGCCGCTGTGGCGCTGCGCGAGGGCGTCGCCGGGGTGCACCGGGTCCGGCAGGGCGATGCCGGCGGCCGCATGCAACGGCCGCGGCGGCGACCAGGCGCGAGCGGCATCTTCGGCGATGCGCGCGCCCATGACCTCGGCGCGGGCAGGATTGAGCTCGCCGTTGTGCCAGAACAGATGGAACAGCGGGGCATCCTGCCAGGGGGGCGGTGGTGACGGCATGCGGGCCTCGTGCATCAACCCAGCGGATGCGGGAAGGGAGTGGGGAACGTGTCGCTGTGCGGCACGCCGGGATACCGCCACGCCACGTCCCGGCAGCGGCCGCCGAGGAAGGGCGCACGCTCGTCGGCATGCAGGCCGCTGAGCGGCGGCGACACCACCCGCATCACCCGCAGGCCGGCCGCGGCCACGTCGGGGGTGGTCAACTCGCGGTAGTACAGCGCGATGCCGGCATGGCCCAGCCGGCGCCGCAGCAGATCGAGCTCGGCGATCGCGCGCGGCGCCGCGGGCCGGATCGCCGCGTTCGGCGGCGGCAGCTGCAGGGTGCTGTCAGCGACCTTCCCGAACAGCGGCAGCTGCGGCCACAGGTCCGGGCGCAGCGTGTAGAACGCGGCATGTTCGTCGAAGCTGCGCAGCGCCGCCGGTTCACGCGGAAGCCGTGCGCTTTCGCGGCCACACAGATGCGCGGCAAAGGTCAGCGCCTGCTGCCATTCCAGCAGCGCCTTGTGCAGCGCCTCGCCGGGATCGGCACGGCAGGCGATGCCGAGCACGTGCCGGGGGCGGCCTTCAAACGGGATGCCGCCGGCGACCGCGATCACCGGGTGCGGGTTCCAGTGCTGGGTCAGGTCGAAGGCCTGCAGTTCGCCACCGCGCTCGCGTGCATGGGCCTGCCACTGCGCGGGCAGCGCAATTCGCCGCCCGGCCACACCGTTGAGCCAGGTCACCGCCAGCGCGTCGCGCTCCAGCAGCTCCTGGGCCGCACGCAGCAGCGCCAGCCAGGCGCCATCGCGGCCGTCCCGCCAGGCGGCCAGCCCGCTGGACGTCGACGGCAGTCGTGCCTGGCCGCTGCGTGGCCCCAGTCCGACCAGTTCCTGGGGCACCCAGACCACCCGGTTGTCATCCAGCGCATGCACCGCCGCGAACAGATCGTCGTCGCGTTCGGGCATCGGCCACGGGAAGCCTGGCATTGCACGTTGGCTGGCCGAGAACAGCGCGAAGGCCGATTCGTCCAGACGTTGCGCGGGCGTCAGCGCATCGCGGCGACGTACTTCTACGCCCACCTGCGCCGCTGCCAGCCTCTCCAGCGCCTCGGCGATCGCGCCATCAGCGGCTGCATCCGCGTCCAGCGCGACCGCGCCGGAGACGCCCTGCCAGGGATTGGCCGGGTCGGCCGGGGTGGCGGCATTGTGCACGCGCCGCCCGTCGAACAAAGGCCCGGTTGCATCGCAGGGGTTGGCGTCGATCGGCTGCGCGGGGCGCACCAGACCGCAGCGTGGACGCGCTGCGCCATGCAGCAGGTGCGACGACAGCGTGGGCGTTTCCGGCGCCGCCGCCCGCGCGGCGGCGCGGTTCATTTCATCACGCTCAGCCAGAGCATCATCTCGAGTGCACCGACGGCGAACAGGCCCAGCAGCAGGGCGATGCCGATGCCGATGCCGCGCCCGAGCGAACGCCCCGAGCGTTCGTAGACGAGCGCGTACAGGCCGACATACAGCCCGACGGCGACGAACAGGCCGAACAGCGGGTTGGAGATGCCCATGAACATGCTGCCGCCGATCGCGGCCAGCGGCAGGGCGAACAGCCCCAGCAGCACCCGGCCCGTGCGGCCCAGTCCGGGCGCCGGCGCTGTCGGAGTGTTTGTCTGCGCAGGCGCCGGATCGCGAACCCCGGTGCCGGTATCGACGGTATCGGCCGTGGCGTGTGCGTCGCTGCCGGCGGCCGCCGACGTGACCGGGTCCAACTTGCCGAGCACCACGGCCGACAGCACCGAGGTACCGAGCAGGGTGACGACGCAGGAGCTGCAGGTGGTCGACGTCGAACCGCCGCCTGCGGCGGCAAGGTCCTGGCGCGAGGCACTGGCATCGAACTGGGTAGGCAGGCGATACATGGGGTCACTCCCTTGACCGATGCGGAAACGCCCGGCGCGTGAGCCACGTTATCACGGGCGTCCGGCGTCCCAGGGCAACGACAGCGGGGGCGGCAATGACGCCTCGCCGTGCTGGCAGGCGGGGCACCACGGCAGCCGCACGACCCGGTCGCGTTCCCCGTGAAGCCGATGCAGGTCGAGCCAGACGCTGCGTTCGAGATAGCCCAGCAACAGGTGGGGCTGATCCAGCAGGGGCGCGACCAGCGCCGCGATCCGTGCCGGTTGCGCCGCGACGGCGGGCAGCGCCGGCACCGCCGCGTCGCCCCAGCGGCGCAGCACCCGGTTGCCCAGGCAATACACGCAGGCGCTCTGGCCCGGCACCACATAGGGCCCGAGCGCGAGCGTGTGGTGATAGCTGAGGTCGAGCAGCAGATGCGGCTGCGCCGGCATCCGTGCGCGATAGCGGGTCAGCGCCTGTTCCCACCCGAGCCCATGCCTGACCACGACCAGCAGATCGGCGTCGTCAACGGCATCGACGCGGTGCAGATCCGCGCTGGCATGCCGGTCGAACGCGTCGGCCAGGCCGGGCAGGGGATCGCCGAGCCAGTCGAGTGCATAGCGGCGCACGTCGCGCACGGCCTGCAGCGGCACCAGTACACCGAGGCGGATCAACTGGCGGACCGCCGGGCCGCAGTCGGCCTCGTCCTGCAGCATCGCCAGCGTGTCGTCCTGCCAGTGGCCGAGGATGCGTTCGATGACGGCCGGGGTGTCGGCCTCATCGACCACGTAAAGCTCGTCGGCGCCACCGGACACCAGCAGCAGCGGGCGCCCGGCATGGGTCTGCGAGAACACGGCCCAGGCCGGATTGCGCGTCAGGCGCGGTGCCTCGGCGTGCGTGCCTGCGTGTTGCTGACTGCCTGCTGCGGCCACTGCGTACAGTCCGTGTATCGGTGAAGCGGCAAGGATAGCGGCAAACAGGCCTGCCACGTTCTGCTACGGTGCGCGCGTGCCCCTGTCACCTGCTGCCAACGCTTCGCTTCCCCAGCCGCCCTGGCGCGAGGCCATGCTGTGGATGCTGCTGCTCGGCGCGATGTTCATCCACGGCTACAGCTGGAGCAACCACTGGGCCGCCAGCCAGGCGCAGACCTACAGCCTGCACGGTCGCTGGGACGATGCGATGCCGTTCTGGGCGTGGACGATCTGGCCCTACCTGGCCTTGAACCTGCTGTACCCGCTGACCTTCTTCATCTGCCCGACCCGATCGGCCCTGCGCCGCCATGCGCTGGCCATTGCGCTGGTGCAGGCCGGCTGCATGCTCGTCTTCGTGTGCTGGCCGACCGGCAACATCCGCGTGCTGCCACAGCCGGAGGGCGCCAGCGGGCTGCTGTTCGCACAGCTGCGGGCGTTCGAGGCGCCGTTCAACATGGCGCCGTCGCTGCATGCCGCCGTGCTGGTGGTGGTATGGCAGGCATGGCGGCGCTGGTTGCAGGACGATGCGGCGGCATTGCGCTGGCTGTGGCATGGGGCGTGTGGCCTGATCCTGATCTCGACGCTCACCACCTGGCAGCACGATCTGCTGGATGTGCTTGCCGGCCTCCTGGTCGGCGCGCTGGCGCTGTGGATCGCGCGCTGCGTGCCGCCGCACCGGGCAGGTGGCTGACCCGCAGGGGACGGCGAGGAACCAAAAAAAAGGCCAGCGCGAACGCTGGCCTCGTTATCCACAGGCGTGACGCTTACTTGTTTTCGGCGTCGGCCGGGGTGAAGTGCGGCATCGCCGCGGCGGCGCCTTCCTTCTCGGTGGAGCGGCCGGCGAACTGGTTGGCAAAGCGCACATGGCGGGCGAACGCGGCGTCCGGGTCCTGGGCGATGGACGCCACCAGCGCACCGTTGAACGCATCGCCGGCACCGGTGGTGTCCAGCACCTGCACCTGCTCGGCGCCCACCCGGTAGTACGGCTGGGTGTCACCGCGCAGGTTCTCCTCGGCGTGCGAGACGAACACGCCCACCGACCCCAGCGTCACCACCACGGTGCCGTTGCCGACCAGCTTGCGGCACAGCGCATGCAGGCTGGCGCCGTCCAGCGCGGCCACGTCGTTGGCATCCACACGCTCGCCGACATGGCGGCCGAGCAGGGCGGCGAATTCGGTCTCGTTGGGGGTCAGCACGTCGGCCAGCTTGAGCAGGCCGATGCTGGACGGGGCGTCGGCGGGCGCCACGTTGAGCACGGTGGTGGCACCGGCCTCACGGGCGATCGCCAGCGCCGCTTCGATGGTTTCCACCGGCGATTCCAGCTGCGCCAGCACCACCTTGGCGCCGCTCAGCAGCGCGCGCTGCTGTTCGACGAAGGCGGTGCCCAGTGCCGCGTTGGCGCCCGGGCCGATCACGATCGTGTTGCGGCCGCGGCTGTCCACGTAGATGCCACCGGTACCGGTCGGCTCGCTGCTGGCTTCGGCCTGCAGCGTGAAGCCGTCATCGGCGGCCAGGCCACGGGCCATCGCACCGCCGGCATCATCGCCCAGCGCGCACACGAAGGTGGTTGCTGCACCCGCGCGGCATGCGGCGACGGCCTGGTTGAAGCCCTTGCCGCCCGGACCGGTGCTGTAGCGCCCGGCGATGGTCGCGCCCGGGGCCGGGAGCGAATCGCAACGCCAGACATGGTCCACATTGAAGGAGCCGACAACGACGACACTGCTACTCATAAAGTCTGTTTCTCAATGAACGGATATCAGCTGAAATGCGTCAGCACGCCGGCAATGGTCGCCGTCATGAAGGTGGCGATGGTACCGCCAAGCACCGCGCGCAGGCCGAACTTGGCCAGATCGTGGCGACGCTCCGGAGCCAGGCCACCAATACCACCGATCTGGATGGCGATCGAGCTGAAGTTGGCGAAGCCGCACAGCGCGTAGGTGGCGATCAGGCGGCCTTCGGCCGACAGGGTCATGCCCGGCACCTGGCCGTTCACGATCTCCGACAGCTTGGAGTACGCCACGAACTCGTTGATGACGACCTTCTGGCCGATCAGCGAACCCACGGTGGTGGCATCGGCCCACGGGGTACCGATCACCCAGGCGATCGGGGCCAGCAGGTAGCCGAAGATGGTCGACAGGTCGGTCGGACGGCCGATCATCGCCTGCAGGCCGGAGATTTCGCCGAACCAGGTCAGCGGCGCGTTGAGCAGCGCGATCAGGGCGATGAAGGCCAGCAGCATCGCGCCGATGTTCAGCGCCAGCTTCAGGCCGTCGCCGGCGCCGGCTGCGGCAGCATCGATGATGTTGCTGGAGGTCTTCTCCACTTCCATCTTGACGGTGCCGCGGGTCAGCGGGGTGCCGGTTTCAGGCACCAGCAGCTTGGCCACCACCAGGGTCGCCGGGGCGGCCATGATGCTCGCCGCCAGCAGGTGCTTGGCGTAGAACGCCTGCTGCACCGGATCGTTGCCGCCGAGCATGCCCACGTACGCGGCCAGCACGCCGCCGGCGATGTGCGCCATGCCGCCGATCATCATCGTGATCAGTTCGGACTGGGTCATCTTGGCGATGTAGGGGCGTACCGTCAGCGGTGCCTCGGTCTGGCCGATGAAGACGCTGGCGCAGACGCTGGTGGTTTCCGCGCCGGACACGCGCATGATCTTGGTGATCGCCCAGGCCATGCCACGCACGATCATCTGCATGACGTTGAGGTGGTACATGACCCCCATCAGCGCCGAGAAGAAGATGATGGTCGGCAGCACCTGGAAGGCGAAGATGAAGCCGAACTTGCTGGTGTCCATCAGGCTGCCGAAGATGAAACCGGAGCCTTCGTTGACGAAGCTCAGGATCTTCACGAAGCCCTTGCCCAGCGCATCGAACACATCGCGGCCGCCGGGCACCAGCAGCACCACCGCCGCAAAGGCGATCTGCAACGCGATACCGGTGACCACCAGGCGCCAGTCGACGGCGCGCTTGTTGTTCGAGAACAACCAGGCGATGCCGATCAGCACCACCAACCCGAACAGGCCGAAGCCAATCCTGCCCAAACCTTCGACCATGTGACTTCCCTTGGGGCGCCGCGAAAAACGGGAAGCCTAGAGCAGCGGCAGGGGCGGAGCAAGGAAAAGCGGCGTGCGCGGCCCGATCGGCGCCGATCCGGCCAGCATCGACAAGGGTTTGCGGGCCCGTGCCGGCTACACTAGCGGGCATTGATCCGGCCCGGATGCGGGCCTGCAGCAGGAGAATCGCATGCTCTACCGCCGCCTGGGCTCCACCGGCCTGAAGCTCTCCGCCCTGTCCTTCGGGGCCTGGGTGACCTTCGGCGACCAGATCGCCCGCGACGAGGCCCGCAACCTGATCGCCGCGGCCTGGGACAACGGGGTCAATTTCTTCGACAACGCCGAAGGCTATGCGCGCGGTCGGGCCGAGCAGGTGATGGGCGATGTGATCGCCGACCTGCGCCTGCCGCGCGACGGCTTCTGCGTGTCCAGCAAGGTCTTCTTCGGCGCCGTGGACGACCCGCGCCCGACCCAGCACGGCCTGTCGCGCAAGCATGTGACCGACGCCTGCCACGCCGCGCTCAAGCGCCTGCGGGTGGACTACCTGGACCTTTATTACTGTCACCGCCCCGATCCGGACACCCCGATCGCCGAGACCGTGCAGGCGATGGACACCCTGATCCGCCAGGGCAAGGTCCTGTACTGGGGCACCTCGGAGTGGTCGGCGGCGCAGATCCAGGAAGCGGCGGATATCGCCCGGGCCGCGCACCTGCACGCCCCCTCGATGGAGCAGCCGCAGTACAACCTGCTGCACCGCGACCGGGTGGAGCGCGAGTACGCACCGCTGTATGCCGGCGCCGGGCTGGGTACCACCATCTGGTCGCCGCTGGCGTCGGGCCTTCTTACCGGCAAGTACAACGCCGGCGTGGACGCGCAGTCGCGGCTTGGCCAGGCCCAGACCGCCTGGCTGAAGGACCTGGTGCTGGGCGATCCGGCCGAACAGCGGCTGGAAAAGGTGCGCCGTTTCACCGCGCTGGCCGCCCAGCTCGGCCAGTCGCCGGCCCAGCTCGCGATTGCCTGGTGCCTGCGCAACCCGAATGTGTCCAGCGTGATCCTCGGCGCCAGCCGGGTGGCCCAGCTGCAGGAAAACCTGGGCGCGCTGCGGGTGTTCGAAACGATGGACGAGAGCGTCTGGCAGCAGGTCGAGGCAGCGTTCAACTGAGGCGGGCAGGGCGCCGGGCAGGGCGCCCGACGTGGCGGGGTGCTGCCACGCACGGTCGGGCACCGCCGCATTTCGATTGATGAAAGCTATCGAAGATTTGAATTCGATCATTAATGCCATCAATCAAAACGAGAATGGTTGTTGATTGTCAACTGAGAATCATTATCATTTGACTCGTCCCTCGCACGAGTCCAGACGATGATGAACACTCAAGCTGCTGTACTGCTGCGCCCCGAAACGCTCACCCTGCGCGACCGCCCGGTACGCGTGGTGCCGCCCGAAGAAGTGATCGACAGCGAAGCCCTGCTCAAGGGCCGCCGCGAAATCCTGATCCAGCACGGCGACCGCTTCTATCGCCTGCGTCATACCAGCAACGACAAGCTGATCCTGACCAAGTAGTGCCGGCAGCCGGGCTGGGTGCCGGCCGCTGGCCGGCAACGCCCGCCGGCGCCCTGGCGCCGTCCACGCGGGTCTGCCCCTCCCCCCGGATCCGCGTTGCCCCACCGCTCTCTCCCCCTCGACACCTCGCCGGCGGCTCCGGTCGATGGCGTGGGTCGGGGGTCTCCTTTCGCAACAAGCCGATTCCCGCCATCCCATGATGATCCGACCGACTGCCCTGAGCGCTGCCTTGTGGCTGGCGCTGCCGATGGCCGCGCATGCCGCCGCCGATGCCGCCACTTCCTCTGCCAACGACGCGCGCGAGTTCGACCGCGTGCAGGTCACCGCCACGCGCACCGAGCGCGCGCTGAGCGACGTGGCGGCCACCGTCGATGTGATCGACCGTGAGCAGCTGGACAATCACCTGGTGCAGAACATCAAGGATCTGGTGCGCTACGAGCCGGGCGTGTCGGTCACCAGCAGCCCGGCGCGCTTCGGGCTGGGCGGGTTCCGCATCCGTGGCCTGGACGGCAACCGCGTGCTGATCCAGACCGACGGCATCGCCATGCCCAAGGCGTTCGACATCGGCAGCTTCGCCGACGCCAACCGCAACTTCACCGATCTGGACACCCTCAAGCGGGTGGAGATCGTGCGCGGCCCGGCCAGCTCGCTGTATGGCTCGGACGCCCTCGGCGGCGTGGTTGCCTTCGTCACCAAGGATCCGGCCGATTACCTCAAGGACGGAAAGAACAGCTACGTCGGGCTGAAGTTCGGCTACGACGGCGATTGGCAGGGCCTGCTCGGCAGCGTCACCACCGCGTTCGGCGGCGACCGCTGGAGCGGCATGGTCAACGTCAACCACCGCCAGGGCCAGGAAACCCAGAGCAACGGCGACATCCGCAGCAGCGACCGCACCCGCACCGCGGCCAACCCGCAGGACCGCGACGGCCGCAGCGTGCTGAGCAAGCTGGTGTATGCCCCCAGCGATACCCAGCGCTTCAAGCTCACGGTGGAAGGCAACGAAGACAGCGTGGATACCAACGTGCTGTCGGCGATCGACCACACCACCACCACCGGCATGAAGGCCCGCGACCACCAGACCCGCGCACGCGTGTCGTTCCGCCACGAACTGGATGATGTCGGCATGGGCTTCGCCGACAGCCTGTCCTGGCAGGTCTACCGCCAGGACAGCGAGACCACCCAGCGCACCGACGAAAGCCGCGCCAACCGCACCACGCGCCACCGTGAGTTCAATTTCGACCAGCGCGTCTACGGCCTGCAGGCGGTGTTCCACAAGGGCCTGGAAACCGGCACGGTCGAGCATGCGCTGACCTATGGCTTCGACGGTGCCTGGACCGAAACGCGCCAGAAGCGCGACGGCTACCAGGTGCTTGCCAACGGTGCCATCAGCACCACGATCCTGCCCGATGCGTTCCCGGTGCGCGACTTCCCGATCAGCAAGACCACCGAGCTGGGCCTGTATGCGCAGGACGAAATGCGCTTTGCCGACGGCCGCTTCTCGCTGGTGCCGGGCGTGCGCGTGGACCACTACGAACTGCGTCCGGAAGTGGACGGCATCTTCGGCGCCGACAACCCCGGCATGGCCGTCTCCAGCCTGACCAAGACCAGCGTGTCGCCCAAGCTGGGCATGGTCTGGCGGTTTGCCGACCAGTGGTCGCTGTTCGCCGGCTATGCGCACGGCTTCCGTTCGCCGCCGTACAACGACGTCAACCTCGGTTTCACCAACGTGATGTTCGGCTACACCGCCATTCCCAATCCGGACCTCAAGCCGGAAACCAGCGATGGCCTGGAGCTGGGCGTGCGCTTCCTGAGCCCGGCCGCCTACGTCAGCGTGAGCGGCTACTACAACGACTACAAGGACTTCATCGAGTCCCAGCGCCAGGTCGGCATCAATCCCCAGGGCCTGATCGTGTTCCAGTCGCAGAACGTGGCCGATGCGGAAATCTACGGTGCCGAGCTGAAGGCCGGCGTTGATTTCGGCGAGCTGAGCCCGGCGCTGGCCGGCTGGTCGCTCAACAGCTCGGTGGCCTGGTCGCGCGGCCAGAACAAGACCGAAGACGTGCCGCTGGAATCGATCGACCCGCTGCGCGCCACCGTCGGCATCGCCTTCGACCGCGACACCTGGGGCGTGGAGCTGGCCGGTACCTTCGCCAAGCGCAAGGATCGCCTGCCGCCTGCGGTCGGCACCGTCGCACCGTTCGCTCCTGCCGGTTACGGCGTGGTCGACCTGATGGCGCACTGGGACTTCGCTCCCGGGGCCAAGCTCAACGTCGGCGTGTTCAACCTGGGCGACCGCACCTACATCGACTATTCGGGCATCACCACGGCGTTGGCGACCAACAGCACGGTGATCGATCGTTTCAGCAACCCCGGCCGCACCGTGTCGGCCAGCCTTGCCGTGAGCTGGTAGCCGCCATGAGCCGAGCCCTGTCCGCCTTCCGTCCCCTGGCCCACGCACTGCCTGCCACGGCCTTGCCCACCCCCGGACAACTCGCGGCACTGGGCACGGTACTGTGCCTGTACCGGCCTGACAGCAGCGAGCTGGGCGGCTGGAAGCGGGCCGTCTCCGCCCATGCCTGCCAGGGCATGGACAGCGAAGGCATCCGCGAAAGCCTGTGCTTTGCCGACGCCCGCGGCCGGTGCTGCTGGCGCCTGTATCTGCTGCCCGACAGCGACTACCTGGCCTGGGACCGGCTGGTCAGCGCCTTCCCGGCACGGCCCGAGCCGGTCAGCGATGGCGGCGTGGCCGAGCGCCTGTGGCGGCGGCTGGCCGTCCGCCTTGGCGGCGAGCCGTGGCGCATGTGCGCCCTGCGCCTGCACGCTGCCGAGGATGGCCACGGGCTGGCGGCGAGCCTGGCACCGCTGTCGGCGCTGGGTGCGGGCATCGCCCGCCATATCGCCGATGTCGAAGGCGCCGAAGGCGAGCTGTGGGTCGACGACTGCTGCTGCGCCACGGCCGCGCGCCACGGGCCGCCGGCCGATCCCGCCGATCCGCCGGTGATCCGGTTGTAATCCACCTTGCAAGCCACTCCAGAAGGGACCTTCAGATGAAATTCCAGACAGCCAGTGCGTGGCTGCTGCTCGCCAGCAGCGGTGTCGTCCACGCCCAGCCCTCCGACCTTCAGCGCGACCACGACAGCATCCTGGCGATGAAGGGCGAATACATCGTCGACTTCGCCTTCGATGAAACCGTGCTGCTCAAGCCCGGCTACGAGCGCGCCCCGGCCGTGCGCAGCGGTGGCAACGAAGTGGTGATCGTGGTCGAAGACTCGCCCCGGCGCATCGTGCTGCAGCACCTGCTGGTGGACGGCAAGAGCGGCCATGTGACCAAGCACTGGCGGCAGGACTGGGTGTACGAAGCGCCGAACCGTTTCGAGTTCAGCGCCGACCAGACCTGGCAGGTGCGCACGATTCCTGCCGCGGTCAACGCCGGTGCATGGACGCAGTGTGTCTATGAAGTCAGCGATGCGCCGCGCTACTGCGGCACCGGCAAGTGGGCCTACGACAATGGCGTGGCCACCTGGACCAGCGACCTGAGCTGGCGCCCGCTGCCGCGCCGCGAGTACACCCGTCGCAGCGACTACAACGCGCTGGCGGTGATCAACCGCCACACGCTGACGCCGAACGGCTGGACGCACGAGCAGTTCAACACCAAGATCCTGCGCGGTGCCGATGGCAGCCAGCAGGAGATCGCGCGCGAGTTTGGTTTCAACGATTACAACAGGACCACCGAGGTCGACTTCAAGCCGGCCTACGACTACTGGACCGCGACGGCGGGTTACTGGGCCAAGGTGCGCGAGCGCTGGAACGGCTTCCTCGGCCAGGCCCCGGGCGTGCACCTGAAGACCAAGCTGGACGGCATGGCGATGATCATCCCGCTGTTCACCCAGGCGCAGGACATCCAGGACGGCAAGAAGGTGAAGGACGCCGAGATCGACAAGGTGTTCAAGCAGTGGGTCGAAAAGGCCCCGGCCGAGACCGCACGCTGAGCCTTGCCCGGCCGATGCACGCGCTGCGCGCAGCACCCCCGTAGAGCCGAGCTCTGCTCGGCTGCTCTACGTTCCGGCAGCGATATCCCAAGCGCGCTTCGCGCGCAGCCGGGCAGAGCCCGGCTCTACAGTTCGGCGGGCGACACCCCCACGCGCGCTGCGCGCGCAGCCGGGCAGAGCCCGGCTCTACGCAGCGCCGCTGCACGCGCGAAGCGGACCAGAACCGCTCGCGGCAGCCCCGTAGAGCCGAGCTCTGCTCGGCTGCTCTACGTTCCGCCACCGATATCCCAAGCGCGCTTCGCGCGCAGCCGGGCAGAGCCCGGCTCTACATTCCGCAAGCGATACCCCACGCGCGCTGCGCGCGCAGCCGGGCAGAGCCCGGCTCTACGGTTCGGCGGGCGACACCCCCGTGCGCGCAGCCGCACAGCCGGGCGATACCCGCCGCTTTACTCCTTGAACATCAGCAGCGCGGCGATCACGATCAGGCAGAACGCGGCATAGTGGTTCCACTTCAACGGCTGCTCCAGGTACACCGCCGAGAACACCGCGAATACCACCAGCGTGATCACTTCCTGCATGCCCTTGAGCTGGGGCGCCGAATACACCGCGCTGCCAAGCCGGTTGCCCGGCACCTGCAGGCAGTACTCGAAGAACGCGATGCCCCAGCTGACCAGGATCACCGTCATCAGCGGCGCGCTCTTGTATTTCAGGTGCCCGTACCAGGCGAAGGTCATGAAGATGTTGCTGCCCAGCAGCAGCAACACGGGGTACAGATAGGCGGTGAACGACGTGCCGGGCATCCGGGCGATCTCTGGGGACAGGGGCGCGCAGGATACCGGGCACCACGGCAGCAGCGTGTCAGCATGCTGCCGCGGCGCCGGTCCGCCCGTCAGGCCTCGCGCAATGCCAGTGCCGGCGGCGTGCGCAGGATGCGTCGTGTGCCCAGCCAGCCCGAGGCCATGCTCAACACCACGCCCAGCGCGCCACCGAGCAGCAGCGGCCCCCACGGCGGGCTCAGCTGCAGCTCGAACACCTGCCGTGCCACCACGCTGCCCAGCACCGCCGCCGTGCCCACGGCCAGCAGCGCTGACAGCAGCCCCAGCAGGCCGAACTCCACCAGCACCGCCCCGCGCAGCTGCGTGCGCGTCGCGCCCAGCGTACGCAGCACCGCGCTGTCATAGCGGCGCTCGCCCGCCGTGGCCTGCAGCGCCGCCAGCAGCACCAGCAGGCCGGCCAGCAGGCTGAAGCCCATCACCAGCTGCACGGCCTGGGTGACCCGGTCGACCACCTCGCGCACGCGCTCGAGGATGCCGTCGATGTCCAGCAGCGAGATGTTGGGATGCTCCCGCGTCAGCCCCGCCAGCGCCGGCGCCTGCGTGCGCGGCAGATGGAACGCGGTGATCAGGTTGTACGGTGCATCGCCCACCGCGCCTTCGTTGAGCAGCAGGAAGAAATTGACCCGGAACGAATCCCAGTCCGCCTTGCGGATGCTGGTGATGGTGAACCGGCGCTCCTGGTCGCCCATCTGCAGCGTCACCGTGTCGCCCAGTTTCATCCCGTAGCGCTCGGCCCACCCCTGTTCGATCGACGCCTCGGGTGCCGTACTGCCAGCGGCCCAGAAGCGGCCCTCCAGCAGCTGGTTGGCCGGCGGGAAATCGTGGCGCCAGGAGAAATTGACCGGCCGGTTGGCATCGTCGTCGTCGTTGCTGTTGTCCTCGCGCTGCTGCCGCTGCGGCGGACGGTCGTTGACCGCCAGCAGGCGCCCGGTGCTGAACGGCTCGATGCCCGGCGCCGCCACCCCCAGGCCCTGCAGCGTCGCCAGCACCGCCTCGCGCTGCTCCGGCTGGATGTTCATCAGGAAGTAGTTCGGCGTATCGCTGGGCAGGCGGTCGCGCCACTGCGCCAGCAGGCCGGGGCCCACCACCGACAACAGCAGCAACGCGCACAGCGACAGCGACAGACCCACCAGCTGCATCACCGCCAGCCCGCGGCGCCGCGTCAGCGCCGCCACGCCCAGCTTCCAGCGCCCGCGCAGGCGGCCCTGCAGGCCGCGCAGCAGCCACAGCAGCAGCGCACCTGCGCCCCCGGCAAGCGCGGCCAATGCCGCCAGCCCGCCCAGGACCCAGGCGGCCAGACGCACATCGCCGGTGGCCTGCACGGTCAGCGCCACCGTGGCGGCCAGCGCGGCCAGATAGACCAGTACCGAGCTGGGCGGCAGCGCGGCAAAACTGCGGTTGAGCACGCGCATCGGCGGCACCCGGCGCAGCCGCAGCAGCGGCGGCAGGCCGAAGCCGAGCAGCAGCACCAGGCCGATGCCGGCGCCGCTCAGGGCCGGCGTTGCCTGCGGCAGCGGCAGGCGGTTGGGCACCAGCCCGCCCAGTGCCTGCACCAGCCCGGCCTGTGCGGCCAGCCCCAGACCAATGCCGACCAGGCAGGCCGGCACGGCCAGCATCACCAGCTGCAGCGCCATCGCGGCCAGGATGTCGCGCTGGCGGGCGCCCAGGCAACGCAGGATGGCCACCTGGTCGATCCGGCGCATCGCAAAGCGGTTGGCCGCCAGTGCCGTGGCCACGCCGGCCAGCAGCACGGCCAGCAGCGCGGCCAGCGACAGGAAGCGGCCCGCCAGGTCGAACGCCCCGCGAACGCCGCGCTGGGTATCGGCGATACCGACAATGCGATAGCCCTTGGCCTGCGGCGCCAGCCACGCACGGAAGTCGGCGATGGCTGCCGGCGGGCCGGCGAACATCATCCGGTAGGAGGCGCGGCTGCCCGGGCCGAGCAGGCCGGCGCGGTCCACATCGACGCGGTTGACCAGCAGCGGCGGCGACAGCTGCATCAGCTCGCCGGAGGTATCCGGCTCGGCCTGCAGCACGCGGGTCACCGTGAGGGTCCCGGCACCGAACTCCAGCGCGTCGCCGATCGTCAGCCCCAGTGCCTGCATCAGCCGTGGATCGGCGTAGGCCTCGCCCGGCGCCGGCGTCCCGGCGGTCTCGCTGGCGGCATCGTGCAGGGCGCGGCCGACGCGCAGCTCACCGCGCAGCGGATAGCCCGCGCTGACGGCCTTGATGTTGGCCATCTGGCTGTCTTCGCCGTGGAACAGCACGCTGGGGAAACTGACCATGCGGGTACTGGCCAGCCCGCGCGCGCGCGCGGCATCGGCAAACCGCGCGGGCACGTCCTCGCGTGCGCTCAGGCCGAGGTCGCCCCCCAGCATTTCGGCAGCACTGCTGGTCAGCGCCAGGGTGACCCGGTTGACCAGGGTGCCGACCGCGGTCATGACCGCCACGCCCAGCACCAGTGCGGCGAAGACGGTCAGCAGGTCGCCGGCGAGAAACTCACGGCGCAGCGCACGCGCGGCATGGCGGACGATGTTCATGCCGGCGTGCCGGCGACGGCGTCGACCAGACGGCCACCGTCCAGGCGGTAGATGCGCTCGCAGCGCTGGGCCAGGCGCAGGTCGTGGGTGACCAGCACCAGCGTGGTGTCGCTGCTGGCGTTGAGCGCGAACAGCAGGTCGCTGATCTGCTGCCCGGTGGCCTGATCCAGGCTGCCGGTGGGCTCATCGGCGAACAGGATGCGCGGACGCGCGACGAACGCGCGCGCCAGCGCCACGCGCTGCTGTTCGCCGCCGGAGAGCTGGCGCGGGTAGTGGCGCGCACGGTGGCTGAGGCCGACCTGCTCGAGCACCTCGCGCACCCGCGCCGCATCCTCGCGCCCGGCCAGCTCCAGCGGCAGGGCGATGTTCTCTTCGGCGGTCAGCGCCGGCAGCAGGTGGAAGCTCTGGAACACGAAGCCGACCTCGCGCGCGCGCAGCTGCGCGCGGGCTTCTTCGTCCAGCGTGTCCAGCGCTTCCCCGGCCAGGGCGATGCGGCCACGGCTGGGCAGGTCCAGGCCGGCGAGCAGGCCGAGCAGGGTGGTCTTGCCGGAACCTGAAGCGCCGACGATCGCCACGCTCTCGCCTTCATGGACGGTCATGCCGATGTTGTCCAGTATGTGGACTTCACCCTCCGGGCCACGGGCGGATTTGCCCACATCGTGGGCGGAAATGGCGACGGGCGCGCTGCGGGGGGACAGGCTGTCGATGAGGATTCTCCAATGTACCGAGCGAAATGGAAGCGGCATCAGGCCGGGTGGATCGTGGTGCTGGCAGCATTGCTGTGGTGGCCGCTGCTGGCGTGTGCCAAAGGTCCGGAACCCCGCCACGCGGTGCTGGTGGTCGGGGACAGCCTCAGTGCCGCCCACAATATCCCGGCGGCCTCGGGCTGGGTGAACCTGCTTCAGCAGCGGGTCAACCAGCAGATCAAGCCGCCGCCGGCGATCATCAATGCCAGCATCAGCGGCGAAACCTCCTCCGGTGCGCTGACCCGGCTGCCGGGCCTGCTGCAGAAGCACCGGCCCTCGGTGGTGGTGATCGAACTGGGCGGCAACGATGCCCTGCGCGGGCTGACCCCCGCCCAGCTGCGCGGCAACCTGGAAAAGATGATCCTGGCCAGCCAGGCGGCGGGGGCCAAGGTGCTGCTGCTGGGCATCGACGTGCCGCCCAACTACGGCCCGGCCTACCGCCAGCGGCTCAAGCAGGTCTATGCCGATCTGGCGCGGGAGCACAAGGTCGCGCTCCTGCCGTTCCTGCTGGAAGGGGTGGCGCTGCAGCCCGGATCGATGCAGGCCGACGGCCTGCATCCCACCGCCGCCGCGCAACCACGGGTGCTGGACAACGTCTGGCCCCTGCTGAGACCCCTGCTCTGATTGTGTCGTGACCGGCTTCACACGGCGTCCACTGCCCATGCGGCATGTTTCACAAAGCTGAAGAAAGAGGGACTCTCATGCGTCAGACAAAGGAAACCTCCGGCCTGGTGCTGGTGGTCGAAGACAACCGCAACATCTCCGAGATGATCGGTGAATACCTGGAAGGCCGCGGCTTTGAGGTCGACTACGCCCAGGACGGGCTGGACGGCTATCGCCTGGCAGCGGAAAACAGCTACGACGTGGTCGTGCTGGACCTGATGCTGCCGCGCCTGGACGGCATCGAAGTCTGCCGCCGGCTGCGCAACGACGCCCGCAAGTCCACCCCGGTCCTGATGCTCACCGCGCGCGATACGCTCGATGACAAGCTGACCGGCCTGGGCTTCGGCGCCGACGATTACCTGACCAAGCCCTTCGCCATCCAGGAACTGGAAGCGCGTCTGCGCGCCCTGATCCGCCGCGAGCGTCGCCAGGTGGGCTCGGAAGTGCTGAAGGTCGCCGACCTGGTGCTCGATCCGGTCAGCATGCGTGCCACGCGTGCGGGCACCGAGCTGCAGCTGTCGCCGATCGGCCTGCGTCTGCTCACGATCCTGATGCGCGAATCGCCCCGTGTGGTGACGCGCCAGGAAATCGAGCGCGAGATCTGGGGCAATGGCCTGCCGGACTCGGACACCCTGCGCAGCCATCTGTACAACCTGCGCAAGATCATCGACAAGCCGTTCGACCGCCCGCTGCTGCACACGGTGCAGAGCGCGGGCTACCGCATTGCCGATATCGCCCAGCCGATGAGCTGAGCGCAGCGCGTGATGCGGGTATGACCGAGTGGGCCCCCCGGGGCCCCGGGACCTGCGACGACCTGGCACCCGCCCGGTCGTTCCGGTTCTTTGCACGATGGAATCACGGCGCGCTTTCCTATAATCGCGGCGAACCGCCCTGGACCCCGTAATGCCGCACGGTCTGCCGCGCAAGATACGTATCGTCTTCATCCTCCAAGCCGTGCTGGCCAGCCTGGGCATCCTGCTGGGCGCGTGGCTGGTGTCGCTGGTGATCAAGCACAGCCTGGTCAGCAGCGCGCTGCGCGAGGAGGCCGCCTATTTCTGGCAGCTGCATGACGCTTCGCCGGCCCAGCCGCCGCCGAACACGCAGAACATCCGCGGTTACCTGCTGGAGGCCGGACAATCGAGCCTGAGCCTGCCGGCCAACCTGCGCACGCTGGGGCCCGGCTTCCACGAGCTGAAGGACGACGACCAGTTGGTGCTGGTGGATGCGCGCGAGGAGGGCCAGCTGTACCTGGTGTTCCTGCGTTCGCGTGCGGAGATGCTGGCGTTCTGGTTCGGCATCGTGCCGGTGCTGCTCACGCTGCTGGCCGTATATGGGGCCTCCTGGATCACCTACCGCGCCTCCAAACGCCTGGTGTCGCCGGTGAACTGGCTGGCGCGGCGGGTGTCGCGCTGGGACCCGGGCCATCCCGAGGCGGCCGATCTGGCGGCGGACAAGCTGCCGGCGGACATGCAGGGCGAGACCCGGCAGTTGGCCGCCGCGCTGCATTCGCTGGCCACGCGGGTCAGCGCGCACGTGGCGCGCGAGCGCAACTTCACCCGCGATGCCAGCCACGAACTGCGCACGCCGCTCACCGTGATCCGCGTGGCCAGCGACATGGCCCTGGGCGATGCGGAGATGACACCGCGCCTGCGCCGGGGCCTGCAGCGCATCCAGCGCGCGGGGCGCGACATGGAAGCGGTGATCGACGCGTTCCTGATCCTGGCGCGCGAAGCGGACGTGGAGCCGCAGGTGGAGCTGTTCGACGTCAACGACATCGTGCGCTACGAGGTGGACAACGCACGCGAACTGCTGGCCGGGCGGCCGGTGGAGATCCACATGCACAGTGCCGGCCCGGTGCACCTGCACGCGCCGCCGCGGGTACTGCAGGTGGTGGTCAGCAATCTGCTGCGCAACGCCTGCAGCTACACCGACGAAGGCAGCATCGAGGTGGACGTGGCACAGGACCGCGTGGTGGTGCGCGATACCGGCATCGGCATGTCGGCCGATGCCCTGGCCCGCGCGTTCGAGCCGTTCTACCGCGCCGATCCGACCCGCCCGCAGGGCACGGGGCTGGGTCTGTCGATCGTGCGTCGCCTGTGTGACCGGTTCGGCTGGAAGATCACCCTGACCAGCGAACCCGGCGTCGGCACCCAGGCGACGATCGTGTTCCGCTGAGAGCTCCGGTGGGTGTCGACCATTGGTCGGCACGCTTCCGGTTTGCCTGAGCGCACAACATCACTCCGCTAGTTCACACACGCTTGACCTTGGCAGGTGTCGCGTAGCTAGCCGACGATATGTCTAGAAGCCGAGAGTTAAGTGGGTGCCCACTCATCGATCGGCGCGAGCCTAAATCTGGCGCCTGAACCTTTCTCTTGCCGCTATAAAAATGCGCGCGCTACGGTCATGTGAACTGGATGCAGGGTGAGATCCGCGCGAGATCAATTCAGAAGATCTGTTTTGACAACTGAGTGCTCTGGTTTGCCAGCAGCGCTTGGATGAGTCGGTGGTCATTCTCGACTCGGCAGTTCATGCAAATTTTCTATGGGGCGGAATAATGCAGATTGGTGCTCAGTAACTCAATGGCTGTAGGCGGTAGGCTCGTCGTGCGAGTTTAGTGGTTCGCGATTGGTGTTTTACAGTTCACTCAATATCCTTGGAGGTTGTCCGTGAAAGCAATTTTGTTTGCTGTAACTTCTGCAGCTATGTTGATTGTTGCGCCTGGTGTATATGCCGCCTCATCCAGTGTAAGCGCTGCGGGCGGTACTCTACGGGTACAGGGGGGCGGTGCTCCTTTTCCAGGCGTCATGAAGACAATTATGGAGCGTCGAAAGATTGGGGGGGCAGGGGGGGATCTGTTTAGTGAGAATTCGGTCTATCAGGGCGGGGGAGATTGGCCTGAGGGTGGTTTACATGCCAATCTTGGCATCATCGCTTACCATCCATTTGATGGTGGAGTCCCCCTATATCAATGCATAGTTAAATCACCCAAGCCCTGGAACTTCTTTACATCGCTTGATGAGGGCTGCGAGGGGCAGTCAAGGCCTAATAGTCGGAGAATTATTGGTTACGTATATTTACATCAGTATGGAAATACTGTCCCTCTGTATCGCTGTCGTCAGGATTTTCAGGGGAGGTCCGATCATTTTGATAGTGCATTTTCGAACTGCGAGGGATGGGGTAATGCCATTAATGAGGGCGTCTTGGGCTACATGCTCCCATATTAGCAATTAGTTATATCTCGTGGTCTCTGTAGGTTGGCGTTCTGGTTTTTGAAGGGTGTGGGTTCCCTGGGGGGGGCATGCGGAGCGCCAGTGTTGATTTTTGGCGCGTTGTTGATCGGTCAGAACATTGATGTTGTTAGCGTTCCGTGCCCCGTCATTTGCAAACCACCTTCGGCGCCAATGCCTCGCGCCAGATCGCATAGCCGTCCGGGGTCATGTGCAGCATGTCCTCGCGGAACAGCGCCGCGCGCGGCTGGCCGTCGGCGCCGAGCATCGGCGTGTAGATGTCCGTGTAGCCGGTGTTGGGCAGCGTCGCCAACGCCTGCTGGATCAGCCCATTGGCCTCCACCACGGCCGGCAGCAGCTGCGCGCGCGACGGGCTGGGCTTGATCGAAATCACCTCCACCGTCGTCTTCGGCAGGTCGCGGTGCACGCGCTGCACGAACGCCACCACGTCGTCGCGCACCTGGGCCGGGCTGCGGCCGCTGTTGAGGTCGTTGTCGCCGGCGTAGAAGAACACCTTGCAGGGCGCATAGGGCGTAACGATCCGGCCGGCGTACCAGGTGCTGTCGCGCACTTCGGACCCGCCGAAGCCCCGGTTGAACACCTTCTGGCCCGGGAAGTCGCTGGCCAGGGTGTCCCACATGCGGATCGAGGAGCTGCCGATGAACTCGATCCCGCCGCGCGGCGGCGGATTGACCCGGTCGGCCGCGGCGAACTGGTCCATGTCACCGGCCCAGGCCACGTTCGAGACCTGCGCGGGGATCTGCGGCGCGGCCGGCGGGACGGGGCTGCGGGCCAGCGCGGGCAGGGCACAGGCCAGGGCCAGGGCGAGCAGCAGGGGGCGGCGGTGCGTCATCGGTAACTCCATTCAGGCGTGGCGTTCATCATAAAAGCTGCCCCGGGTTTCGGTGGTGCCCCATCGGGCCATTCAGGGGCCTGCGTCCGTGCCGGCAACGGGCTTGTGGCAAAATGACGGATTGCCTGCCCATTCAGCGATGCCCATGACTGCCTGCCGTGTGCTGTTTCCGTCGTTCCGGCCCACCCCGCGCAGCGGAGCCCGCCGCCGTGGCTGACGAAATGGGGCACATGCCACGCGGTCCCCGTCGCATCTTCAAGGCCGCGGTGTGGTCCTGGCAGGGGCTGCGGGCGGCGTGGCTGCATGAGTCCTCGTTCCGCCTGGAGGTCTACCTGCTGGTCGTGCTGGCACCGCTGGCGCTGTGGCTGGGGCAGACCCCGGTCGAGCGCGCGCTGATGATCGGCTCGATGCTGCTGGTGCTGGCGATGGAACTGGCCAATTCGGCCATCGAAGCGGTGATCGAACGTTACGGCAGCGAGTTCCACGAGCTGGCCGGGCGCGCCAAGGACATGGGGTCGGCCGCGGTCTTCGTGCTGATGATGAATGTCCTGGTGTGCTGGGGCCTGATCCTGGTACCGCACTTTTTCTGACGCGTCTGCGCGCGTCATCCCCCCTGTAAGGATGGAAGTCCATGTTCCTTGAGTTGTTGTCCGACCCCAATGTCTGGTTGACCCTGCTGACCCTGAGCGCGCTGGAAATCGTGCTCGGCATCGACAACCTGGTGTTCATCTCGATCGCCGTGAGCAAGCTGCCGGAAGCGCGCCGCCCGTTCGCGCGCAAGCTCGGCATCGCGGTGGCCTGCATCACCCGCATCCTGCTGCTGGTCTCGCTGGCCTACCTGGCGCACATGCAGGCCAACCTGTTCACCGTGGCCGGCATGGGCATCTCCATCCGCGACCTGGTCCTGATCGTGGGCGGCCTGTTCCTGATCATCAAGGGCGGCATGGAAATCCGCGAACTCATCACCGGCGGCGAAGACGAGGATCCCACCACGACCAAGGCCTCGGCCGTGTTCGGCATGGTGATCGCGCAGATCGCCATCATTGACATCGTGTTCTCGCTGGATTCGGTCATCACCGCCGTCGGCATCGCCGAGCACGTGCCGGTGATGGTTGCCGCGATCCTGCTCTCGGTGGCCGTGATGCTGCTGGCGGCCAACCCGCTGGGCCGCTTCATCGACGCCAATCCCACCGTGAAGATGCTGGCCCTGGCCTTCATCCTGCTGATCGGTGCGGTGCTGATCCTGGACGGCCTGGAAGTGCACGTGCCCAAGCCCTACATCTACGCCGCGATGGGCTTCTCGGTGCTGGTGGAATGGCTGAACCTGCTGATGCGCCGCCGCGCCGTGGCCCACAACGTGCCGGGCGCCGGCCAGTGGTGAGGGCCCGGTCGGTCTGCCGTGTCGCCATTGGCTGAACACGCCGCGCCGACCGCGTTCGTGGCATGCTCCGGACTCCCGTCATCGAGATCCGGAGCCGGCCATGCGATCGTTCTCCCGACTGCTGTTCCTGGCCGTGCTGGCCTCCCTGCTGTCCGGCTGCGGCTACAACGCCATCCAGCAGAAGGATGAGCAGGTCAAGGCCGGCTGGGCCGAAGTGCTCAACCAGTACAAGCGCCGCGCCGACCTGATCCCCAACCTGGTGCAGACCGTGGAAGGCTATGCCAACCAGGAGCGCCAGGTCCTTACCGATGTCACCAATGCCCGCGCCCGCGTGGGCCAGGTCAACGTCAACGCCGACGATGCCGCCTCGCTCAAGCAGTTCCAGCAGGCGCAGGGTGAACTCAGCGGCGCGCTGTCGCGGCTGCTGGTGGTCACCGAGAACTACCCGAACCTGAAGTCCGACCAGGGCTTCCGCGATCTGCAGGCGCAGCTGGAAGGCACCGAAAACCGCATCACGGTGGCGCGCGGCCGCTACATCCAGATGGTGCAGGACTACAACACCTTCATCCGCCAGTTCCCGCAGGTGATCACCGCCAAGATCTTCGGCTATGCGACCAAGCCGAACTTCACCGTGGACAACGAGGCGCAGATTTCCCAGCCGCCGGCGGTCAAGTTCGGCTCGCAGGCGCCTGCTCCGGCCCCGGCGCCGGCCCCCGCGCCGCAGACCCCGCAGCCGGCGCACTGAGCCCGTGACCGCGCGCCTGCTGCGCTGCCTGCTGCTGCTCGCCCTGTGCCTGGCACCGGCGGCGTGGGCCCAGCAGGCGGCGATCCCGCCGCTGACCTCGCCGGTGGTGGACACCACCGGTACCCTGGATGCCGCGCAGACGCAGGCGCTGGAAGCCCAGGCGCTGGCGCTGCAGCAGCGCAAGGGCAGCCAGCTGCAGATCCTGATGGTGCCCAGCACCCAGCCCGAGTCGATCGAGCAGTACACCCAGCGCGTGTTCGAGCAGTGGCAGATCGGCCGCAAGGGCGTGGACGACGGCGTGCTGCTGGTGGTGGCCAAGGATGACCGCCGCGTGCGCATCGAGCCCGGCTACGGCTTGGAGGGCGCCATTCCCGATGCCATCGCCAACCGCGTGATCCAGGAATACCTCGCCCCGCAGTTCCGGACCGGCGACTACGCCGGCGGTCTGTCGGCGGCGACCGGCGCACTGGTCACGCTGATCGACGGCGAGGAACTGCCGGCACCGGTCAGCGACCACCGCGCCACCCGCAATCCCGACAGCGACGGCTGGACCTTCGCGCTGGTGATCGGCTTCTTCGTCGGCAGTGTCCTGCGCGCCCTGCTGGGCTGGCTGCCGCGTCCGTTGCGCGGGCTGGTGGGCGGCGGCGGGGCAGCCGTGGCCGCGTTCCTGTTCACCTCGCTGTGGCTGGCCAGCGGCCTGGCCGGCCTGATCGCACTGTTCATCGGCCTGTCCTCGGGCAAGGTCGGCCGCTTCGCCCGCAGTGGTGGCTGGGGCGGGGGCGGTGGCTTCGGCGGTGGTGGCTGGGGCGGCGGAGGCGGCTTCGGTGGCGGTGGCGGCTGGGGCGGTGGCGGTGGACGTTCGGGAGGCGGTGGCGCCTCGGGAGGCTGGTGATGCGCTGGTGGCGACACCTTTTCTCGCCGTCGGTACGGCGTGCCTTTCCGCCGGCCCGTCTGCAGGCGATCACCGATGCCATCGCGGCCGGTGAGCAACGCCACGGCGGCCAGGTGATGTTCGCGGTGGAAGCAGACCTGCCGCTGGCGGCCCTGTGGCACCGGGTCAGCCCGCGCCAGCGCGCCGAGGAGGCCTTCGCCCAGCTGCGTACCTGGGATACCGAACACAACAACGGCGTGCTGGTGTACCTGCTGCTGGCCGACCACGCGATCGAAGTGGTGGCCGACCGTGGCCTGCGCGGGCGGATCGGTCAGGCCCAGTGGCAGGCGATCTGCGCGCACATGCAGGAACGTCTGCGCCAGGGCGACCTGCAGGACGCGGTGTTGCAGGCCATCAACGAGGTGTCCGACCTGCTGGCCGGGCACTATCCGCCCGGCACCGGGTCCAAGGATGACGGTCTGCCCAACACCCCCCAACTGCTCGGTTGAGGTAGCGCGGCCGTACCCCGAGAATAGCCGCTTACCTGCAAGGCATCGCCCATGATCTATTTCCACGACATCGACCCCATCGCCATCTCGCTTGGGCCGGTCAAAGTGCACTGGTACGGCATCATGTACCTGCTCGGCTTCATGGCGGCCTGGTGGCTGGGGCGTCGCCGGATCGCGGCCGGGCGCCTGCCGGGGGTGAATGCCGACGGCTTCTCCGACCTGCTGTTCTACGCCATGCTCGGCGTGGTGGTGGGCGGGCGCGTGGGCTACATGCTGTTCTATGCGCTGGGCGACTTCCTGCACAACCCGCTGCTGCTGTTCAAGGTGTGGGATGGCGGCATGAGCTTCCACGGCGGCCTGCTGGGCGTGCTGTTCGCTGCCTGGTGGTGGTCGCGCAAGCATCGCCTGCACCTGTTCGACACCATCGATTTCATGGCGCCGCTGGTGCCGCTGGGCCTGGGCTTCGGCCGCATCGGCAACTTCATCGGCGCCGAACTGTGGGGCAAGTACACCGACGGGACCTGGGGCGTGGTGTTCCCCAGCGGTCTGCCGGCGCCGTTGAACGCGCTCGATGCCGCCACCCTCAAGGCGCAGTTCGCCACCGGCGCGCTCAATCAGTACGCCCGCCATCCGTCGCAGTTGTATGAAGCCCTGCTGGAAGGCCTGGTGATGTTCGTGGTGCTGTGGGCGGTGTCGGCCAAGCCGCGCCATCGCTACGTGATCGCCGGTCTGTTCGCGCTGATGTATGGCATCTTCCGGTTTGCGGTGGAGTTCGTGCGCATGCCGGACAACGGCGTGTACCTCGCCTTCGACTGGTTCACCCGTGGCCAGCTGCTGAGCCTGCCGCTGGTGGTGTTCGGCCTGGTGCTGCTGGTGCTGTCGCGCCGCGCGCCGGTCCTGCAGCCGCAGCTGCCGGCGGCGCCGGCGGGAGCGAAGGCATGAAGCCGTATCTGGACCTGCTGCAGCACGTGCTGGAGCACGGTGCGGAGAAATCCGACCGCACCGGTACCGGCACGCGCAGCGTGTTCGGCTGGCAGATGCGCTTCAACCTGGCCGATGGCTTCCCGCTGGTCACCACCAAGAAGCTGCACCTGCGCTCGATCATCCACGAGCTGCTGTGGTTCCTGAAGGGCGATACCAACATCGGCTATCTCAAGGACAACCAGGTGCGGATCTGGGACGAGTGGGCCGATGCGAACGGCGACCTCGGCCCGGTGTACGGCAAGCAGTGGCGCAGCTGGGCCACCGCCGACGGCGGTTCGATCGACCAGATGCAGTGGCTGGTGGACGAGATCAAGCGCAACCCGGATTCGCGGCGGCTGGTGGTAAGCGCCTGGAACGTGGGTGAACTGTCGCAGATGGCGCTGATGCCGTGCCACAACCTGTTCCAGTTCTACGTGATCGACGGCAAGCTCAGCTGCCAGCTGTACCAGCGCAGCGGCGACATCTTCCTCGGCGTGCCGTTCAACATCGCCAGCTACGCGCTGCTTACGCACATGGTCGCCCAGGCCACCGGGCTCGGTGTGGGCGATTTCGTCCACACGCTGGGCGATGCGCACCTGTACTCCAACCACATCGAGCAGGCCCGCGAACAGCTGGCGCGCACGCCGCGCGCGCTGCCCACGCTGTGGTTGAACCCGCAGGTCACCGACCTGTTCGGCTTCCAGTTCGACGACATCCGCATCGACGGCTACGATCCGCACCCGGCAATCAAGGCGCCGGTCGCGGTCTGAGCGGTGCCGGGGGCACAGCCTGAGGCTCGCCCCGGGCGCGCGGGCTGGTGTAGGGTGGCCGGTCCTGGAGATGGACATGGACGGTCAAGGATGCAGGTGACACATCGGAGGTGGCGGGCCGTGGCGGCCCTCGTATGCGGCGCGCTGGCAGTGCCTGCGCTGGCCGGGCCGGGCGAGGAAGCGCTGTCGCTGGCGCAGCGGCTCAATCGCGACGTGCTGGGGGTCTACACCGGCGCCCTGCTGGACGACATCGAGGCGTCGATCCTGGAGAACTTCACCGAGGACGAGCCCGACGGCCTGCCCGGGGCCTGCCGGCGCGACGCCGAGGCGGCACTGGCGCCGATCGCGGCGGAGTACATCGCGCCGTTGCGTCCGGCCATGCAGGAAGGCGGGCATCAGGCCCAGGTCGAGCAGGTGGTGGCGTCGGCGTTTTCGCTGGACCAGCTGCGCACGCTCAACGGCCGTATCGGCCATGTACCCCCGCTCGAACTGGGGGCGGCGATGCTCGACAACCCGGCCCTGTCCGACGCCATCGATGGGCGCATTGAACTGCTGCAGGCGCGCCGCGAGGAAGACGCGGACTACGTCGCCGGCTTCGACCGCCAGCTCGCCGCGATCCGCGCCGAGCGCGCGCGCTGCGCCGGCCGGTAGAGCCGACCGTTGGTCGGCTGCTCTCTGTTTCGTTACCGATGGATCCGTCCTGAGGCAGCCGACCAGAGGTCGGCTCTACCGGGGGGGGTGGGGCAGCCGACCAGAGGTCGGCTCTACCTGGGGGGTGAAGCAGCCGACCAGAGGCCGGCTCTACGCGGTGTGGTTATGTACCTTCGTATACTGTGCGCCGCCGCGCCCGGATTCGACCTGCCATGAAGCTGTCCCTGATTGCCGCCCTCGACCGCCAGCACGGCATCGGCCACGACAACCAGTTGCCGTGGCAGTTGCCCGACGACCTCAAGCGCTTCAAGGCGCTGACCGTGGGCAAGCCGATCCTGATGGGCCGGCGCACTGCCGAATCGCTGGGCCGCGCATTGCCGGGCCGACGCAACCTGGTGCTCACCCGCAATGGCCAGGTGCCGTTCGAAGGGATGCAGGCCGTGGCAACCGTTGCGCAGGCCGTGGCGCTGGCGGCCGCCGATGGGGCCGCCGAGCTGTGCGTGATCGGCGGCGGCCAGATCTATGCGCTGGTCATGGCGCAGGCCACCGACCTGCACCTGACCTGGGTGGACACGACCGTTGCCGCCGATACCCATTTCCCGTTGATCGACCCGCTGCAGTGGGTCGAAGTGGCGCGCGAGCACCACCCGGCCGATGCGCGGCACGCGGTGTCATTCGATTTCGTGGATTACCGCCGTCGCTGATGCACGGGCCGGTCGCGATGACCGGCCGTGGCCTCACTCGCTGTCGCTGGTGACGTCGGCGTTCTGCGTGTGGACCTGTGCGTGTGCCGGCGCCTGTGCCTGCGGCGCGGGTCGGCCAGTGCCGCGGTTGCGGTCCCGCTGCCCGGGGGCGCCCTGGCGGGCAGGCCGTCCCGCGGATGCGTCTTCCGCGGCCGGCCGGCGTGCCGGCGGGCGTGGCGTGGACACGGGCTTGGGCACGTCGCGGCCCGGGACCTGGACCACGCGCAGCTCGTCGGTATCCAGCTGCAGCGCGGTCAGCTTGCCGCCCCACACCGCACCGGTGTCGATGGCATGCACGCCCTGGGTGATGGTCAGGCCCAGGGCCGACCAATGGCCGCACACGATCTTCAGGTCGCGCTCGACCCGGCCGGGGACTTCGAACCAGGGATACAGCCCCTGCTCCTGGGTACCCGGGGTGCCCTTGTCCTCGATGCCGATGCGGCCGCGCGGCGTGCAGTAACGCATGCGCGTGAACAGGTTGATGATGGCGCGCGAGCGGTCGTAACCGGACAGTCCCGGCGACCACGCCGGCTTGTCGCCGTACATGTTGCGGAACAGCTTGCGGTAGCCGCTGCCGTGCAGCTGCACCTCCACTTCGCGGGCGTGCTTCTCGGCCAGCTGGGTGGTCCACTTCGGCGCCAGCCCGGCGTGGATCATCATCCAGCCCAGTTCGCGGTCCACATGGGCCAGCTTCTGCAGGCGCAGCCAGTCCAGCAGGACATCGCGGTCCTCGGCCTGCACGATGCGCAGCAGGTCCGGGTTGACCTTGCGTTGTTCTTCTTCGGTACGCGCGCCCACGGCCAGCAGCGACAGGTCGTGGTTGCCAAGCACCACCACGCTGCTGTCGCGCAGCGAATGCACCAGCCGCAGCGTTTCCAGCGACTGGCCGCCGCGGTTGACCAGGTCGCCGCAGAACCACAGCGTGTCCACCGCCGGATCGAAGCGGATTTTTTCCAGCAGCCGCTGGGTAACGTCGTAGCAGCCCTGCAGGTCGCCGATGGCCCAGACACTCATGCGCGCGCCTCCATCAGTGCAATGTGCGCGGAACGGTCAATACGAACGGCGCGATCGGTGCGGCGAACTCGGTGCCGTCGTCGGCCACCATGTCGTAGTGCCCCTGCATCGTGCCGTGTTCAGTTTCCAGCATGACACCGGAGGTGTAACGGAAGTCTTCACCCGGGCGCAGGCGCGGCTGCTCGCCGATCACGCCATCGCCGTCCACATGCTCGATGCGGCCGTTGGCGTCAGTGATGCGCCAGTGCCGCGCCACCAGCCGGGCGGCGATGCGGCCCTGGTTGTGGATGCGGATCGTGTAGGCGAACGCATAGCGCCCGTCCTCCGGCGTGGACTGGTCGTCGAGAAAGCGCGGAGCGACCTCGACCGAGATCGCATAGTTTGCAGCGTCGTTCATGCAGGCAGTTTAGAGGGTGTTGTGCAGGTTGAGGTGAGCGCAGCGCTCAACCCTGGGGCGCGTCGTCGCCGTCGAGGTGCGGAACGTTGGCCAGCGCGATGAACTGCGCCACCTCCAGCTGTTCGGCACGCGCATCGCTGCGCACGCCGGCGGCCTCGAACTGTGCGGCACTGACCACGTTGCTGAGCGCGTTGCGCAGGGTCTTGCGGCGCTGCCCGAAGGCGGCCCGGACCACGTCGGCGAAGCGCTTGCGATCGAGGATGCCGACCGTGGCGGGATCGCGCGGCACCAGCCGCACCACGGCCGAATCCACTTTCGGCGGCGGCCGGAACGCACCCGGCGGCACCACGAACAGCGAGGTCACCCTGCACCAGGCCTGCAGCATCACGCTGAGCCGGCCATACACCTTGCTGCCCGGTTCGGCGGCCATGCGGTCCACCACTTCCTTCTGCAGCATGAAGTGCATGTCGCGGATCACCGCCGCGTGCTCCATCGCATGGAACAGGATCGGCGAGGAGATGTTGTACGGCAGGTTGCCGACCAGGCGGATCTGCCCGCCGTCGGCCAGTTCGGTGAAGTCCACCTGCAGCACGTCGCGGTGCACGATGGTCAGCTCGCCGAGCGGCGCGGCGGCCGCGGTGAGCGGGGCGATCAGGTCGCGGTCGAACTCGATCACGGTCAGGCGCGGGTGGCGACGCAGCAGCGGCAACGTGATCGCGCCCTGGCCCGGGCCGATCTCGACCAGGCGGTCGTCGTCCTTGGGGTTCACGGCCAGCACGATCTTGTCGATGTAGCTGCGATCGGCCAGGAAGTGCTGGCCGAGCTGCTTTTTGGCCGGCGCGGTGAACCCGGCGGCGGAGGGGGAATACGGGGAAGTCATGGCACCAGTTTACGTTGGCGCGCCAGCCGGGCACACAGGGACGTGGCGGCAAGCAGGCTGGAGGGATCGGCGATGCCCCGGCCGGCCAGGTCCAGCGCGGTGCCGTGATCGACCGCCACGCGCGGATAGGGCAGGCCCAGGGTGATGTTGACGGCCTGTTCGAAGCCGCTGTACTTGAGCACCGGCAGCCCCTGGTCGTGGTACATGGCCAGCACGGTGTCGAATCCGGCCAGCTTGGCCGGCAGGAACGCGGTGTCGGCCGGCAACGGACCAATCAGGTCCATGCCCTGCGCCCGCAGCTGGTCCAGCAGCGGGATGATCAGGTCCAGCTCCTCGCGGCCGAGGTGCCCGTCCTCGCCGGCGTGCGGGTTCAGCCCGAGCACGGCGATACGCGGCGCGGCGATGCTGAACTCGCGGCGCAGGGCGGCGTGTACGGTGTGCAGGGTGCGCGCCAGCCCCTCGGCGGTGATCGCATCGGCGACCGCGCGCAGGGGCAGGTGGGTGGTGGCCAGGGCCACGCGCACGATGTCGTTGGCCAGCATCATCACCACCTCCACCCCGGCCTGGTCGGCCAGCAGTTCGGTGGTGCCGCTGTAGGCGATGCCGCCCTGGTTGATCACCGCCTTGTGTACCGGGCCGGTGACCACGCCGTCCAGGCGGCCGTCCAGGCAGGCCTGGCCGGCCTGGAGCAGGGCACCGATCACCGCACCGGCATTGGCCGGTTCCGGTGCGCCGAAGCGCGACGGGGCGGTGTTGCGCACCTCGCACAACGGCAGATCGCCCGGCTGGCGGGCGATGGCGTCTTCAGGCAGCAGCTGCAGGGGCAGCGAAAGTGCCGCTGCCGCCGCCCGCAGGGTGTCCGGGTCGGCGAAGGCGAGCAGCCGGCAATCAGTGCGCGGCTGCTGGATGAGGCGGAGGCAGAGTTCCGGACCGATCCCGGCCGGCTCGCCCGGTACCAGCGCGAGCTGCGGGATCATCGATCAGGACTGCGGCGGGGTGGCGGTGTTTTCCGCCCGGTCGCCGCTGCGGAAGCTGACGTAGGCTTCGCCGCGCAGTTCCTGCAGGAAGCGGTTGTACTCTTCCTCCAGCTTGCGACGGCCGATCGTTTCACGGACCTGCGCACGCTGGTTGTCGTTGGTGGCATCGGTCTGGCGGGTCGCCACACGCTGCACGATGTGCCAGCCGGCGTCGGTACGGAAGGCCTGGCTCACGCCGCCATCGGCGACGCTTTCAACCTGGCGACCGAAGTCCGGGCCGAAGGCATCGGCCGGGAACCAGCCCAGATCGCCGCCCTGGCCCTTGCTGTTGTTGTCTTCGGAGGCTTCCTTGGCCACGGCCTGGAAGTCTGCGCCACCCGTGATGCGGGCACGCAGCGTCTCGATCTTGGCCTTGGCCGCGGCGTTGTCCTGCTGGTCGTTCACGCGCACCAGGATGTGGCGGGCGTGGTACTCGGTAACGGTGTTGCCGGTACCGGCCGTTGCATTGGCGTCGCGCACTTCCACCAGCTTCAGCAGCTGGAAGCCGCTCGGGCCGCGCAGCGGGCCGATCACGTCGCCGGCCTTCATCTGGCCCATCATCTGCGCGAACGCATTGGGGATTTCATCCAGCGTACGCCAGCCCAGGTCGCCGCCTTCCAGCGCGTTGGGGCTGTCGGAATAGCGCACGGCGGCGGCGTTGAAGTCCAGCTCGCCCTTGTCCAGCAACGCCTTCACGCCGTCGGCCTTCTTCTGGCCGGTGGCGATCTGGTCGGCATTGGCGCCTTCGGGCAGGCCGATCAGGATGTGGGCCAGGTGGTACTGGGTACCGACCGTGGCCTGCTGCTTCAGCGCGGCATCCACTTCGCCCTCGCTGACGCTGATACGGCTCTGGGCGAAGCTCTGGCGCAGGCGCTGCACGGTGATTTCATCGCGCACCGAGGCACGGAAGTCGTTGAAATCAATACCGTCCTTGGCCAGGCGCTGGCGCAGGGCATCCAGGTTGGAGCCGTTCTGCTGGGCGATCGCGTTCAGGGCCTGGTTCAGTTCCTGGTCGCTGATCTTGATGCCGCTGCTTTCGGCGCGGGCGACCTGCAGCTTGACCAGGACCAGTCGTTCCAGCACCTGGCGGCTGAGCACGTCATCCGGCGGCAGCTGGGCCTCACGGCCGGCGTACTGGGCCTTGATGTTCTGGATCGCACGGTCCAGTTCGCTCTGCAGCACGACATCTTCGTCGACCACGGCAGCGATTCGATCCAGCGGCTGGCTCTGCTGGGCCAGGACCTGCAACGGCACCGATGCGGTGGACACCGCCAGCAGGGAAGCGAGAAGAACGGGAAGGGTCTTGGTCATGGGATCTGGTTCGGATCGTAGTCGTCCCGCGACGCGCCGGTGTTGCTGGGCGGCACGAGATACAGGTCGTCGCGGTAATAGCCGAGAATAGCACGGCGCAAGGTGCGGTCCGTGTTCTGGCCGATGGAGCTCAGGCCCTTGAGCACGAACTCGATCTGGAAGGAGTTGTTCAGCTCGCCCTCGCGGTTGCGCACGTAGCGGCGGGCCACGGCACGCACGGCCAGGCAGCAGCTGTCCCACTGCACGCCACCGATGATTTCCAGCGGGGCGCTGTCCTTGATCGAGTAGTAGTAACGGCCGACCAGGCTCCAGCGCTCATTGATGGGGTACAGGAAGGACAGGTCGGCCTGTTCCAGCAGCGTGCGGTCGAAGCGGGTCGCGGTGTTCGACGCCTGCGGATTCAGGCGGCTTCTGTAGCTCAGGTTGATGATGCCGTCGTTGGACATCAGGTAGCGCGCACGCACGCTGGCCAGGTCTTCGCGCTTGTACTTGGGATCCCACTGGTAGGTGGCGCCCAAGGTCCAGCGGTCGTTGATGGCGTAGTTGCCGTCGGCCACCCAGGCCGATTTGCCCTTCTCGACCGGGGTCTCGCTGCTGTTGAGGGTCACCCGCGAATCATCGAAATACAGGATCTGGCCGATGCTGCCGGAGAAGCGTTCCTTGCCGGTCTCCTGATCGATGAAGCGGGTGCTCAGTGCCATCGTCAGCTGGTTGGCATCGTTCTGGCGGTCGGCGCCGGAGTAGCGCGAGTCGCGGAACAGCTGGCCCCAGCTGAAAGTGAAATCGCGGGTATCGAAGACCGGCAGGTCGCTCTGGTCGCGGTAGGGCGTACGCAGGTAGAACAGGCGCGGTTCCAGCGTGTGCAGGAAGCGGGTGCCGCCGATGGTGGTCTCGCGGTCGAAGAACAGGCCGGCGTCGATCGTGCCGATCGGCAGGCTGCGGCTGGGCGAGGTGTTGCCGCGCAGCTGCTCGGGGGTGGCAACCGCCAACTGTTCCGGGGTCAACTGGCTGCGGCGGATGTCGTCGGCCAGTCCGCGCTCCAGGTCGTAGGCGGTGTAGCGGTAGGCCAGGGTCGGGGTGACGTACCAGGCCGCGCCGCTGAACGGCATGGAGACGTACGGCTTGAGGTCGATGCGCGAGCCGCCGTCCATGCGGGTGGTCACGCCGTTGCGTTCGTACTCCTGGTCGGCACCGAACTTCTGGTGGACATCGTCGTGGGTGAAGCGCACGGCTTCGGCGTAGACGCCGGTCTCCAGCCACGGCAGCAGCGGCTTGTCCCAGTTGACGTACAGGCGCGGCTGGCGCGAATACGGCAGGGCCGCTTCGGTCAACGTGTAGTCGGTGAGCTGCCAGTAGTCGGCCATCAGCCCGGCGGACCAGGTTTCCCCGGTGCCGTACACGCCGACCTGGCTCTGCAGGCTGGAGGTGGTCACGCCGAGCAGCTTGTTGGAGAAGTCCTCCATGTACCGTTCGTCGCTGACCCAGGCCATGCTTGCCCGGGCCTGCCACTGCTTGTTGACGTTGTGGTAACCGGTGTACTCGACGCGGCCACGGTCCTTGTCGCGCAGCTTGTCGTTGGGCAGGTAGCCGGTCAGCAGTTCGCCACGGCCGCCGCCGTACAGATAGCGGAACTCGTTGTCGAGCATGAAACCGCGCTTGCTCATGTAGCGCGGCATCAGGGTGTCGTCGTAATTGGGCGCCAGGTTCAGGTAGATCGGCTGGGTGTAGTCGAAGCCGTTGCGCCCGGACAGGCCAAGCTGCGGGTACAGCAGGCCGGTCTGGCGCCGGTCGTCGATCGGGAACTTGAAGTACGGCGCCCACAGCACCGGGACCTTGCCGATGCGCAGGACCGCATTGCGCGCGGTGCCGAAGCCCTCGTCGTTGTCCACTTCGATCTGCGGTGCCGACAGCTTCCACACCGGCTGCGACGGATCGCAGGTGGTGTAGGTGGAGCGGTGCATCTGCCCCACGGCGCCCTGCAGGTCGATCGATTCGGCGCCGCCATTGCCGCGGCGCGACACCAGCTGGTACTGGATGTCGGAAATCTTGTGGGTGTCCGCTTCCTGGTTGCCTTCGGCCCGCTTGGCGACCATGCGGATCGAGGAGTCCTGGTAGCGGACGTTGCCCTCGGCGATGTAATTGCCGCTTTCGGTATCGAAGCTCAGGTGGTCGGTGCCCAGGAACTGGTCGCCGCGCTTGAGTGCGACGTTGCCCTGGTACTGCGGCACCGTCGAGGTCCCGGTCAGCTGGTCGCCCTCGATGTCGGTGGGCTGCTGGTCGCGCGTGGCGGCCGCGGCCTTGTCGGCTTTGGGAGCATCGTTGAAGACGGGCAGCACGTCAGTGGCCGGGCACAGGCCCCAGCTCACCGGCTTTTCGTCGGCCAAAGCCGGCAGGCAGATGGCGATGCTGAGGGGGAGAGGCAGCAGGCGGAGGGCTCGGCGCACGCGGTATCGGATTCGGACGAAAACGGACCGTAGCTTGCCCCATCCCTTGCATAGGGGCAATGAAGGCGGTCGGCGACAAGGGGGCCGGGTTCAGCGCCGGCCCGGATTGCGCAGGCTCAGCGCAGCGCGCCGACGTGGGCCACGCTGCATTCGGCCAGCGCCTGGAGGTCGTAACCGCCCTCCAGCATGGAGACCACCCGGCCACCGCCGTGGCGGCGCGCCAGGGTGTGCAGTTCGGCGGTGATCCAGGCGAAATCCTCGGTTTCCAGCATCAGGTCGGCCTGCGGATCGCGCATGTGCGCGTCGAAGCCGGCCGAGATCAGCAGCAGCTGCGGGCGGAAATCGTCGATCGCCGGCAGCATCTCGTCGGCCCAGGTATTGCGGAAGCGGAAGCCGCCACTGCCCGGGGGCAGCAGGATGTTGAGCAGGTTGCCGGCGCCGCGGTCGCGGCGCAGCCCCGAGTTCGGGAACAGCCCGGCCTGGTGGGTGCTGTAGTAGGCCACCCCCGGATCGGCGACGAAGATGTCCTGGGTGCCGTTGCCGTGGTGGACGTCGAAATCGACGATGGCGATGCGTTCCAGCCCGTAGCGATCGCGTGCATAGGCGGCGGCGATGGCGATGTTGTTGAACAGACAGAAGCCCATCGCGGTGGTCGCGGTGGCATGGTGGCCCGGCGGGCGGACCGCACAGAAGGCCACCGGGTCCTCGCCCAGCATCACCGCATCGACGGCGGCGACGCCGGCCCCGGCCGCGTGCAGCGCCGCGCTGGCCGAGCCGGGCGAGGTCATGGTGTCCATGTCGAGCAGCCGCAGGGGCTCGGTCTGCGCCTGCAGGACCAGGTCGATCAGTTCATTGTCGTGGACGCGGGCCAGCTCACCCAGCTTGGCCGGCGGGGCCTGGCGCCAGTCGAGCTGCCCCGGGAAGGCCGCTTCCAGTGCATCGAGGACCACCTGCAGGCGCCGGGGGCATTCGGGGTGGCCGGGGCCGGGATCGTGTTGCAGACAGGCGGGATGGGTGAAAACCAGCATGCGGGCAGGGGTTCCGGTAGGGGCTCAGGCGTGCCGGCGCTCGTGGCGCCACAGCACATCGCCCTGGCCATCGGCGCGCGCCAGCACGCGCGCCAGCACGAACAGCAGGTCCGACAGGCGGTTGAGGTAGCCGATCGCTTCGCTCCGCACCGGCTCCAGGGCGGCCAGGGTGACCGTCTCGCGTTCGGCACGGCGCACGATGGTGCGGGCCAGGTGGCAGCGTGCGGCGGCCTCGCCACCGGCCGGCAGGATGAACTCCTTCAGGGCGGGCAGGTCGGCGTTGAAATGATCCAGCCGGGCCTCCAGCGCCTCGATGTCGGCGGCATGGATGGCGGCATGGCCGGGGATGCACAGCTCGCCGCCGAGGTCGAACAGCTGGTGCTGGATCGTGGTCAGCAGCGCGCGGACGTCGGCCGGCAGTTCCACCGCCAGCAGCACGCCCAGCGCCGAGTTGGCCTCGTCCACCGTGCCGTAGGCCTGGACCCGGGCGGCATCCTTGGGCACACGGCTACCATCACCCAGGCCGGTGCTGCCATCGTCACCGGTACGCGTATAGATGCGGGAAAGGCGATTGCCCACGGCGGCTCCAGCGCTCAGTGCAGGATGTCGCGGCGCGCCTGCAGCAGCTTGGCCACCTGTTCGGTGGCCAGCTGCAGCGCGGCGGCCAGGCCGACGTAGATCGCGGCGGTACGCAGGTAGGGCAGGTACCAGTCGCCGTAGTTGCTGGCCCAGCCGGCCACGGTGGGCACGGGGACGTTGGCGCTGGTCCAGTAGAAGCCGCCCTGCGCGAACAGGTGGCACACCGCCACCGCGGCCACCAGCAGCAGCGCGCCCTTGCCCAGCGCCGTCCAGCTGGCGCCGTGGTAGTGCTGGCGCAGCAGCATGCCGCCGGCCCACAGGGCGAAATAGGCCGGCAGCAGCATCCAGGTGCCCGGCGAGACGCAGTAATGCTGCAGGTAGGCCATGCCGGCGCTGCGGATCACCAGCACGTCCACCAGCAGCGCCAGCGCCATCAGCAGCGGGAACGCCCAGCGCGTCCACGCGCGCAGGTAGAAGCCGCCCAGGAAGAACACCGCCCACGACGCATCGGGAATCGCGGCGAAGTGATTGACCCGGGTGGCCGCCATGAGCAGCACGAGCACGGACAGGACGAAGGCGCGTTGAGCGGTGGAAGTCATGGCGGCGACGGGTGGGGATTCAGCGTCCATTCTAGCCCTGCCCCGGCCCGGCCGGGCGCACCGGCCACGGCGCCGGCCGCAGCGGGGCGGCGCGGATCGCGGTGGCCGCTTATCATGGCGGCATGAGTGAACGACATGATGTGGTGATCGTAGGCGGTGGGCTGGTTGGCGCCAGTCTGGCCATCGCGCTGGACCGCGCCGGGCGCGACGTCGGCCTGGTGGAGGCCACCCCGGCGGGGACGTTGCCGGCCGTGTTCGACCAGCGCAACCTGAGTTTTGCGGCGGCCACGGTCAATGCGCTGACCGCCTTGGGCGTGATGCAGCGGCTGGGCACGGCCGTTGGTGCGATCACCCGCATCCATGTCAGCCGGGCGGGCGATTTCGGTCGCGTGCAGATGGAGGCGGCGCAGTACCAGCGGCCGTGGTTCGGCCAGGTGGTGGTGGCGCGCGATTTCGGCCAGGCGCTGGAAACCCGCCTCGACGAGCTGACCCGCCTGACCCGCTACCGGCCGGCCCGCTTCGTCCGCCTCGGCGATACCGTGGATGGCCATCGCCAAGTGTTCATCGCCGACGACGGCGGTGAGCGTTGCCTGCTGGCGCGCCTGGTGGTGGGCGCCGATGGCACCCGCAGCGGCGTGCGCGACGCGCTGGGAATCGGCGTGGACGAACATGATTTCGAGCAGACCCTGTTCGTGTCGCGGGTGCGCGCGGCGCGCGCGCCCGACGGCACCGCCTACGAGCGCTTCACCGATACCGGCCCCACTGCGCTGCTGCCGCGCGGCGACCGCCACTACGGTGCGGTGCACGGCGTGGCCCGGGCGCAGGCCGAGGCGGTGCTGGCGCTGGACGATGCCGCGTGGCTGCAGCGCCTGCAGGATGCGATCGGGTGGCGTGCCGGGCGGCTGCTGGACAGCGGCCCGCGCAGCGCCTACCCGCTGATCCAGGTGCTGGCGCAGTCGCTGGTGGGCGAACGCGCGGTGCTGCTGGGCAATGCCGCGCAGACCATCCATCCGCTCGGTGCGCAGGGCTTCAACCTGGGCCTGCGCGATGCACTGACCCTGGCCGAACTGGTCGCCACGGCCGACGACCCGGGCAGCGATGCGCTGTTGGCCGCACACGTGGGCCGCCGCGCGGACGACCGCGAGCAGACCATTGCCTTCTCCGGTGGGCTGGCCCGGTTGACCAGCAATCCGGCGCCGCTGATGCGGCCGCTGCGCAGCCTCGGGCTGCTGGCCGCGCAGGCCACGCCGATGCAGTCGATGCTGGTCGGCGGCGCGATGGGGTTCCGCGGCGAAGTGCCGGCACTGTGCCGGGAGGGCGCGGCATGAGCCGGCGCGCGCGCGATGTGATCGTGGTGGGCGGCGGCGTGGTCGGTGCGACCTGCGCGCTGGCGCTGGCCGATGCCGGTCTGGACGTGACACTGGTTGAAGGCCGTGAGCCGGCGCAATGGCAGCCGCAGCAGCCGGACCTGCGCGTGTACGCGTTCGCGCCCGACAACGCGCAGCTGCTCGACGCACTGGGCGTATGGCCGGCGGTGCGCCATGCGCGCGCCTGCGCCTACCGGCGCATGCGGGTCTGGGATGCGGCCGGTGGCGACGAACTGCGTTTCGACGCCGATACCCTCGGGCGCCAGCAGCTGGGCTGGATCGTCGAGAACGATCTGCTGGTGGACCGCCTGTGGGCGGCGCTGCCTGCCGCCGGCGTGCAGGTGTGCTGCCCCGGGCGGGTGGAAGCGCTGGAGCAGGACGCGCAGGGCGTGCGGCTGCGGCTGGAGGATGGCCGTCGCCTGGAGGCGTCGCTGGCGATCGCCGCCGATGGCGCCGAGTCGACCCTGCGCCGGCTGGCGGGCCTGGAGGTGGTCCGCCAGGACTACGGCCAGCGCGGTGTGGTGGCCTATGTGGACACCGAACGCGACAACGAAGCCACCGCCTGGCAGCGCTTCCTGGTCACCGGCCCGCTGGCCGTACTGCCGACCGGAACACGGCGCAGCTCGATCGTCTGGACCCTTCCCGACGCGGAGGCCGAGCGCGTGCTGGCGCTGGACGACGCGGCCTTCGGGCGCGAACTGACCGCGGCCTTTGCCGGCCGCCTGGGAGCGATGATGCCGGCCTCGCGGCGCGCCGCCTTCCCGCTGCGTCGCCAGTTGGCGACTGCCTATGTGGCTGGCCGCGTGCTCGCGCTGGGCGATGCGGCGCACGTGGTGCATCCGCTAGCGGGGCAGGGCGTGAACCTCGGTCTGCGCGACGTTGCCGCGCTGCGTGGCCTGGTCCGCGATGCGCAGCAGCGCCGCCAGGACTGGATGTCGCCGCACCGGCTGCAGCGCTGGGCACGCGAACGGCGCAGCGAGAACACCGTGGCCGCCTATGGTTTCGACGCCATCAACACGGTGTTCTCCAACGACGAAATGCACCTCACCCTGGCGCGCGGCCGCGCGCTGGGCTGCGCCGGCAAGCTGCCGCCGCTGGTGTCGATGTTCTGGAAGCGCGCGGCCGGCGTGTAGCAGCGGCCGCCGCCCGGCCGCGTTGCTAGTCGACCAGCCAGCCGGCCAGGTCGGCGCGGTCGAGCTTGCCGCGACGCTTTACATCCAGCGCGGTGAATTCATCGGCCAGCGCGGGATTGGCCTGCGCCTCTTCGCGGCTGATGAAGCCGTCGCCATCCACGTCGAGCGCCTGGAAGGCGAACCGGTACTGGCCAACCACGGCCACCGGCTGCACCGACCGCACCGTGACCTCGGCCTCACCGGCCGGCGCCGGCAGCGTCACCTGGTGGGTGACCTTGCCCTGCGCGAGCGGCTGGGTGCGCACGCTGACCGGGACCTCGCGCAGCGGTGCGCTGATGGCCGGGGGTGGGGTATGGACCTGGGCACAGACAACCGCCGGCACCCACAGCAACAGGGCCAGGCTGGAAAGACGTCGCATGGCGATCTCCGGATCAAAGGGGAAACGCCGACGCGCCCGCAGGTGGCGCGTCGGGCGGGTCATCGCAACGGCGAGGCCAGCACCGTGATTTCCTCACGGTCGTGGTACAGCTGCTTGGCACGCACCACCAGCGGCTTGTCGGCCTGCTCCTGGAACAGGTCCAGGCACATGCGGGTCTCGTCCCAGCGCTTCTTCATCGGCAGCTTGAGGTTGAAGATCGCGTGGCGGCACCAGCCCTCGCGGAACCAGGTGGCCATGCGCTCGGCAACCCGACGCGGCTGTTCGACCATGTCACAGACCATCCAGTCCAGCGGCGTTTCCGGCTGCCAGTGGAAGCCGTCGGCGCGCAGGTGCTCGACCAGCCCGGTCTCCAGCACATGGTCGCGCAGCGGGCCGTTGTCCACGCTGATCACATGGACGTGCTGGCGGGTGAGCACCCAGGTCCAGCCACCCGGTGCGGCGCCGAGATCGGCCGCGCGCATGCCCGGTACCACCAGCTTCTCGCGCTCGTCGGGCGTCATCAGGGTGAGCAGCGCCTCATCCAGCTTGAGAGCCGAACGCGACGGTGCATCGGGCAGCAGCTTCAGGCGCGGGATGCCCAGTGCCCAGGGCGCGCTGTCGCGGGTGTCGGCGACGCACACAAAGGCATGGCGCCCGTCCACGAACACGATGTGCAGGCGAGGCAGGGCGGTGTTGGCCTTGTCGGTCAGCAGCCCGGCCTTGCGCAGTGCCGGGCGCAGCGCGTTGCCGAACGCGCGGGCCAGCCCGGCCAGCGGCTTGCCTTCGTCGGAGTCCGGGTGTTCCACCCACATGTCGCCGAAGCGCAGCTGGCCCGCCAGCGCGGCCAGGATCGGGGTGATGCGGTCACTCGGGTCCAGGTCGCGCAGTTCGGCCAGCACCACCAGCTTCTGCCGCGCGAAGATCAGCGAACGCCACGGCAATGCCTTGGACAGCGCGGCGCCTTCGTCGGTGGCAAACAGCACGTAGCCATCATTGCGCTGGGTGCGCGCATACCCGGCGATGCCGGCATACGCGGCGCGCTCGGACAGTTCACCGGCCAGTTCGGGCTCGAAGCCCTGGCGGCACAGACACAGCAGGCCGCTCATCGAATCGCGCCCGAAGCGCGGCGGTCAGTAATGCGCACCGTTGGTCTCCCCGTACTGGCGCAGCACGGCGCGTGCCGCGTCGCGCTCGATATCGCGCACCACCTCGATGCCGCGCTGGTTGAGTTCGCCAACCCAGTCGGCCGGCAGCGGGCCTTCGTCGAACGCCGTGAGCTCTTCCACATCCTGTGCGCTGGCACCTATGAGCAGGCGGTCGATGCCGGCCCAGACGGTGGCGCCATAGCACTGGCAGCACGGCTGCGAGGAGGTGGCGAGCGTGATCGGGCTCAGCACATCGTTCAGGCGCGGGGTCTGCAGGCGCTGCTGGGCCAGCATGTAGGCCATGTTCTCGGCATGCGCCAGCGAGGTGGTATGCGGCACCACGCGGTTGACGCCGGCGGCGATGACGCGATGGTCCGGGCCGAACACCACCGCGCCAAACGGACCGCCGGTCTGCGCCTCGACATTCAGGCGCGACAGTTCGATCGCCAGCGCGACCTTGTCGGCATCGCCGGGATAGGCGCGGCTGAGGTCGATCTGGTCGTGGATCCAGGCGGGCAGGGTGAGGTGGACTTGCGCGTACAGCATCGGGGCGTGGGCCTCTTCTGGGACGGAGCAGCGGCAGTGTATCGGGCCGTGCGTAGGGATGCCGTGCCCGCGCTGAACGCGGCCACGGGCCTGCCGGCGCAGGGCGTGCGCCGGGTTCGGGACTGCCGGGGCGAAGGCCCTGCCGGTGCAGGGCTCCGCTGGAACGTGGCCGGTGCCAGGCACCGGCAGGGACGGCTTACGCCGACCAGGTATCGCGCAGGGTCACGCTGCGGTTGAACACCGGCGTGGCCGCGGTGTGGTCGCGGCGATCGGCGACGAAGTAGCCGGTGCGCTCGAACTGGAAGGACTGCTCCGGCGCGGCGCTGGCCGCGGCCGGTTCAACATAGCCGGTGACGGTGCGGCGCGACGCCGGATTGAGGTAATCGCGGTAGGTCTTGCCGTCGGATTCGTCGTCCGGGTTGGGCACCGAGAACAGGCGGTCGTACAGGCGGATCTCCGCCGGCACCGCGTGCACCGCGCTGACCCAGTGGATGGTGCCCTTGACCTTGCGGTTGGCGCCTTCCATGCCCGGGCGCGAGTCCGGGTCCAGCCAGCCGCGCAGTTCGGTGATGGTGCCGTCGGCATCCTTGATCACCTCATCGCAGCGGATGATGCCGGCACCGCGCAGGCGCACTTCGCCGCCCGGCACCAGGCGCTTCCAGCCCTTCGGCGGGATCTCGGCGAAGTCCTCGCGTTCGATCCACAGCGCGCGTGCGAACGGCACCTCGCGGGTACCGAACGCCTCGTCCTTGGGATGGTTGGAGAAGGTCAGCGTCTCCGCGTGGCCCTCGGGCAGGTTGGTCAGCACCAGCTTGACCGGATCGATCACCGCCATGCGGCGCGCGGCGGCGCTGTCCAGGTCTTCGCGCAGCGCGCCTTCAAGCACGCTGAAATCGATCAGTGAATTCTGCTTGCTGATGCCCACGCGCTCGGCGAACAGGCGCATCGCGGCCGGGGTGTAGCCGCGGCGGCGCAGGCCCTGCAGGGTCGGCATGCGCGGGTCTTCCCAGCCATCCACCAGCTGTTCGGTGACCAGCGCCATCAGCTTGCGCTTGCTCATCACCGTGTAGTTGATGTTCAAGCGCGAGAATTCGATCTGGCGCGGCTTGGCCGCTTCGCGCGGCAGCCCGCGCTCGACCAGCGGGGCGGTCAGCGCGTCGTCGTGCGCGAAGTCCACGTTGTCCACGCACCAGTCGTACAGCGGGCGGTGGTCTTCGAACTCCAGCGTGCACAGCGAGTGGGTGATGCCCTCGAGCGAGTCGCCGAGCGCATGCGCGAAGTCGTACATCGGGTAGATCGGCCAGGCGTTGCCGGTGTTCTGATGCTCGACGTGCTTGATCCGGTACAGGGCCGGGTCGCGCAGGTTGATGTTGCCGCTGGCCATGTCGATCTTCGCGCGCACGGTGCGTGCACCGTCCGGGAATTCGCCGGCGCGCATGCGGGCGAACAGGTCCAGGTTCTCCGCCACGCTGCGGTCGCGGAACGGCGACGGGCGGCCCGGCTCGGTCAGGGTGCCGCGGTAGGCGCGCACTTCCTCGGCCGACAGGTCGCACACATACGCCTTGCCATCGCGGATCAGTTTCTGGGCGGCCAGGTAGTAGGCGTCGAAGTAGTCCGAGGCATGGCGCAGCTCGTTCCACTCAAAGCCCAGCCAGCGCACGTCGTCCTGGATCGCCGCCACGTACTCGGGGTCTTCCTTGGCCGGGTTGGTATCGTCGAAACGCAGGTTGCACACGCCGCCGAACTCGCCGGCGATGCCGAAGTTCAGGCAGATCGACTTGGCATGGCCGATGTGCAGGTAGCCGTTGGGCTCCGGCGGGAAGCGCGTTTTGATCGCGGCATGCTTGCCGGCAGCCAGGTCCTCGCGGACGATCTGACGGATGAAATCCCGCTTTTCGTGGGTTTCCGGAAGGGCGTCGGTGGGGGTGGCGGTAGACTCGGACATGATGCGCGGTCGCAGTTAACAGGCAGAAAGACCAACAGTTTAGCCTGTCGCAACGCGCCAGGCTAAACGGCGGCCGGCATTGCGAATGGGTGGGGCCGCGCGTGGAGCCGGCCAGCGGCCGGCACTACGGCTGGGCGGCGCGTGTGGAGCCGGCCAGCGGCCGGCGTTGCGGGTGGGTGGGGGCCGCGGCGGGGTATCCTGCACCCACATCCGCTGGAGCTCCCCCATGCACGTCATCTACCAGGCCGACAACCTGTTCGACGCCCATCTGGTCAAGCATGCGCTGGAGGACGCCGGCATCCCGGCCTTCGTGTTCGGCGAGTCCCTGCTGGGCGGCATGGGCGAACTGCCCCTGTTCGGTGTGCTGCGGGTCTGTGTGCCGGACCTGGCGCGGCCCGAGGCCGAGGCGATCGTGACCGGGCTGGACTTGGGCGGCCCGCAGGATGCCCCCATATTCGACGGTGACGAAAGCGCCGGCCTGTTGCCGGCCTAGGAGACCGCCATGTTGGGAATTGCCAAGGGCCTGTTGGGCATCGGCGCGTTCAAGCAGCGCCTGCCGCGCCCGGACGAGGCCCTGCCGGGCCGGGAGCATCCCCTGCCGCTGCACAACCAGCACTACGTCAACAGCCACCCGCTCAAGGACGGCTTTGCCGGCCTGCAGCGCATCCGCGTGGCGATGGGCTGCTTCTGGGGCGCCGAGCGCAAGTTCTGGACCCTGCCGGGCGTGTATTCCACCTCGGTGGGCTATGCCGGCGGCAGCACCCCCAATCCCACCTACGAAGAAGTCTGCTCGGGTCTGACCGGGCATACCGAGATCGTGGAGGTGGTCTTCGACCCGGCCATCATCAGCCTGGCCGAGGTGCTGCAGGTGTTCTGGGAAAACCATGACCCCACCCAGGGCATGCGCCAGGGCAACGACACCGGTACCCAGTACCGTTCGGCGATCCATGCCACCAGCCAGGCCCAGTACGAGGCCGCGCTGGCCAGCCGCGATGCCTACCAGCAGCGGCTGAGCGACGCCGGCTATGGCGCCATCACCACCGACATCGCCTTCCCGGCCCCCGCGTACTACTACGCCGAGGACTACCACCAGCAGTACCTGGCCAAGAACCCGAACGGTTACTGCGGCATAGGCGGCACCGGCGTAAGCTGCCCGATCGGCGTAGATGCCTAAACACCCGTAGTGCCGGGCTCTGCCCGGCAAGGGATCCGATGCGCTCTGCCCGGCAAGGGATCCATCGCGCTCTGCCCGGGCACAACGCCATCAGGACGCCCGCAACGGGCACACATCCAGACAAAAACGGGACGGATGCAGTCACTGCGTCCGTCCCGCCTCGGCGTCCAGCAACGCGCTGTCGCTTACAGCCGTTCGCGGATCGTCTGGCGCAGGGCGTCCAGGTCCTTGGCGAACGCATCAATGCCGGCGGCCAGCTTCTCGGTGGCCATCGGGTCGGCGGCCAGGTCGGTCGCGAACCGGGTGGCGTCGATCGGCGGTGCGGTGACCGGTTCGGCGGCACCGGCGACGAGCATGCGCGGCAGGTCGCCGTGGTCGGCGTCCAGCTTCTCCAGCAGGTCCGGCGAAATGGTCAGGCGGTCGCAGCCGGCCAGCGCCTCGATCTGCGCCGTCGAGCGGAACGAGGCGCCCATCACCACCGTCGGCGAGCCGCGGCGCTTGAACTCGGCATACACGCCGCGCACGAACACCACACCCGGATCGTCGTCGATGGTTGCCGGGGTCTGCCCGTTGGCCACGTACCAGTCCAGAATGCGGCCGACGAACGGCGAAATCAGGAACGCACCGGCTTCACTGCAGGCCAGGGCCTGGGTCGGATTGAAGATCAGCGTCAGGTTGCAGTCGATCCCTTCGGCCTGCAGCTGGCGCGCTGCTTCCACGCCCGCCCAGGTGGCGGCGATCTTGATCAGCACCTTGCTGCGCGGCACGCCGGCCGCCTCGTACATGGCGATGAACTGGCGCGCCTTGGCCACCGTGGCCTCCGTGTCGTGGGCCTGGTCGGCATCCACCTCGGTGGACACCCGGCCCGGCACCAGCGTGCTCAGCAGCGTGCCCACGCCAACGGTCAGGCGGTCGGCCACGGCGTGCACGATGGTTTCGCGCTCGCCGGACTGCCCACGCCCCCACGCCAGCGCGCTCTCGATCAGATCGGCGTACACCGGCAGGTCCAGCGCCTTCTTCACCAGCGTCGGGTTGGTCGTGCAGTCGACCGGCTTCAAGCGCTTGATCGCCTCGTAGTCGCCGGTATCGGCCACCACGACGGAGAGATCACGCAACTGGGTGAGTTTGGACGGAGAAACGGTGTTCATTGCCACTCCTGGAGGGGACGGAAGAACCGGCGCGCAACGCAGCGCGGTTCAGGAATTCGGGTTGTGGACGGCGGTGACGCGCAGGCGCAGCTTGCGGCCGCCCGGGGCATCCCAGTCCATGCTCTGGCCAACCGACAGGCCCAGCAGGGCGGTGCCCACCGGCGCAAGGATCGAGACCTTGCCCTGTTCCACGTCGGCTTCGCGGGGGTAGACCAGCGTCAGCACGTGTTTTTCGTTCTGCAGCTCATCTTCGCACTCCACGCGCGAATGCATCATGACGGTGCCGTCGGGCATCGCGTCCGGTGCCATCACGGTGGCGCGGTTGAGTTCTTTGGCAAGCGCGATCGCGGCCGGCGTCTGGCCGACGGCGGGGGCGTCGAGCATCGCTTCCAGGCGATCCATATCGTGGCTGGAAACAATGATCGACGGGGGCAGTCCGCTGGATGTGGACATGGTGAAGCTCCTTGCGTATTTGTTGATGGCCCATGCAAAAGGCGGCGCCTGCTGGCGCCGCCTGGTTCTATTGTGCTGACAATCGCAGGCGGATGCGACCCGTGCCGATCCGCCTGCCCGTTGGGCGGTTCAGGCAGCCTCAGGCCGGGCGCTGCGGAACGGCTGCCGGCAGCACGCCGCTGTCGCCGGCCTGCAGCGTGAACAGTTCCTGCGGCAGTCGCTTGAACTGCTGGGCGAGCTGATCCAGGAAGCCGCTCATCGCCGAACTGCGTCGCCAGGCCATCGCGATGCGGCGGCTGGGGCGGTCGTCGCCGTTGAAATCCAGCAGACGGATGTTCTCCGAGCGCGGTACCGGCGGCTTCACCGACAGCGTTGGCATCAGGGTGATGCCGACGTCGGCGGCCACCATCTGGCGCAGGGTTTCCAGGCTGGTGGCGCGGAACTCGGATTTCTCGTTGGCGCCGAACAGGCGGCATACCGCCAGGGCCTGGTCGCGCAGGCAGTGGCCGTCTTCGAGCAGCAGCAGCTTCTGCGCCGACAATTCCTGCACATCCAGGTGGTGGCGCAGGGCCAGTGGATGCTGGCCGGATACCGCCAGCAGGAACGGTTCCTCGAACAGGAACTCGGCGTGCAGCTGGTCATCGTCCAGCGGCAGCGCCAGCAGCGCCGCATCCAGCCTGCCTTCGCGCAGGCGGGTCAACAGCTCGTCGCTCTTCTCCTCCACCAGCAGCAGTTCCAGGTGCGGGAAGCGCTCGCGGATGTTGGGAATCACGTGCGGCAACAGGTACGGGCCAAGCGTCGGGAAAATGCCCAGGCGCACGGTGCCGGCTTCGGGGTCGCGGCTGCGCCGCGCCGCTTCCTTCATCTGCTCGACCTCGGCCACGATGGTGCGCGCACGCGCGGCCGCTTCCACGCCGGCAGGGGTCAGCATGACCTTGCGCGGCGCTCGCTCGACCAGCGGCAACCCCAACTCGTCCTCCAGCTTGCGGATCTGGGTGGACAGCGTGGGTTGGCTGACGAAACAGGCGGCAGCAGCGCGGCCAAAATGGCGATGGTCAGCCAGGGCCACAAGATACTTCAGATCACGTAGGTTCATCCTTAGACCTCTAGGGGTATGGACCGGGTGATGGCGTGGTTTACCCAGCGGGCAGAAGACGCTCCCGATGCAGCCGGGAGCGACACAGATCAGGCAGCTTCGGCGACGGCGCCGCTGCTCTTGGGAACAGAAGAACGGATCAGGTGATCGAACGCGCTCAGTGCGGCGGTAGAGCCGGCGCCCATTGCGATGACGATCTGCTTGTACGGCACGGTGGTGCAATCTCCTGCTGCGAATACGCCGGGAACGCTGGTCTGGCCACGATCGTCGATGAGGATTTCGCCGCGCGGAGAGAGCGCCACGGTGTCCTTCAGCCACTCGGTGTTCGGAAGCAGGCCGATCTGCACGAAAATCCCTTCCAGTTCGATCCGATGCGCATCGCCGCCGACGCGATCCTGATATACCAGACCACTTACCTTCTGCCCGTCGCCCAGAACTTCCTGGGTCAGGGCGCTGGTGATGACGGTGACGTTGCCCAGACTGCGCAGCTTCTTCTGCAGGACCTCATCGGCGCGCAGTGTGTCATCAAATTCCAGAAGGGTCACATGCGACACGATGCCGGCCAGGTCGATGGCCGCCTCGACGCCCGAATTGCCGCCGCCGATGACCGCCACGCGCTTGCCCTTGAACAGCGGGCCGTCGCAGTGCGGGCAGTAGGCCACGCCCTTGTTGCGGTACTGCGCTTCGCCGGGCACGTTCATCTGGCGCCAGCGCGCACCGGTGGACAGGATCACCGAACGCGACTTCAGCGACGCGCCGTTCTCCAGCTTGATCTCGACCAGCCCGTCATCGCCGGCCGGCACCAGCGCGGTGGCGCGCTGCAGGTTCATGATGTCCACCTCGTACTCGCGCACATGCTGTTCCAGCGCGGCGGCGAGCTTGGGGCCCTCGGTCTCCTTCACCGAAATGAAGTTCTCGATGGCCATCGTATCCAGCACCTGGCCACCGAAACGCTCGGCCGCCACGCCGGTCCGGATGCCCTTGCGCGCCGCGTAGATCGCTGCCGCGGCGCCGGCCGGGCCACCGCCGACCACCAGCACGTCGAACGGCGCCTTGGCGGCGATCTTCTCGGCGTCGCGTTTGCCCGAGCCGGTGTCCAGCTTGGCCACGATCTGCTCCAGGCTCATGCGGCCCTGGTCGAACACTTCGCCGTTGAGGTACACCGTGGGCACCGACATGATCTGGCGCGCCTCGACTTCGGCCGGGAACAACGCGCCGTCGATGGCGACATGCTGGATGCGCGGGTTGAGCACCGCCGCCAGGTTCAGCGCCTGCACCACATCGGGGCAGTTCTGGCAGGACAGCGAGAAATAGGTTTCGAAGCGGTAGTCGCCGTCCAGGTTGCGCACCTGCTCGATCAGCTCGGCGGTGGCCTTGGACGGGTGCCCGCCCACCTGCAGCAGGGCCAGCACCAGCGAGGTGAACTCGTGACCCATCGGCAGCCCGGCGAAGGCCAGGTGGATGTCCTGCCCCGGGGTGGTCAGCGCGAAGGAGGGGGTGCGCTCGCTGCCATCGCGGCGCACGTCCAGCTGGATCTGCGCCGACAGGGTGGTCAGGGTGTTGAGCAGCTCCAGCATTTCCTGCGACTTGGCGCCGTCGTCCACGTGGGCCGTGATCTGGATCGGACGGGTGACGCGTTCCAGGTAGGTCTTGAGCTGGGACTGGAGGTTGGCATCCAACATCGAAAAAACTCCTTGATTCAGGCAAGGGGACAGCGTCGACGTACCCCGAAGGTGCATCTGCGCAGCGTGGGGGTGAACCGAAACGGGCGCATCGCGGCACCGGCTTGGGTTCACCCCCACTCCCGTCGAAACGGGAATGGGGATGGGGCGTTGCGGTTAGATCTTGCCGACCAGGTCCAGCGACGGGGTCAGGGTCTTCTCGCCTTCCTTCCACTTGGCCGGGCACACCTGGTTCGGGTTGGCGGCGGTGAACTGGGCAGCCTTGAGCTTGCGCAGGGTCTCGGAGACGTCACGGGCGATCTCGTTGGAGTGGATCTCCAGGGTCTTGATCACGCCTTCCGGGTTGATGATGAAGGTGCCGCGCAGGGCCAGGCCCGCTTCCGGAATGTGCACGCCGAAGGCGTTGGTCAGGGTGTGGGTCGGATCGGCGACCAGCGGGAACTGGGCCTTGCCCACGGCCGGCGAGGTTTCATGCCACACCTTGTGCGAGAACTCGGTGTCGGTGGTGACGATGTACACCTCGGCACCGGCCTTCTGGAACTCGGCGTAATGATCGGCGGCGTCTTCGATTTCGGTCGGGCAGTTGAAGGTGAACGCGGCCGGCATGAAGATCAGCACGGACCACTGGCCCTTCAGGGTGCTGTCGGAGACCTTGATGAACTCGCCGTTCTGGTAGGCGTTGGCTTCGAACGGCTGGATCTGGGTGTTGATGAGCGACATCGTTGTTCCTCTTGGTGAAGGGGGTGGGTGAAGCGACCAACACAGGTTAGCGGCTCCATTCCCATAAGGACAATCCATTGATTGCATCTATACGATAGTTACAGTCTATCGAGAGGTGCTGATCCGAAGATGAATCCCTGTGTGGATATCCCCCGAAACCATTGCAGTGCAATGACATGGGCGGTCCAGCCGCCCATCGGCGCCATAGCCAGCATTTATCCGCCCAGCCTGAATCCTGAACGAACCGCTCAGCCCGTCCCTGCGTCGCGGCGTGCGGGCGTGGCCGCCGGCGCCTGCCGCGTGATGGCGGTGCACTACACTGCGCGCCCGTTCCTGCACGATCCCCGCCATGACTGCCGCCCCGCGCGACGTTCGACAGCTGCTGGCCGACGCCGCCGCCACCCTGCCCGGCGTGGAGGGGCGGCATGAGGCCGAACTGCTGCTGATGCACGTGCTGGGGCACCCGCGCAGCTGGCTGTTCGCGCATGCCACCGACGTTCTCGACGCGGACGCCGTGGCCGCCTTCCAGGCCCTGCTGGCGCGCCGCCAGGCCGGTGAGCCGGTCGCCTATCTGCTCGGACGGCGCGGTTTCTGGACGCTGGACCTGGCGGTCAGTCCGGCCACGCTGATCCCGCGCCCGGAAACCGAACTGCTGGTTGAACTGGCCTTGGAGCGGCTGCCGCTGGCCACCCCGCTGGCCGTGGCCGACCTGGGCACCGGCAGCGGTGCGATCGCCCTGGCACTGGCCAGTGAACGGCCGCAGGCCCGCATCATCGCGACCGACGCCAGCGCCGATGCCCTTGAGGTGGCGCGTCGCAACGCGGCCGCGAACGGGCTGCACAACGTGGTGTTCGTCGCGGGGTCCTGGTATGCCGCGTTGGCGGGTCAGCGCGTCGCGCTGATCGTCAGCAATCCGCCCTACATCGCCAGTGACGACCCGCACCTGCTGCAGGGCGATCTGCGCCATGAACCGGCCAGCGCACTGGCCTCCGGGCCGGACGGTCTGGACGACATCCGCGTGATCGTCGCGGGCGCCGGCGCGCACCTGCTGCCCGGTGGCTGGCTGCTGATCGAACATGGGTGGGACCAGGGCGCAGCCATCCGCGTGCTGTTCGAACAGGCCGGCTTTGATCGCGTGTCCACCGTGCGCGATCTCGAACAGCGTGATCGGGTGACCTGCGGCTGTCTGCCCGGCGTGGTTTGAACCCAGCGGCAACAATGCCGTGGGTAGAATGGCGTTCCACCCGAAAGGACGCGCCATGCTGCTTCGCAATGCCAAGGTTCTGGCCCACCCGTTCCTGCACGACATGCGTCAGGACAGCTATTTTCCCGCGCCGCTGGTCGAACAGGGCCGGCAGATCCTGCTGCGCCTGTGCGAGCGCATCGAGCGCGAGCCGCCGTCCGACGCGGCTGCGCTGTGCGCGCTGACCCACGCCGCCACGCTTGAATTCAACGTGCTCGGCGAAGCGTTCGAAGCGCAGGGCAGCGAACTGGAAACCGTGGCACGCGACAACATCGGCAGCGATGTCGATTTCATCGCGCGCAGCTACGGGTTCGATGTGGATGTCGAAGACCTGATCAGCCCGCGCGAGTGGTAAACCCGCCCGTGCGTGCCTGTCCCCAACAACGGAGTTCCGTCATGCGTACGCTGTACCCCGCCATCACCCCCTACGACGTCGGCAGCCTGAAGGTCGATGATCGCCACACGCTGTATTTCGAACAGTGCGGCAACCCCGACGGCAAGCCGGTGGTGATGCTGCACGGTGGCCCGGGTGGTGGCTGCAGCGAGAAGATGCGCCAGTTCCACGACCCGGCCAAGTACCGCATCATCCTGTTCGACCAGCGCGGTGCCGGCCGTTCCACGCCGCATGCCGACCTGGTGGACAACACCACCTGGGACCTGGTGGCCGATATCGAAAAACTGCGCGAGCACCTCAAGGTGGATCGCTGGCAGGTCTTCGGCGGCAGCTGGGGCTCCACCCTGGCATTGGCCTACGCCCAGACCCACCCGCAGCGCGTGACCGAACTGGTCCTGCGCGGCATCTTCATGCTGCGCCGCTGGGAGCTGGAATGGTTCTACCAGGAAGGCGCCAACCGCCTGTTCCCGGACGCGTGGGAGCACTACCTCAAGCCGATTCCCGCCGTGGAGCGTCACGACCTGATCTCGGCCTTCCACCGCCGCCTGACCAGCGATGACGAGGCCACCCGCCTCGCCGCCGCCAAGGCGTGGAGCGTGTGGGAAGGGGCAACCAGCTTCCTGCACGTGGACGACGACTTCGTGAACAGCCATGAAGACCCGCAGTTTGCGCTGGCCTTCGCGCGCATCGAGAACCACTACTTCGTCAACGGCGGCTTCTTCGACGTGGAAGAGCAGCTGCTGCGCGACGCACATCGCATCGCCGACATTCCCGGCGTGATCGTGCACGGCCGCTACGACGTGGTGTGCCCGCTGCAGAACGCGTGGGAACTGCACAAGGCGTGGCCGAAATCCACGCTGGAAATCAGCCCGGCCTCGGGCCACTCGGCCTTCGAAGCGGAGAACGTGGACGCGCTGGTGCGCGCCACCGATCGCTTCGCCGGCTGATCGGCCGGTCCCACCGGTGCGGCCTGCGCCGCATCGGTGGGCATCGACCTGCTGCTACCAGTTGCCGGCCAGCAGCGCCTCGGCCAGTACCTTCAGTTTCGGCGAGGCCTGGCGCGACGGCGGATACACCAGCGACAACGCGCGGCTGCGGCCTTCGAACGGCTGCAGCACGCGCTGCAGGCGGCCGTCGGCAAGTGCATCGGCCACCGCGAAATCCATCACCTGCACGATCCCGACGCCGGCCAGCGCGCCTTCCACCAGCGGGTCGCCACTGTCGAACACCATCCGCGCCGGCGGGGTGACGTCACGCAGCCCGTCGCCGTCGCGGAACTGCCAGTCCACCAGCCGCCCGCTGCGCAGGTTGCGCACCGCCAGGCAGGCATGACCGCGCAGATCGTCCACCGTGGCCGGTGCACCGCATCGGGCCAGGTAGGCCGGGGAGGCCACCGTCACCCAGTGCAGCGGCCGCAGCGGGCGCGCCACCATCCGCACGTCGCTGATCGGCCCGGTACGCAGGGCGGCATCGAAGCCTTCCTCGACCAGATCGACCAGGCGGTCGTTGAGCACCAGATCGAGCTGCAGGTGCGGATGCGCGCCCATCAACTGCCCGGCCAGCGGCACCAGCACCTTGCGACCGAACATCGAGGGGGCGGTAACCTTGAGCACGCCGGAGGGCATGCACGGGCGGTCGCCCAGGCGCCGTTCGGCATCCTCCAGGCCGCTCAGCAGGGGCGCGCAATGCGCCACGAACTGCTGTCCGTCAGGGGTCAGGCTGACGTTGCGCGTGTTGCGGTGGAGCAGGCGCACGCCGAGCGTGCCCTCCAGCCGGCTGATCGCGCGCGACAGCCCGGATTGACTGACCCCGAGCTGGCCGGCGGCCACGGTGAAACTGCGCGCCTCGGCAACCTGTACCAGCATGCGCACCGCATTGAGATCCATGCCCGCCCTCGATTGATGCGAAAATGCATGACAGAAATCGAAGTATCCGGGTTTATTTGTTCTGCGTCATCAATGAGACTGCCCGCCTTTCCCCCGTACCGACTGGCATGACCGACACCCTGCGTTCCTTCCCGCCCCGCCTGGCGCTCACCCTGCTGGCAATGGCCCAGCTGATCATCGCGCTGGACGCGACCATCATCTTCGTGGCCCTGCACGAGATGGGCGTGCAGCTGCAGATCAACGCACAGCAGCTGCAGTGGATCGTCAGCGGTTACACCGTGGCCTTCGGCGGCTGCCTGCTGCTGGGCGGCCGCGCGGCGGATCTGCTTGGGCGGCGCCGGGTCTACCGGTTGGGCATGGCGCTGTTCGCGCTGGCCTCGCTGGTGGGCGGCTTCAGCAGCAGTGCCTGGCTGCTGATCGCCGCGCGTGCGGCACAGGGCATGGGGGCGGCCCTGCTGTTCCCGGCCACGTTGTCGCTGATCAACACGCTGTACGCCGAGGGCGCGCCACGCAACCGCGCGCTGGCGATCTGGTCGATGGCCAGCGCCGGTGGCCTGGCGCTGGGCACGCTGCTCGGCGGGGTACTCACGCAGAGCTTCGGCTGGGCGTCCGTGCTGCTGGTGATCGTGCCGTTCGCCAGCGCCTGTGCGGTGCTGGGGGGCTGGTGGCTGCCGCGCGACCCGGCACCGCAGGCCGGGCGCTCCTTCGATCTGGCCGGCTGCCTCACCGTGACCTTGGGCGGCAGTCTGCTGGTCACCACCCTCGTGCAGGGGCCGGAGTGGGGGTGGCTGGCACCGCGCACGCTGGTCTGCCTGGGACTGTCGGCGGTGCTGCTGGCCGCCTTCGTGCAGATCGAGCAGCGCAGCCGCGATCCGTTGATGCAGTTCGCCCTCTTGCGCCTGCGCAGCCTGCGCGCTGCGATGCTGCTGACCTGTGTGTTCATGAGCAGCTTCGGCGTGCAGTACTACTTCCTGGCGCTGTACTTCCAGGATGGCTACGGCTGGAGCGCGCTGCAGGCCGGGCTGGCGTTCCTGCCGCCCACGCTGGTGTGCACCTTCGGAATCCGCATCACCGAACGCATGCTCATCCGTCGCTCGCCCCGCCAGGTGCTGGCACGCGGCATGGCCGCCGGCGCCATCGGCATCGCGGCCGTGGCGGTCGCACTGCCGTACGGGGCGACGTACTGGGCACTGCTGCCCGGCATCGTGGTGCTCAGCATCGGCCAGGGCATGACCTGGACGGCGATGTGGATCGTGGCCGGGCAGGGCGTTCCGGCCGCGCAGCAGGGTGTGGCGTCGGGCATGGCCGCCACCGCCCAGCAGATCGGTGGCGCGCTGGGCCTGGCGCTGCTGGTGATGCTGGCCAACGCCGGGCGCAGCCCAACGGCCGGCGGCAGCAGCGTGGAGGCATTGCAGGGGCTGGTGAACGCGCAGTACGGCGCAGCCGCCTTCGCGCTGCTGGGCGTGGCCGTGGCACTGTGGCTGCGGCCGCAGCAAGACCCGGCCGCACAGCGCGCCACCGCCTGACCGCAGCCCCCGATAGAGCCGACCGTTGGTCGGCTATCGCGCGCAGCGCGAGGTTTCCGCAGCCCCCGGGTAGAGCCGACCGTTGGTCGGCTATCGCGCACAGCGCGGGGTTTCCGCAGCCCCGGGTATAGCCGACCGCTGGTCGGCTATCGCGCACAGCGCGCGGTTTTCCGCAGATCCCCGGTAGAGCCGACCGTTGGTCGGCTGTCGCGCGCAGCGCGGGGTTTTCCGGTGCCGGAACGGAGAGCAGCCGGGCAGAGCCCGGCTCTACGGGGCGCAGCGCAGGTTGTCCGGCGGTAGAGCCGACCGTTGGTCGGCTATCGCGCGCAGCGCGGGGGTTTCCGGTGCCGGAACGGAGAGCAGCCGGGCAGAGCCCGGCTCTACGGCGCGCAGCGCGCGGTTTCCGCAGCCCCCGGTAGAGCCGACCGTTGGTCGGCTATCGCGCGCAGCGCGCGGTTTTCGGTGCCGGAACGGAGAGCAGCCGGGCAGAGCCCGGCTCTACGGGGCGTAGCGCAGGTTGTCCGGCGGTAGAGCCGACCGTTGGTCGGCTATCGCGCGCAGCGCGCGGTTTCCGGTGCCGGAACGGAGAACCGCCGGGCAGAGCCCGGCTCTACGCGAAGGCGGGTTCGAGCTGCTTGAGCACGCGTGCCAGGCGCTGTGCCCACGCGGTCTGCCCGGCGCTGTCGGCAATCAGGTCCTGGCGGATCTCCAGTTCCACGTGCGCCAGCCCACGTGCCTCGGCATGCACCGGAATCGCGTAATCGGTGGCGTCGCTGACTGCGTACGGCTGGTTGTCGCCCACGACCAGGTCGCCTTCGGCCCGCAGCGCGTGCAGCAGCGCATGCGCGAAGCGCGCATCGCGCTGGTACAGCACGCCGGCGTGCCACGGCCGTGCCACGCCCTGCATCGCCGGGGTGAAGCTGTGCATGGCGATCAGGATGGTGGGGATGCCGGCGGCGGACCGCGCATCTAGTTCAGTGGCGATGCGTTGGTGGTAGGGATCGAATATCTCCCGCACCCGTGCATCCTGCGCGGCGGTATCCAGGGCCTGGTTGCCGGGCACCACGGTGTGGTCGCTGACCGGTGCAAACCGGCCCGGCGCACCGGGCGGGCGGTTGCAGTCGATCACCAGGCGCGAGTACGTCTGCTCGATGGCCCAGGCATCCAGCAGGCCCGCCAGCGCGCGGGTGACACCGGCAATGCCGATGTCCCAGCCGATGTGCCGGTCCAACTCGGCCTGCGGCAGGCCCAGGCTGGCCAGCGCGGCCGGCACCTGCCGGCCGGCATGGTCGGCGATCAGCAGGAACGGCGAACGACCCTGCGCCTGGTGCACCGTGAACGGCGCGGGGTCCGACGGCGCCAGCAGCGCGGCGGCGTGCAGCGGCGGGGCAAACGAATCAGCCACGCGGGGTGCCGTCCAGGTGGTGCTCGATCATCCACAGCCCGGCCCACAGCTTGGCGTCCAGGGCGTAACCCTGGCCCATTTTCTCGACCAGCCACGCCGCCGCGCGCGTGCGCGGCACTTCGTGCACGGTGATGTCCTCGCTGTCGTCGCCGCCGCCCTCGCCGATCCTGCGCAGACCGGTGGCGCGCACGAACGCGATCTGCTCGCTGCTCGCACCCGAGGAGGTCGGGCCGATCATCAGCACTTCAGCGTGCGCGGCGGTCCAGCCGGTTTCTTCCTCCAGTTCGCGCACGGCCGAGACCTCGATCGACTCGCCGGCGTCGATGTCGCCGACCAGTCCGGCCGGCATCTCGATGGTGTTGGCCTGCAGCGGCACCCGGAACTGTTCGACGAACAGCACGTTGTCCTCGGGGGTGACGGCGATGATGATCGCGGCCAGGCCGCCGGCGTGGGTACGCTCGCTGTATTCCCACGTGCCGCGCACGACCATGCGCTGGTACTTGCCTTCGTAGACGACCTTGGGGGCTTGCGTGTTGGGGCTCATGCGAACTCGCTGGCAACGGAAGGGGAATCGGACAGGCCGGCGGCGGCGAACAGGCGGCGGCGGGTCAGGGGCCCGAACCGCAACGCATCGCACAGGCCCTGCAGCATCTGCGCATCGGCGCTGACCCGGCTGAAGTCGGCGGGGCCGCCGTCCAGCGGCGCATCCAGCGCGATCGTGGTCAACTGCCGCCACAGCAGGGCGTGCTCGCGCTGCTCGCGCAGGCGCACCGCCATCTGCGCGGCGCCACGCAGGCGCAGGAACGGCACTTCGTCGAGACGATCGTACAGGGCGTCCAGGCTGCCAAAGTGGGCCAGCAGCACCGCAGCGGACTTGGCGCCCACCCCGGTCACGCCGGGAATGTTGTCGACCGCGTCGCCGCACAGCGCCAGGTAGTCGGCGATCTGGTGGGCGTGCACGCCGTGGCGGGCCTTGACCCCGGCCATGCCCCAGCGCTGGTTGCGCGCGTAGTCCCACTGTTCGTCGTGCTCGAACAGCAACTGCGACAGGTCCTTGTCGGCGGAGACGATCACCCCGCGCATGCCCGCCTCGCGGCGTGCGTGCAGGGCGCTGCCGATCAGGTCGTCGGCCTCGTATTCGTAGTGGGCCAGCACCGCCAGCCCGAGCGCCACGCACAGCGCCTTGCAGTGCGCGAACTGGCGGCGCAGCGCATCCGGTGCGGGGTCGCGGTTGGCCTTGTAGGCCGCATACAGGCGGTGCCGGAAGCAGCTGTCCAGCGCCTCGTCGAAGGCGATGGCAATGTGCCGCGGGCGTTCGCGCTCGAGCAGGTCGAGCAGGAAGCGGGCAAAACCGTGCACGGCATTGGTCGGCCAGCCCTGCTGGTCCTGGAACTCGTCGGGCATCGAGTGCCAGGCGCGGAACACATACAGGCTGGCATCCACCAGATACAGCGGTGGGCGCGGCGCCACGGCGGGGGACGGAACGCTCATCTCAGCCGTTCCAGTCCTGCAGCAGGGCCGCCGGGTCCGGACGGTCGCGCTCGGGCGCCACCGTCTTCGGCGTGCCGATATGAATGAAGCCGGCGATGCCTTCGTTCGCGGCCAGGCCCAGATGGGCATGGACGGCCGGATCGAAGGCCATCCAGGCGGTCAGCCACTGGGCGCCGAAACCGAACGCCTGCGCGGCCTGCAGCAGGGCGAAGCAGACGCAGCCGGCGGTCATCAGCTGTTCCTGCTCGGGCACTTTGGGGCTCGGCGTGTGCCGGCTGACCACCACGATGACCAGCGGGGCATGGGAAAACCGCTGGCGATCCTTCTCCAGCTGCGCCTCGGCGACGTTGGGATCACGCTGCCGGCTGCGCTCGGCCAGGAAGGTGCCAAGAGTGTGACGTGCATCGCCGGTGATCCGCAGGAAGCGGAATGGCACCAGCTTGCCGTGGTCGGGCACGCGCACGGCCGCGGCGAGCATCCGCGCCAGCGTCTGCGGGTCCGGCCCGGGCTCGCCCAGGTGACGGGCGGGGACGGAACGGCGCATGTCCAGCGCCTGCAACGCAGCGGGAAGCAGCATGGGATCTCGATCGGCTTTCACGGGCCTCCCATTATAGTCGCGGCAGTTTGTGACACGGCTTTGGGCGTTCTCGGTGCAATTTGCGACAAAACGTGATGAACATCACCTAATTAACGGGAGGCGTTCACGTGGCTGTACTCGCTTCCCGCGACGGCTCCCCGTACGATACAAGGCCTGCCGGCGCCCCGGTCATGAGGTATGAAGTGAGGACTGCTTCACTGTCCGCTACCGGCCGGCCGGCCTACGATCCGTACGCAGGTGCATGGGGTGTACCTGCGTCGGCTGTATTCACGCTGCTTAGAGTGCCTGCGAGGGTGGGGAGCCTTTTCGCATGATCGCCACGCCCACTGCTACGGGCCTTCCGGGTCGCAACGCCGCGCTGCTGACGCTTGCGCGCGATGCGGCGCTGCCGGCGCTGACCGAGTCGTTCGCGACCGTTCTGGCGCGCTTTGACGATGTGCTGTTCGACCGTGCCGGCACCGCTGGCGCGTCGCAGCTGCTGTTCCTGGATGGCATGCGCGAACTGCGCCGCCGCCGCGACGACATCGTGGTCGGCTTCCGTACCCATCTGGCCCGGGCCTGGTTGGCGCTGGAGCAGGGCGAGCCGCTCTCGGCCGAAGCCACTCTGGCCGGCCAGATCGAGGACGGCTTGAGCCTGGTGCCCGAGCACGTGCTGGAATCGCGGCTGGCGGTGCGCAATTTCGCCACCGTGCTGCTGCGCGACTGGAAGCCGGTACTGGCGCGCCTGGACCGTCGCCTGGGCATGATTGCCGGTGGCCTGGAACTGAACCCGGACACCAATCCGATCAGCCCCGAACACATCGGCGTCGCCATCCACGAAGCCTTCGCCGACTGTGAACTGGCGCCTGAAGTGCGGCTGGTGCTGATCAAACTGTGCGAACGCGACCTGCACGCCCCGATCGGCAAGCGCTACGAAAAAGTGGACGAACAACTGGCCGCTGCCGGTGTGATGCCGCAGATGGCCGCGCCGCGGCGCCCGGCACCGCGCCCGCCGACGCCGCGCGATGAACTGGACGACCTGGTCGACGCGCTGGATACGGCGCAGCAGGGCAACGACGACGCCGCGGCGCCGGCCTGGGCCCGGCGTTTCGCCGACCGCTGGGCCGAAAGCCGTGGCCGCATGCAGTCCTCGCAGGGCGCCAGCAGCTATGCCGGCGGCGCGGACGGCGCCGACGGCCTGAGCGGCAACCAGGGCATGTTGCTGGAAGCGCTGCATGAACTGCTGCAGCAGACCCGCCATGTGCGCGAAGACGCCACCTCCGCCGCGAGCGTGGCGGTGGGCCAGCAGCGGCCGCTCAGCCAGCGCGAAATGATGTCGGTGCTGTCGCTGCTGCAGGCCACGCCGAGCGCCACCCTGCGCGCGGCGATCGGCGAGGACGGCGAGTCGCTGGCCCAGCGTCTGAAGAGCGAAGTGCTGTCCGGTGCCACCCGGCTTGGCGTGGACCCGGGCCAGGCCCGGCTGGACCCGCAGGACGAGGACGCCATCGACCTGGTTGGCATGCTGTTCGATGTGATGCTGGACGAGCGCGACCTCGAAGGCCGCTCGCGCGAGCTGATTGGTCGCCTGGTGGTGCCCTTCGTCAAGGTCGCCATGCTCGACCGCCGCATGTTCGTGCAGAAGACCCACCCGGCGCGCAAGCTGCTCAACTCGCTGGCCGAAGCCTGCGAAGGCAATACCGGCGAGAGCCAGGCCGAGCGCGTGCTGATGGGCAAGGTCGAGGAGATCATTGAACGGCTGGTGGCCGAGTTCAACGAGAACCTGGCCATCTTCCTCACCCTGGAAGAAGAATTCCGCGATTTCCTGGCCCAGCACCGGCGCCGGATCGAAATCGCCGAGCGGCGTGCCGCTGAGACCCAGCGCGGCCAGGAAAAACTGGAGATGGCGCGCACCCGCGCGGCCGCCGAACTGGACCGCCGCATTGCCGATGCCACCCTGCCGCAGGCCATCGGCGAGTTTCTGCGCCAGCCGTGGCAGCATCACCTCACCCTGAGCGTGCTTCGCGAAGGCGAAGACGGCGCATCGGTTGGCGAGGCGCTGGCCCTGGCCGACGGGCTGCTGGACGAGGTGGCCGAAGCGCGCCGCCAGATCGTCGGCAAGCCGTGGCTGCAGGCCTGGCACCCGGCATTGCGCAAGGTGTTTGCCAGCGTTGGCGTGCATGCCGACGCCGCCACCAGCGCCATCGACGCGCTGCACGACACCCTGCAGGGCATTGCCGAATCGCGCCCGGAACTGGAACGCGCGCTGCCGGAGCTGCCGCAGGTGGTCCTGCCGGCACCGCCCGCGCAGGAAGCCCCGGCGGTGGAACTGGGCAGCAAGGTGGATGTCAGCGATTTCGACAATGCCGATGCCGACCGCTTCCGCGGCATGGAAATCGGCAGCTGGCTGGACTTCGTGGACAAGGACGGCAAGGTGCAGGCCGGCAAGCTGTCCTGGGTCAGCCCGATTTCCTCGCGGCTGCTGTTCGTCAACCGCCGCGGCGTGCGCTTCTGCGTGGCCTCGCCGGAAGAACTGGCGGTGATGGTGCGCCTGGGCCGCCTGCGCGCGCACATCGACGATGGTGCGTTCGACAGCGCCATGCAGGGCGTGATCGACCGCCTGGACACCAAGAACGCCACCGTCCACTAGGACGACCCCACGCCCCCCGATCAGGTTACGATCACGGCACATTCCGCTGAACGACGGGGACAGGCATGGCTGTCGAGGTGTTGGTGGTCAAGGAAGGTGCGCCGGGGGAACGGCGCGTGGCAATGACGCCGGAGACGGCGCGCAAGCTGGCCGCGCTCGGGGCGACCGTCCGTGTCGAATCCGGCGCCGGGCAGGCGGCCGGGTTCCCCGATGCGGCGTACCTGGACGCCGGCGCGCAGCTCGCGGATGCCAGCGGCCTGTCCACCGCCGATATCGTGCTGTGCGTGCAGCCGCCGTCGCCCGCGCAGTGGGCACAGCTCAAGACCGGCGCCACCCTGGTGGGCATGCTCTACCCGCAGGCCGACGCAGGCCGCGCGGCAACCATCCAGTCGCGCGCGCTGCATGCGTTCCCTCTCGAACGCCTGCCGCGCACCACGCGCGCGCAGTCGATGGACGTACTCAGCTCGCAGGCTGGCATGGCCGGTTACAAGGCGATGCTGATCGCGGCCCAGCGCGCGCCGCGCTTCTTCCCGATGTTGACCACGGCCGCCGGCACCATCCGCCCATCGCGGGTGCTGGTGGTGGGGGCCGGCGTGGCCGGACTGCAGGCGATCGCCACGGCGCGCCGGCTCGGTGCGCAGGTTGAAGGGTTCGACGTGCGCCCGGAAACGCGCGAGCAGATCGAATCGCTGGGCGGCAAGTTCCTCGACCTCGGGGTCAGCGCGGTGGGCGAGGGCGGCTATGCGCGCGCGCTGACCGATGACGAGCGTGCCGAACAGCAGCGCCGGCTGGGCGAGCACCTGCGCCTGGTCGATGTGGTGGTGTGCACCGCAGCGGTACCGGGGCGCCCCGCGCCGCGGATCCTCAGCACCGCGATGGTGCGTGGCATGAAGCCGGGCAGCGTGGTGGTGGACCTGGCCGCCGAGACCGGCGGCAACTGCGAAGCAACCGTGCCCGGGCAGACCATCGACCTGGACGGCGTCACCATCGACGGTCCGCTCAACCTGGCCAGCCTGGGGGCCGTGCACGCCAGCGAGATGTACGCGCGCAACCTGTACAACTTCGTCGCCCTGTTCCTCAAGGACGGCGCCATCGCCTTCGACTGGACCGACGAACTGCAGGCCAGGACCCGCTGGCAGGGCGCGGACGCCGCCGGCTGAGCGTTGCCCCGGCGGCAGCGCTCAGGGCTTTCGGGGAGCGGCAGGCGGTTCGATGATGGGGTTGGCCTTGAGCCAGTCCTGGCGCTGGTCGGGCGTCATGCGCGCCCAGCGGGCGCGTAGATCGTCGCGCTGGGCCGGGCTCATCGTGCGCATCTGCGCGAACAGCGCGCGGGCCTGCTCGCGCTGCTCGGGCGACATGTTCTCGAAGCGGTGGCGGCCACGCCGCGCCAGGTCGCGCTGTTCGGGCGTCATCTCCTGCCAGCGCTGGCCATGCTGCAGCATCCGCTCGCGCTGTGGCGGCGGGGCATCGTTCCAGCGGTCGCGCACGGGCGCGATCAGCGCCTCGCGCTGCTGCGGCGTCAGTTGCTCCCAACTGGGCAACGGGGAGGTCTGTGCCCAGCCCGTCGCCGCCAGCGACAACAGTGCCAGTCCCAGGATCAGTCGCGGTTTCATCGATTCACTCCATTGCCAGGTCGGTGCCGGCCAGCCACACGTACAGGTCGGGATTCTCGTCGAGGACATCGACGCCGTCATCCATTGTCGTCGCGACGGGCAGGGCGGCCGGACGAGGGGGGCTGACCGTGAAACTGTAGCCCAGGCCCAGCGCCGCCACCGCCGAGCAGGCCGTGGCCAGCCACCAGCCGTGCGCGCGGGCGCGGCGCGGCGCGGCGTGGCGCGCACTGTGCAGCCTTGCCAGGGTGGCCGGGGAAAGCCGGGAAACCGCCTGCGCATGCAACTGCTGCAGGGCGGCGTCGGTGTGGGACGGCAGGGGCGGGCGGCTCACAGTTCGATCTCCAGGTGCTGCTGCAGCGCTACGCGGGCGCGCGAAAGATGGGTTTTGACCGCGCCTTCGCTGCAGCCCATCGCCCTGGCGGTGGTGGCGCCATCGAGCTGCTGCAGCACGCGCAGGGTGAAGGCCTCGCGCTGGCGGGCCGGGAGCTGGCGCAGCGCGGCCACCAGGCGGTTGTACTGGTCGCGCTGCTCGTGCGCCTGCGCCGGGCCTGGCGCGCTGTCGGCCCAGTCGATGTCGTGATCCCCGGCGGGCGCATCGCTGCTGCGCCAGAAGCGCAGGCGAAACCCGCGGCGCCGCTGCAGGTCCACCACCCGGCGGCGCAGGATGCTCCAGAACAGCGGTGCCCACTCGGCGGCGGGCTTGTCGCGGTAGGACAGCATCCGCAGCATGCTGTCCTGCACGGCATCCAGGGCGTCGTCGCGCTGGCGCAGGCCGGCTTCGGCGAAGCGGAACGCGCGCGGGCCGATACCGGCCAGAAACGCGTCCAGCGACACCGGCAGGGTCGCGTCGGCCTCGGTGGGTAGCGTCGGTAGGGGGGAACTCACCAGCACAGGGTAGCGCTCGCGCAGGGGGACAAGGTGAGAACGCACCAGCGCGCTGTCGGTTGACCGGCCTGCAGAACGGTTCAGCGCATGGTTATGATGGGCGGGACGGGATCACCGCCTGGGAGACAGACTGCAATGAGCGACGGGTTCGTGGCGTTGTACATCTTCATGCTGGCCGCCATCGCCGGCCATGTGATCATTTCACGGGTGCCGGTGATCCTGCATACCCCGCTGATGTCCGGGTCCAACTTCATCCACGGCATCGTGCTGATCGGTGCGATGGTGGTACTGGGGCACGCGCAGACGCCGCTGGAGAAGATCATCGGCTTCATCGCGGTCGTCCTCGGCGCCGGCAACGCGGCCGGTGGCTACGTGGTCACCGAGCGCATGCTCGACATGTTCAAGCCCAGCGCCAAGCGCGACGCCGGGGAGAAGGCACCTTGAACGTGAGCACCGCGCAACTGCTGCACTGGCTGGTGCAGGTCAGTTATCTGGTCGCCGCCACGCTGTTCCTGCTCGGCCTGCAGCGCATGGCCTCGCCGATGACCGCGCGCAGCGGCATCCGCTGGGCCGGGCTGGGCATGCTGATCGCCACCGTGGCGACCTTCTTCCTGCCCGAGCTGCACAACGTGCCGTTGATCCTGGCGGCGGTGGCGATCGGCACCGGGGTGGCGTGGTGGTCGGCCAAGCGCGTGGCGATCACCGACATGCCGCAGATGGTGGCGCTCTACAACGGCATGGGCGGTGGTTCGGCGGCGGCGATCGGTGCGGTGGAACTGCTGCGCTTCTCCTTCCTTGCCAATCGCGATACCACGCACTGGAGCGGGCAGGCCATCGCCGAACTGGCCGCGCGCCAGCCGTCGGCCACGGTACTGGCCCTGGCCATCATCGGCTCGGCGATCGGTGCGGTGTCCCTGTCCGGGTCGATCATCGCCTGGGCCAAGCTCGACGGGCGGCTGGACCGCCGCGTCACCTTCCCCGGGCAGCAGGCGTTCAACCTGGCGGTCGCGGTGGCGATGGTCGGGCTGGGCATCTGGGCCGGGGTGAGCCTGAGTCCGGTGGCGATCATCGCGTTCTTCGCGGTCGCACTCGCGCTGGGCGTGTTGATGACCCTGCCGATCGGCGGCGCCGACATGCCGGTGGTGATCTCGCTCTACAACGCCTTTACCGGCCTGGCCGTGGCGTTCGAAGGGTATGTGCTGGGCAACGAGGCGCTGATCATCGCCGGCATGATGGTCGGCGCGGCCGGCATCCTGCTGACCCGCCTGATGGCCAAGGCGATGAACCGGCCGATCAGTGGCGTGCTGTTCTCCAACTTCGGCGGCGGCGGTACCGCGCAGGAAATCAGCGGCGCGCAGAAGCCGATCGAGGCCAGCGACGTCGCGGCGATGCTGGCCTTTGCCGAGCGCGTGGTGATCGTGCCGGGCTACGGCATGGCCGTGGCCCAGGCCCAGCACAAGGTGTGGGAACTGGCGCAGCGGCTGCTCGATCGCGGCATCAAGGTCAAATTCGCAATCCATCCGGTGGCGGGGCGCATGCCCGGGCACATGAACGTCCTGCTGGCCGAAGCGGGCGTGCCGTATGACCTGATCGCCGACATGGACGACATCAATCCCGAATTCCCCAACACCGACGTGGTGCTGGTGATCGGCGCCAACGACGTGGTCAACCCGGTCGCGCGCACCGACCCGGCCAGCCCGATCTACGGCATGCCGATCCTGGATGTGGTCAACGCGCGCAACGTGGTGGTGATCAAGCGCGGCAAGGGCACCGGCTTCGCCGGGATCGAGAATGCGCTGTTCTATGCCGACAACGCACGCATGCTCTACGGCGATGGCGCCGGTGCGGCCAGTGCGCTGGTCAGCGAGCTGAAGGCGCTCGACGGCGGCCATTGACGGCCATCGGGCGTTCCCGGGGGTGTCGGCCAGCGGCCGGCATCACCGGGCCAGCCAGCCGCCCACCAGCAGCGCGACGGCCAGCCAGATCGCTTCGAGCGGGCCGTTGGCCAGCTGGATCAGGGTGCTGGCCATGAATGGGCCCATCCGCAACGCAGATTCCCACGGATTGAGTCCCATCGAGCCGCCGAGGTAGGCCGATGCGATGAACCAGTTGGCGGCCACTGCCACCAGCAGCGTCGCCAGCACGGTCACCACCACCCGCGTTGCCCCGGGCCGGAACGTTCCCAGCCGCAGCATGAGAACCACGTCCAGGGCCGCCAGAACGGCCATCCAGCCGGCCTGTTGGCCGCTGAGGAGGGCGATGAACAGCCAGGCCAGCGTGGCCGTGGCGATACCAAGCAGCAACAACGGGGGCCAGAGCCAGTGACGGGGCCGGGCAGACACGGACGTGGGCGACATTCGATCTTCCTGTGAGTCCCCACAGGATACCGGCTTGCGTGGCGACCGGCGCGTGGCCGGCGGCTGGGCTAAAATGGCGGCCTTGCGGGAATTGGCCGCGACCCCATATCCATCCACATGTATTCCCGTAGCAGTGAACCTGTCCACTTCGAACGCGACTGCGAGGCCGTCATGGTCCCGCAGGGCGAAACGGTGACGCTGCCGGCAGGCAGTTATGGCTACATCACCCAGGCACTGGGTGGCAGCTATACCGTGTTTGTCGAAGGCAATCTGTTCCGCATCGCCGGCAAAGACGGCGACGCCATCGGCAAGGAACCGCCGCCGGCGCTGGAACTTCCGGAAAACGCCTCCGACGAGGAAGTGGAAAAACTGGTGTGGCAGCAGCTGCGCACCTGTTTCGATCCCGAGATTCCGTTCAACATCGTCGATCTGGGCCTGGTCTATGAAGTGGACCTCAAGCACCTGGACGATGGCCAGCGCGAGGTGGACATCAAGATGACGCTCACCGCGCCGGGCTGTGGCATGGGCGAGATCCTGGTCGATGACGTGCGCAGCAAGCTGGAAATGATCCCGACGGTGGCCGAAGCCGACGTCGAGCTGGTGTTCGACCCGCCGTGGGGCCGCCACATGATGTCCGAGGCCGCCCGGCTCGAAACCGGCATGTTGTAACCGCTCCGCCGCGCGTTTGGTGGTGGTGGCGTTCCCCGTAACCAGAACAGGAAATATCCGGTGTCCCAGTCTTCCGTGAGCTTCAGCACCACCCGTTCGGCCCACCCGCGCAGCAGCGAGGAGCGTGATCGCATTCTGGCCGCGCCCGGTTTCGGCCTGCACTTCACCGACCACATGGTGGAAGTGCGCTGGGACAAGGACACCGGCTGGCACGATGCCAGCGTGCGCCCGTATGGCCCGCTGCAGCTGGACCCGGCCGCCGCGGTGCTGCACTACGGCCAGGAGATCTTTGAAGGCATCAAGGCCTACCGCCACGCCGATGGCTCGATCTGGACCTTCCGCCCGGATGCCAACGGCCGCCGCCTGCAGCGTTCGGCGCAGCGCCTGGCGCTGCCGGAACTGCCGGTGGAGATCTTCGTCGAATCGCTCAAGCAGATGATCGCCGTGGATGCCAGTTGGGTGCCGTCGGCCGACGAATCCAGCCTGTATTTCCGCCCGTTCATGATCGGTGATGAAGCCTTCCTCGGCGTGCGCGGCGCACACAAGGCCGGCTACTACGTGATCGCCAGCCCGGCCGGCCCGTACTTCGCCAAGGGCGTGGCGCCGGTGTCGATCTGGCTGTCCACCGAATACGCCCGTGCGGCCAAGGGCGGCACCGGTGCGGCCAAGTGCGGTGGCAACTACGCCGCCTCGCTGCTGCCGCAGCAGAAGGCACAGGCCCAGGGCTGCTCGCAGGTGCTGTTCCTGGACCCGGTGGAAGGCAAGTACCTGGAAGAACTGGGCGGCATGAACGTGTTCCTGGTCTACAAGGACGGCACGCTGGTGACCCCGGAACTGTCCGGCAGCATCCTTGAGGGCATCACCCGCGAGAGCATCCTGCAGCTTGCCCGCGACCGCGGCATGAAGGTTGAAGAGCGCAAGGTGAGCATCGACGAGTGGAAGCAGGGCGTGGCCTCCGGCGACATCGTCGAAGTGTTCGCCTGCGGTACCGCAGCCGTGGTCACCCCGATCGGCCAGCTCAAGGGCGACGGCTTCTCGGTGGGTGACATCAATGCCCCGGCCGGCGAAGTGACGATGTCCCTGCGCAAGGAACTGACCGACATCCAGTACGGCCGCCTGCCGGACCGCCACGGTTGGCTGGTGCGTCTGGACGCCTGATCCGGCCCTCGCCCTGATCGCGTTTTCCCGGAGGCCCGCTTGGCAACAGGCGGGCCTTCGCGTATCTGCGCCTGCCGCGCGGTGGCATCTGCAAGTCGTTGTTGCGCAACGAGATGTCCGGGTTTTGTCGGGAGAGACAGGAAATGGACTTGAAAAGGCCGTTCATGTGGCGGTTTCTGTCGTGAAAGTTCCTTCACCTTCACAAACCGTTGACCCGAAAAGTCTCAGATCGGAATGTTCACAAGACTGAAAAGGCATTGACACGTTGTTGCGTGGCGGCGAAACCAATAGCGTCCGTCGTCGGGCGGTTTTTGTTAGGGGAAACCGATCCAACAACCGGTCGCGATCACTGCCAGAGATCCGTAGCCACGGATCGCGCCGGATTCTCGCCGCATAGACGGCATCCTTCTTTTTGAAAGGGAAATCCGATGTCTCATGATTCGCAACACCGTTTGCGTCAGCGTGCATTGGTTGTACTGGGCGCGTCCGTACTCACCTCGCTGCTGCTGGCCTCGCCGGCGATGGCCGGTGATGTGCAGCTGAGCGGTTTGTCCTCGGCACCGACCCACCAGCGCTTCATCGTCAAGTACAAGGACGGCAGCAGCGCGATCGCCACACCCACCGCACTGGCCAGCTCGCTCAAGGCAGCCGCCAGCGCCGTACCCGCCGCCCAAGGGCGCGCACTGGGCCTGCAGAAGCTGCGCCAGCTCGCCATCGGCCCGACCGTGGTGAAGACCGATCGCCCGCTCGACCAGGCCGAATCGGAACTGCTGATGCGCCGCCTGGCGGCCGACCCGAACGTCGAGTACGTCGAGGTCGATCAGCTGATGCAGGCGACCCTGGTGCCCAACGACGCGCGCCTGTCCGAACAGTGGGGCTTCGGCACGAGCAACGCCTCCATCAACGTGCGTCCGGCGTGGGACAAGGCCACCGGCGCCGGTGTGATCGTGGCGGTGATCGATACCGGCATCACCAACCACCCCGATCTCAACGCGAACATCCTGCCGGGCTACGACTTCATCAGTGACGCCGCGATGGCGCGCGATGGCGGCGGGCGCGACAACAATGCCAACGACGAAGGCGACTGGTACGGCGCCAACGAGTGCGGCTCGGGCATCCCGGCGTCCAACTCGAGCTGGCATGGCACCCACGTGGCCGGCACCATCGCCGCGGTGACCAACAACAGCACCGGCGTGGCCGGTACCGCGTTCAATGCCAAGGTCGTGCCGGTGCGCGTGCTCGGCAAGTGCGGCGGCTACACCTCCGATATCGCCGATGCCATCGTGTGGGCATCCGGCGGCACCGTCAGCGGTGTCCCGGCCAATGCCAACCCGGCCGAAGTCATCAACATGTCGCTGGGCGGCGGTGGCACCTGCTCCACCACCTACCAGAACGCGATCAACGGCGCGGTGTCGCGTGGCACCACCGTCGTGGTGGCCGCCGGCAACAGCAACACCAACGTGTCCTCGTCGGTGCCGGCCAACTGCGCCAACGTGATCGCGGTGGCCGCCACCACCTCGGCCGGCGCCCGCGCCAGCTTCTCCAACTACGGTGCCGGCATCGACATTTCGGCCCCGGGCCAGGCGATCCTGTCCACCCTCAACAGCGGCACCACGGTGCCGGGCACGGCCTCCTACGCGTCCTACAACGGCACCTCGATGGCGGCGCCGCATGTGGCGGGCGTGGTCGCGCTGGTGCAGTCGGTAGCGCCCACGGCGCTGTCGCCGGCGGCAATCGAAACCCTGCTCAAGAACACCGCGCGTGCATTGCCGGGCGCGTGCACCGGCGGTTGCGGTGCGGGCATCGTCGATGCCGATGCGGCGGTCACCGCGGCCCTCAACGGCACCGGCCCTGGCCCGGGCACCGGCACGGTGCTGCAGAACAACGTCCCGGTCACCGGCCTCGGCGCCGCCAGCGGCGCATCGCTGGCCTACACCGTGAACGTACCGTCGGGCAGCGCGCAGCTGAAGGTCACCATTGCCGGTGGCAGCGGCGATGCGGACCTGTACGTGCGTTCGGGCAGCGCCCCGACCGACACCGTGTACACCTGCCGCCCGTACCTGAGCGGCAACAATGAAACCTGCACCATCAGCGCCCCGGCAGCGGGCACCTGGCATGTGCGGGTGAAGGCCTACTCGACCTTCTCGGGCCTGAGCCTCACCGCCCAGTACTGATCGACCGCTGCAACGAAGACGCCCCGGCATGCCGGGGCGTCTTCATGTCCGGCAGGCGCCTGCGCGGCCTCAGGCTTCCTCGAAGCGGTTGGCCGCCACGTTCTTGCGCACCTGCTCCGGATTCCAGATGCGGCCGTTCATGGCGATGTACACGCCGCTGGCCAGCGACTGCACCGCGCCGATCGCACAGCCGATGTTGAACTCCGCATCCGACCCACGGAAGCGTGCCGGGCTCAGCGCGCCGGTCATCACAATGGTCTTGTCCGCGATCGACTTGAGCACCTTGCCGGTCTGCACCATCGAGTCGGTGCCGTGGGTGACCAGCACGTGGCGGGTCGGCTGTGCGGCGATGGTTGCGCGGATCAGCTCGCGGTCGTCATCGGTGATGTGCAGCGAATCCTTGCGCAGGATCGGAATCACGTTGAAACGGAAGGTCACGCCCAGCTCGCGCAGGATCATCCCGATCTGGGGATCGCCGATCTGGTAGTCCGACTTGTCGTCGAAGTAGATCTTGTCGATCGTGCCGCCGGTGGTGATGATCAGTAGTTCTTCCATTGCAGCAATCCTGGGTTGACGGTGAGCCGCGCGGAACCGCCCGCGCCCGGACGCCATGATACCGCGCGATCCCGAAGAGCCGCCCGCTGGCCGGTACGCCACCCAACGCCCGATATGCCGCCTTCGCCCGTATGCCGCCCGTCGCCCGGCATGCCGGCCGCTGGCCCGTTACTCCCGCCGCTGGCTTGGTAGTGCCGGCCGCTGGCCGGCTCCACCGCCGCCCCTCAACCCTTCCTGCCGAACCGCCGACGCAACCCCGGTGCGCTGGCCACGGCGATCACCGCCAGCGCCAGCAGCAGCTCGATCCAGGCCCACAGCGCGATCTCCGGATGGCTCCAGGCGCTCATCACCCCGTGGCTGAACCAGAACAGCGCCAGCACGCCGGCCCAGAACGCGGCCTTGCCCCGGCGCAGCAGCACGCCCACGGCCAGCAGCAGCGGCGGTGCGGTGAACACCAGCTGCGTGGCCAGCCAATGCTTGTCGTGCGCGAACCACAGTGCGTACAGCCCGGCCAGCGCCGCCAGCAGCAGGGCGAGCACGACCTCGGTCGCGCGCGCGCTCATGCCAGCCGCCGTGCGATGTCGGCCACACGCCGGCCCAGTGCCCGCGCCAGGATCGCTTCGTCTTCGCTCGGCGTCGGGTCGTCGTTGGCACCGGCCACGTGGCTGGCGCCGTAGGGGGTGCCGCCGGTGGTGGTATGGCTCAGGGCGGGCTCGGTGAAGGGAATGCCGACGATCAGGCAGCCGTGGTGCAGCAGCGGCACCTGCATCGACAGCAGGGTCGACTCCTGGCCGCCGTGCAGCGATGCAGTCGAGGTGAACACCGCCGCCGGCTTGCCGGCCAGCGTACCGTTCACCCATTCGGCACCCAGCCCGTCCAGGAAGTGCTTCACCGGGGCGGCCATGTTGCCGAAGCGGGTGGGGCTGCCGAGGATCAGGCCGTCGCACTCGGCCAGGTCGTCCACGCTCACGTAGGGCGCACCCTCGTCGGGCACCGGCGGCCGCGCGGTCTGGGTCACCGCTGCCACCGGCGGCACCGTGCGCAGGCGCGCGGCCATGCCGGGTACTTCGCCGATGCCCCGCGCAATCTGGCGGGCAAGCCGGGCCACCGAACCGCCGCGGCTGTAGTACAGCACCAGGATCTCCGCCATCGCGCCTTCATCTCATCTTGGGGACCAGCAGCCAGTATGGCGATGCGGCGGGCGCAGGGCGAGCGCGACCGATGCGTCCACGTTTCGCCGCATCGGGTACCCTTGCGCCGATGGAACCTCTGGACACCCTCAACCTGTGGATGGAGCGTGTGCGGGATCGCGCGCGCGCCGCCAGCTTCGGCCGCTTCCTGTGGCGCCGCTTCCTCGACGACCGCCTGTTCCAGGCAGCCGCGTCGCTGGCCTACACCACCGTGTTCGCGCTGGTGCCCCTGGCCATCGTGGTATTCGGGGTGCTCTCGGCGTTCCCGGTGTTCGACCGCTGGAGCGACCAGCTCAGCGACTATGTGTTCTCCAACTTCGTGCCCAATGCGGCGCGCGCGGCCGAGGGCTATCTGCGCCAGTTCTCGGCCAGTGCCGGCCAGCTCACGGCGGCCGGCTTCATCGCACTGGTGGTGTCGCTGCTGATCACGCTCAACAGCGTCGAGCAGACCTTCAACCAGATCTGGCGGGTCAGCTCGGCGCGTCCCAAGCTCACGCGTTTCCTGGTCTATTGGACGGTACTGACGCTGGGCGCGATGCTGGCCGCCGCCTCGCTGGCGGTGTCGGCACGGGTGTTCGCGTTGCCGCTGTTCGGCACCAGCGAAGGCCGCTGGCTGGCCAACCTGTCGCTGGGGCTGGCGCCGGTACTGATCGAATTCGTCTGCATCATGCTGGTCTACCGCGTGGTTCCGCACCACACGGTCAAGTGGCGGCATGCGATCCCCGGCGCGATCCTGGCCGCGGTGATGCTCGAACTGGTGAAGTGGGGCATGGGCGCCTACCTGGGCAGCTTCCAGTCCTACCAGAAGCTCTACGGCACGGTGGCCTTCGTGCCGATCCTGCTGCTGTGGATCTACCTGTGCTGGGTATCGGTGCTGCTGGGCGCGTCACTGGCGTCCTCGATCGCCGCGTTCCGCTACCAGCCGGCGGACCTGCGCCTTCCCACCGGCTATGAGATCTACGGCCTGCTGCGTCTGATCGGGCGGTTCCAGCAGGCGCGCCAGAACGGACGCAGCCTCGACGACGACGAAATCCTGAGGCTCGAGCCGATGCTGACCGATTCGCTCCTGCAGACCATGCTGTGCGACCTCGAAGCGATCCGCGTGGTGCGGCGCGACGAGCAGGGCGAATGGCTGCTGGCGCGCGACCTGGACAAGCTCACGCTGTCGGATCTGTACGAAACCACCCAGATGCGCATCCCGGTCAAGGAAGCGTATCTGCCCTACCGCGACGACAGCCTGGGCGATGCCTCGGTGGCCGCGCTGGACGCGCTGCGCCTGCCGCTGCGCGAACTGCTCAAACGCCGCGTCAGCGACATCTATACGAACCTCGGAGACAAACCATGACCACCAAGCCCTTGCTGCTTGCGCTGGGCCTGCTGGCGCTGACCGCGTGCAACAAGCCCGCCCCGACCGCGCAGCCCGAACCGGCCCCGGCGCCGGCGCCGGCGGCCGCTCCTGCAGCGGATACGGCGCCCGCGCCCGCGGCCGCCCCGGACACCGACCGGCGCACCGTGGAACGCCCCCGCCTGAAGCTCAAGGCGCTGGACGGCACCGACTACGACCTGGCCGCGCACCGCGGCAAGTGGGTGGTGGTGAACTTCTGGGCGACCTGGTGTGCGCCATGCCGCAAGGAAATGCCGGAGCTGTCCGCGCTGCACGCCATGCGCGACGAGATCGAGGTCGTGGGCCTGGCCTACGAGGACATCGAACCGGCCGAGATGAAGGCATTCCTGGAGAAGCGGCCGGTGACCTATCCGATCGTCATCGTCGACACGTACAACCCGCCGGAAGACTTCGCGATTCCGCGTGGCCTGCCGCTGACGTACCTGATCGCGCCGGACGGCACGGTCGCCAAGGAGTACCTCGGCCCGGTCACCGCCGCCGACATCGAAAAGCGCATCGCCGCCAGGTAACCGGGCGCGCCCGCGCGGGCGGCACGCACCGCGCAGGCGCCCGCTGCCGGGCAGAGCCCGGCACTACGTGTCGATCCCCGCATCGCGGTGGACCCGCGTTGATCATCCCCGCATCGCGATGGACCCGCGTCGATCATCACCGCGTCGCGATGGACCCGCGTCGATCATCACCGCATCACGATGGACCCGCGTCGATCATCCCCGCGTCGCGATGGACCCGCGTTGACCATCCCCGCGTCGCGATGGACCCGCGTTGATCCCCGCGTCACGCTGGCCTCGTAGAGCCGGGCTCTGCCCGGCTGCTCTCCGATCCGACCCCGCACATCGCACCCGCGCGTGTGGCACGCACCGCGCAGGCGCCCGCTGCCGGGCAGAGCCCGGCACTACGTGTCGATCCCCGCATCGCGATGGACCCGCGTTGACCATCCCCGCATCGCGCTGACCTCGTAGAGCCGGGCTCTGCCCGGCTGCTCTCCGATCCGGCCCCGCACATCTCACCCGCGCGGGTGGCACGCACCGCGCAAGCGCCCGCTGCCGGGCAGAGCCCGGCACTACGTGTCGATCCCCGCATCACGATGGACCCGCGTCGATCCCCGCGTCACGCTGGCCTCGTAGAGCCGGGCTCTGCCCGGCTGCTCTCCAATCCGCCCCCGCACATCTCACCCGCGCGAATGGCACGCACCGCGCAGGCGTCCGCTGCCGGGCAGCGCCCGGCACTACGTGTCGATCCCCGCGTCGCGATGGACCCGCGTTGATCATCCCCGCATCACGCTGGCCTCGTAGAGCCGGGCTCTGCCCGGCTGCTCTCCGATCCGCCCCCGCACATCTCACCCGCGCGAATGGCACGCACGGCGCAAGCGCCCGCTGCCGGGCAGCGCCCGGCACTACGGGGTGTCGAAGTCTTCGATCGGTTTCAGGACGCCGAAATGCTCCGTGTGCAGCTTGCCTTTCAGCGGCGGCAGCGCCAGCACGGGTTCGTCCACGCGGGTGTCGGGCAGGCGGTCCAGCAGGTTGCGGATCAACCCCAGCCGGCCGCGCTTCTGGTCGTTGAAATCGACCAGCGTCCACGGCGCCTCCTCGCGATGGGTGGCGCGCAGCATCGTCTCGCGCGCTTCGGTGTAGGCGCTGTACTTGCTGCGCGATTTCAGGTCCACCGGCGACAGCTTCCAGCCCTTGAGCGGGTCCAGGTGGCGCTCGGCGAACCGCTTCTCCTGTTGCGCCTGGTCCACCGTCAACCAGTACTTGAACAGCACGATGCCATCGTCCACCAGCAGCTTCTCGAACACCGGCGCCTGCGCCAGGAACGCGCGGTACTGCGCTTCGGTGCAGTAGCCCATCACATGCTCCACGCCAGCGCGGTTGTACCAGCTGCGGTCCATCAGCACGATCTCGCCGGCGGCCGGCAGGTGCGACACGTAGCGCTGGAAATACCACTGGGTACTTTCGCGGTCGGTCGGCTTGGGCAGTGCCACCACCTTGCACTGGCGGGGATTGAGGTGTTCGGCGATGGCCTGGATCGCGCCGCCCTTGCCGGCGGTGTCGCGGCCTTCGAACAGCACCAGCACGCGCTGGCCGGTGTGCTGCACCCAGCGCGCCATCGCGGTGAGTTCCAGCTGCATCGGTTCCAGCAGTGCCTGGTACGCCTTGCGCTTGAGCTTGCCCATCCACCCGCCCCGCTCGTTGTCGTGGAGGGTCGAGCCTAGCGCACCACAGGCTCAGGCCACGTGTTCGCCCTGCCAGCCGCGCTCGCGTGCCATGCCTTCCACGGCCGCCGTGAAATCCACGGCGAAGGCGGCCATGTCGAACAGACCGCTGTCTGCGCGTCGCTGCGCGAGTTCGGTGCGCAGGGCCTGCAGCGCCTGCGCATCCTTGCCGAGCTGGATCGCCGTGGCGACGAAGGCGCGGTCATCGGCGGCATTCATCCGGTCCAGTCCCAGGTGGTGGTTGAGGCTGCCCGCCACGCGCGCGGCGAACGTGGTGCCCGGGCAGGTCAGCACCGGGCATCCGGCCCACAGCGCATCGGAGGCGGTGGTATGGGCGTTGTAGGGGTGCGTATCCAGGAACAGGTCGGCGTGCTGGTAGCGGGCCAGGTACTCGGGGTGGGGCAGGCGCGGCATGAATACCAGGCGTGCCGGGTCCAGGCCTGCCTGGCGAGCCGCCGCACGCAGCCGCGCATCGGCGTTGCCCGGGCCGGACAGCAGCCACAGCACACTGCCCGGTACGCCCTGCAGCACCGCGAACAGGCGCTGCATGCTGCGCGGGTTGAGCTTGTAGCTGTTGTTGAAGCAGCACAGCACCACGCCGTGTTCGGGCAGGCCGCACTCGGCGCGCGACGGCGGCAGTGCCATCGCGCGCGTGTTGTCCGAGGGCTGGAACGCGCGCGGCAGGCGCCGGACCTGTTCGCTGAAGGCCGGTGCCAGCGCCTCGGGCAGCACGAAGGCATCGGCCAGCACGTGGTCGATCCACGGCGCGCCGGACGTGCCCGGATACGCCAGCCAGTTCACCTGTATCGGTGCCGGACGCATCGCCAGCACCTGCGGCGTGCCACCGCCGCCCCAGCCGCGCAGGTCGAACAGCACATCGATGCCGGCGTCGCGGATGCACGCGGCAACGCCGTCGTGGGGCTGCCCGCCCACCGCGTGCAGCACGCTGGCCGCTGCCTGCAGGCGTGCGCGGATGTCGCTGCCGTCGTCGCCGTTGAGCGCGAACAGATGCAGTTCCAGCCGGTCGACCAGAGCGAGCTGCTCGAACAGCGCCACGGTCAGCAACCCGGTCGGATGCGCGCCGAAGCCATTGGAGAGGAAGCCGACCCGCAGCCTGCCGCGACCGCGCACCTGTGCAGGCGGCAATGCCGCCACGTCCGCGCCGACCGCTGCCGCGCGCTGGCGCGCACAGGTCAGCTGTTCGGCGGCGCTGGCGTCCTCACTGAGGAAGGCGAATGGCTCGACCACCGCTTGGCCCTGCGCCACGGCCTGCCGGACCTGCGCGGACAGCCGGTCCAGATCCCGCCAGTCGCACAGGCGGCGCTGCCAGTTGAGCAGCTGCGCGGTGATATAGGGCTCGGCCGGCAGCAGGCGGTGCGCATGGCGGTAGGCATCGGCAGCGGCTTCGGGCTGGCCGGCATCCTCCAGCGCATGGCCGAGCCACAGGGCGATGCCGGGATGCTGCGGTACCTGCTCGGCCGCCCGGCGCAGCAGTGCGGCTGCTTCGCCGGGGTGGCCCTGCATCCAGCGGGCCCGCCCGAGCCGGGCCAGTGCTTCGGGATGATCGCCGCGCAGCCGCAGCGCCTGCGTGGCTGCGGCCGCGCCACGGGCGACGTCGCCGGCTTCCAGTTCGGCGTCCGCCAGCATGACCCACGCGATGAAGTCGCTCGGCTGGCGCTGCACGGCCTCGCGCAGCTGCCGCCGTTCCTGGTCCGGTGCGGTCACGCTCAGGGACCGGCTGCCAACTGCGCCAGTTCGTCGGCCTGATGCTCGTGGATCAGCCGTTCCACCAGCGTATCGAGCTCACCGGCAATGATGTTGGGCAGGTCGTACAGCGTCAGCCCTTCAACGCGGTGGTCGGTGATCCGGCCCTGCGGGAAGCTGTAGGTGCGGATGCGCTGGCTGCGGTCGCCACTGCCCACCTGCAGGCGCCGGCTCTCGGCGGTGGCGGCGGCCTGCCGGCTGCGCTCGGCATCGAGCAGCTGCGCCTTCAGGCGCTTCATCGCTTTGTCGCGGTTGGCATGCTGGCTGCGCTCGGTCTGGCACTCCACCACCACGCCGGTCGGCAGGTGGGTGATGCGGATCGCCGATTCGGTCTTGTTGACGTGCTGGCCGCCGGCGCCGGACGAGCGGTACGTATCCACCCGCAGGTCGGCCGGATTGATCGTCACGTCCTCGACATCGTCGGCTTCGGGAATGATCGCCACGGTGGCCGCCGAGGTGTGGATGCGTCCCTGCGATTCGGTGGCCGGCACGCGCTGCACGCGGTGCGTGCCCGATTCGAACTTCAGCTTGGAGTACGCGCCGCGGCCGACCACCCGGGCCACGATTTCCTTGTAGCCGCCGTGCTCGCCGGGGCTGTCCGATTCGACCTCCACCTTCCAGCCCTGGCGTTCGGCGTAGCGCGCGTACATGCGGAACAGATCACCGGCGAAGATCGCCGCCTCGTCGCCGCCGGTACCGGCGCGCACTTCCAGGAACAGGTTGCCGTCATCGCGCGGGTCGCGCGGAACAAGCAGCAGTGCCAGGTCCTGGTCGAGCTGTTCCAGGCGCTGCTGGGCCGCGGTGATTTCCTCTTCGGCCAGCTCGCGCAGGTCCGGCTCGGCGCGCATCGCCTCGGCGGCGGCAAGGTCGGCCTTGGCACGGGCTTCGTCGGCCAGTGCAGTGGCGATCGGCTGCAGCTGCGAGAACTCGCGCGAGAACGCACGGAAGCGGTCGTTGTCGCCGACCACGGCCGGGTCGGCAAGCAGGCGTTCGAGTTCTTCGCGGCGCTCGGCCAGCGCTTCCAGCTTACGGCGCAGGGTCGGCGTCATCATTCCTCACAACAGGGTGCTGGTAGCCCGGCTTGGCCGGGAACAGGCGCTCGGCGGCGCGGGTCAGGTCAGTATCGCCGCTCAACGCTGCCGCGCGCAGCGCGGCCGTCGGCGGGTGCAGCAGGCGGTTGGTCAGGCCGTGCGCGAGCAGTTCCAGCACTTCCTCGGCGGGCTTGCCGTGAGCCAGCTGCTGGCGGGCTTTTTCCAGCATCTCCACCCGGGTCGCCTCGCCGTAGGCGCGCAGCTGCCGCAGGGGCGCCTGGTGGGCGCCGGCCTGCAGGGTTTCCACGAACCGGGCGACCTGCAGGTCGATGATCGCTTCGGCCTCGGCGGCGGCTTCGCGGCGGCTGCGGCGGTTGTCTTCGACCGCCCGCTCCAGGTCGTCCACGGTGTACAGGAAGGCGTCGTTGAGGTCGCCCACGCCGGATTCGATATCGCGCGGTACGGCCAGGTCGAACAGCAGCATCGGCTTGTGCCGGCGTGCCCGCAGCGCGGCGGCGACATGCGCCTTGGCGATCACCGGCTCGCGTGCGGCGGTGGCCGAGAACACCACGTCGGCTTCGCCCAGGTGGCGTTCCAGTTCGGTCAGCGGCAGGGCAACGCCACCGTGGCGGCTGGCCAGGTCCTGGGCGTGGGCGAGGGTGCGGTTGGCGATCAGCAGCCGGCGCACGCGGCCCTCGCTGAGGTGGCGCGCGGCCAGCTCGATGGTCTCGCCCGCGCCCACCAGCAGCACCGTGGAATCTTCCAGCCGGGCGAACGAGTTCTGCGCCAGGCGCACCGCCGTGGAGGCCACCGATACCGGATTGGCGCCCACCCGCGTATCGGTGCGGGCCCGCTTGGCCACCGAGAAGGTCTGCTGGAACAGGCGGTCCAGGCGCTGGCCCAGCAGGCCGTGGTCGCGCGCGGTGGCCCAGGCATCCTTCACCTGGCCCAGGATCTGCGGTTCACCCAGCACCATCGAATCCAGCCCGGTGGCCACCCGGAACAGATGGCGTACCGCGTCTGCGTCGGCGTGCTGGTACAGATAGCCGTGGAGCTGGCCGGCGTGGGTTTCCAGCCAGTCGGCCAGGGCCTGCCCGGACTCGGCGATGGCATACAGCTCGGTGCGGTTGCAGGTGGACAGCAGCACCGCTTCGGCCACCTGCGGGGTGTCGCGCAGCGAGGCGAGCGCCCGCGGCAGCGCATCGCCGCCAAAGGACGCGCGTTCGCGCAGTTCCACTGGCGCGGTCTGGTGGTTCAGTCCGAGCACCCACAGGGTCATTGTTCAGTTGCTTGCGATAAGCTGCTGGCCATTCAAGTCGTCATTTTAAGGCTCAGATGCCCCCGATGCCCGCATTGATTCGCATCTCCAGCGTTCTGCTGCTGTCTTTGTTCACTGCCAACGCCCTGGCGGCCCGTCCGGCCACGGTTCCGGCGGCCAAGGACCGCGCCGCCGAGCCTGCCTCGCTGACCCCGGTCATGGCGGGCGAGTTCGCCCTCCAGGCGGGCAAGCTGGAGGACGCGGCACGCTGGTACCTGGAAGCGGCCGAGGCCGGCCGCGATGACGCCGGGCTGGCCGAGCGCGCCACCCGCATCGCCATGCTTGCCAACGATGATGTCCGTGCCGCGCGGGCGCTGAAGCTGTGGGAGGCGCGCGCACCGCGCTCGCTGGCCATGCGCAGCAGTGCCGCGGCCCTGGCCATGCGCCAGAACCAGGTGAAGACGGCCCAGGCCGAACTGGTGGCGCTGCTGCGCGATCCGGACCCGCGCGGCTGGAAGTTCGCGATCGCCGCCCTGGTCGGTGGCGGCAGCGACCCGGCCGTGCCGGCCCAGGTGCTGGGAGGGCTGGTGGAGGCCAATGCGATCCCCGACACCCTGGAAGCCTGGCAGGAGTTTGGTCGCCTGGCGCTGCGCATGGACAAGCCCGAGCTGGCCCGGCGCATGGTCGACGAAGTGGTCCGCCGCTTCCCCGATGAGCCGCGCGTGGCCCTGCTGCACGCCAGCCAGTTGAGCCAGTCCGGTAAGACCGACGAGGCGCTGGCGCTGCTGCGCGGGGTGGAACCCAAGACCGCGCAGGACCCGGAACTGCGCAACGCCGTGGCGATCACCTACGACGCGATGGGCGAATCCAAGGCGGCCGAGCGCGTGCTGTCGGTCGGCCCGCAGGACGTGCAGACCTACGGCATGCGGGCCTCGCTGCTGGCCAAGCAGAACGACACCACGGCGCTGCTGGCGCTGTACACCGAGCTTTCGGGCAAGGCGACCAAGCCCGATCCGGCCCAGCGCCTGCTGCTCGGCAAGATCGCCGAGTACCTCAAGCGCCCGGCCGAAGCCGTGGAGTGGTACCACGGTGTACCCGGCGGCCCGGAACGCGATGAAGCGCGCCTGCGCGCGGCCAACGCCCAGTACGAGCTGGGCCGCACCGACAAGGCCCTGGCCGAAGTACATGCGATCCAGTCCGATGCCACGGTCGATGACGAGGCGCGGCGCGATGCCTATCTGCTTGAAGCGGAGCTGCGCCAGCGCGGCAACGACGATGCCGGCGAGCTGGATGCCCTCGGCCGCGGCCTGGCCGCCTACCCCGACGAGAACGCCCTGCTGTATGCCCGCGCCCTGGCCTGGGAGCGCCGCGACGACATCGCCCGCGCCGAGGCCGACCTGCGCAAGGTGCTGGTGACCGATCCGGAAAACGTGGCCGCGCTCAACGCGCTGGGCTACACCCTGGCCGACCGCACCCAGCGTTACCAGGAGGCGCTGGAGCTGATCGATCGCGCCCGGGTGGCCGAGCCGGACAACGCGGCCATCGTCGACAGCTACGGCTGGGTGCTCTACCGCCTGGGCCGCAACGAACAGGCGCTGGTGCAGCTGCGGCGCGCCTGGAGCCTGGCCAAGGACGCCGAGATCGCCGCCCATGTGGGCGAAGTGCTGTGGGTGCTCGGCCGCAAGGACGAGGCCCGACAGTTCTTCGATGAAGCCCGCAAGCTGGACCCTGACAACCGCGCCCTGCAGCGCGTGATCGAGAAATACGGCGTATGAACCTGCAGTACCTGAAACCGGCCGTGGCCTTCGTCGCGGCGCTCTCGCTGTCGGCGTGCGTGTCGCTGGATGAGCGCAAGGCCCCCTCGGCACCCGCAGTGGTGACCACCGTGTCGGCCGAGGCGCAACAGGCCGAACGTGCCCGCGTCGCCGCCGTTCTTGCGCAGCCGCAGTGGGCGTTCCAGGGCCGGGTGGCCATCAACAAAGGGCGCAACGGCGGCAATGGCCGCATCGACTGGCAGCAGCAGGCCCGTCAGTACGTGGTCGAGCTGAGCGCGCCGGTGACCCGCCAGAGCTGGAAGCTGACCGGCGATACCCACCACGAAGGGGGGCGTCTGGAGGGGCTGGACGGCGGGCCGCGCCAGGGCGACGACGCCCAGCAGGTGCTGCTGGAGGCCACCGGCTGGGACATTCCGGTCAACCAGCTGCCCGACTGGGTGCGTGGCCTGGTGGCCGACGACGCGGCGCCGGCCGGGCAGGTCGAGCGTGACGGCGATGGCCGCCCACGTCGCGTGGAGCAGATGGGCTGGCAGGTCCAGTACCTGGACTGGTACCCGGCGGAGGGCGATCGCCCGGTGCTGCCGCGGCGGATCGAGGCGGTCAACGGCGACGCCAAAGTGCGCCTGGTGGTCGACAGCTGGGTGCTCGGCACCCCATGAGCGCGCCGGACCTGAACGCGGGCTGGTCGCACTGGCCGGCCCCGGCCAAGCTGAACCTGTTCCTGCACATCACCGGCCGCCGCGCCGACGGCTATCACCAGCTGCAGACCGTGTTCCGCCTGCTCGACTGGGGTGACCGGCTCCGCGTGCGGGTGCGCGGGGATGGCCAGGTCCGCCGCGACGGGCCGTCGGTGGCCGGTGTGGCCGAGGCCGACGACCTCGCGGTGCGTGCGGCGCGCCTGCTTCAACGTGTCGCCAACGTCCGTCAAGGTGCGGACATCGGCATCGAAAAACACATTCCGGCCGGCGGTGGCTTCGGCGGCGGTTCGTCCGATGCGGCCACCGTTCTGGTCGCCCTGAACCACCTGTGGGGGGCGGGCCTGGACGTGGACGCGCTGGCGGCGCTGGGCCTGCAGCTCGGTGCGGATGTGCCGGTGTTCGTGCGCGGCCACAACGCGTGGGCCGAGGGCGTCGGTGAACAGCTCACGCCGATGGACCTGTCGCCGGCCTGGTACGTGCTTGCCGATCCGGGCGTTCACGTCCCGACCGCTGCGCTTTTCGCATCACCGGATTTGACGCGCGATGCCCCAGTGGCGAAAATAGAGGACTTCGCTTCCGGGTCTTTGCTCGGGAATGCGTTCGAGCCGGTCCTGCGCCGCCGCGAGCCCGCCGTAGAGGCGGTGCTGGTGGCGTTGAGCAGTATCGGCCGGGCACGACTCACCGGGTCGGGAAGCGGTTGTTTCGTCGAGTTCACCACGCGCGCTGCCGCCGAGCAGGCGTTGGCGGAGTTGCCGGAAGGACTGCGGGCATGGGTGGCTGCGGGCGTGGAGCGCTCGCCACTGCTTGATGTACTCGAGCGTTATTGATTTTTGATGCAGGGGCGTCGCCAAGAGGCCCAAGGCACCAGGTTTTGATCCTGGCATTCGGAGGTTCGAATCCTCCCGCCCCTGCCACTTGCGGATGTTTTGCCGCGAACCCTTGCGCACGCGATCTGCGCGGGCGCGGTCGAACCTCCGCAGTGTCGTCACCGCCGACGCCTCCGGGTGCCTGCGGCAGAGTTCTCCGCCAATCGCTCCCGCCCGAGACCGTCCCATGATGCAAGAATCCCCCAACCTGCTGGTATTTTCCGGCAACGCCAACAAGCGCCTTGCGCAGAGCATCTGCAAGGAACTGGGGGTGCGACCGGGCAAGGCACTGGTCTCGCGCTTCTCCGATGGTGAAGTGCAGGTGGAAATCGAAGAGAACGTCCGCAAGCAGGACGTCTTCGTGATCCAGCCGACCTGTGCCCCCAGCGCCGAGAACCTGATGGAGCTGCTGGTGCTGATCGATGCGCTCAAGCGCGCCTCGGTCAACAGCGTCACCGCGGTGGTGCCGTACTTCGGCTACTCGCGCCAGGATCGCCGCATGCGTTCGTCGCGTGTGCCGATCACGGCCAAGGTCGCCGCCAAGATGTTCAGCGCCGTGGGGGCCGACCGGGTCCTGACGGTGGATCTGCATGCCGACCAGATTCAGGGTTTCTTCGACATGCCGGTCGACAACGTATATGCCTCGCCGCTGCTGCTCGCCGATATCTGGCGCGCGTACGGCACTGAAAACCTGATCGTGGTGTCCCCGGACGTGGGTGGTGTGGTGCGCGCGCGCGCCGTCGCCAAGCGCCTGGACGACGCCGACCTGGCGATCATCGACAAGCGCCGTCCGCGCGCCAACGTCTCCACCGTGATGAACATCATCGGTGACGTCGAAGGCAAGACCTGCGTGATGGTCGATGACATCGTCGATACCGCCGGCACCCTGTGTGCGGCCGCTGCTGCCCTGAAGGCGCGCGGCGCCCTCAAGGTGGCTGCGTACTGCACCCACGCCGTGCTCTCGGGCCCGGCGGTGGACAACATCAACAACTCCCAGCTCGATGAGCTGGTGGTGACCGACACCATCCCGCTCAACGAAGCGGCGCGGGTGTGCAGCAAGATCCGCCAGCTCAGCGTGGCGGAGATGCTGGCCGAAACGATGCGCCGCATCGCCTTCGGCGAGTCGGTCAGCTCGCTGTACGTGGATTGATGCTGTCGAAATGAAATTTCCGGCTGCCGGCAACGGCAGACGGGTCCCGGGTACGTCTGGTCGCGGACGTACCTTCAACCGCCACGCCTTCGGGCACGGCAACTACTGGTAGTGCAAACATGTCGAAGACTCATGAAATCAAGGTCACCGCTCGTGACGTGCAGGGCAAGGGTGCGAGCCGCCGCCTGCGTCACGCCGGCGTGATCCCGGCCGTTGTGTACGGCGGCGACGCCGCTCCGATCAACATCAACCTGGACCACAACCAGATCTGGCTGGCCCAGCAGAACGAGTGGTTCTACTCGTCGATCCTGGACCTGAACCTGGACGGCCAGGTCACCAAGGTGCTGCTGCGTGACATGCAGCGCCACCCGTTCAAGCAGCTGATCATCCACCTGGATTTCCTGCGCGTGAACGAGAACGAGGCCCTGACCGCCAACGTCCCGCTGCACTTCATCAACGAAGACACCTCGCCGGCCGGCAAGGCTGCCGACGTCGTGGTCACCCACGAACTGAAGGAAGTGACCATCTCCTGCCTGCCGAAGGACCTGCCGGAATCGATCGACGTCGACCTGGCCGACCTGAAGGCCGGTGACGTGATCTACCTGTCGGACATCAAGCTGCCGAAGGGCGTCGAGATCCCGGCCCTGGCCCAGGGCAAGGACCACGACGACGCGATCGTCACCGCCAAGCTCGGCAAGGAAGACGCTGCCGACGAAGCGCCGGCTGCAGAGTAAGTGGTTGCGGCGTCTGTCCTTCGGGGCAGGCGCCGTTTCTGTATGTGCCGGCACAGGGCCGGTACCGACGAAGAAGAGTGATGACAGGATTGCGATTGATCGTTGGTCTGGGCAACCCCGGACCCGAGCACGCCCAGACCCGGCACAACGCCGGGTTTCGTTTCATTGACGCCCTGGTCGAACAGGCCGGCGCGCGCTGGAGCGTGGACAGCAAGCTGTTCGGCGAGACCGCCAAGGTCGACATCGCCGGGCAACCGGTATGGCTGCTCAAGCCCGCCACCTTCATGAACCTCAGCGGCAAGTCGGTCACCGCCGCGCAGCGCTTCTGGAAGATCGAACCCGAAGAAACCCTGCTGGCGCACGATGAGCTGGACCTGCCGCCCGGCGTGGCACGGCTCAAGTTCGACGGCGGCCACGGCGGCCAGAACGGCCTGCGCGACACCATCCGCCTGCTGGGGCATGGCAGGTTCCATCGCCTGCGCATCGGCATCGGCCATCCCGGTCACAAGGACCGCGTGGTTCCGTGGGTGCTCGGCCGCGCCGGCAAGGACGACGACGTGCTGATCGGCCACGCCATCAACGACGCCATCGACGTGCTGCCCTTGGCGGTGAGGGGTGACTACAGCGAAGCCATGAAGCGCCTGCACACCCCGAAATGAGCGGTAGGTACCGGCCGTGGGCCGGTACGGAAAATGATCGGTAAAACGGTGCCCGCCGGCGCGCCCTTTTACCAATCACTTTCACCCCAGAGGTTGTCAAAGATGGGTATCAAATGCGGCATCGTCGGTCTGCCCAACGTGGGCAAGTCGACCCTGTTCAATGCGCTGACCAAGGCGGGCATCGCGGCGGCCAACTTCCCGTTCTGCACGATCGAGCCGAACGTCGGCATCGTGCCGGTCCCGGATCCGCGCCTGAACGAGCTGGCGGCGATCATCAACCCGCAGAAGGTCATCCCGACCGCCGTGGAGTTCGTCGACATCGCCGGCCTGGTCGCCGGTGCCGCCAGTGGCGAAGGCCTGGGCAACAAGTTCCTGGCCCACATCCGCGAAGTGGATGCGATCACCCACGTGGTGCGCTGCTTCGAGAACGCTGACGTCATCCACGTCAACAACAAGGTCGACCCGATCTCGGACATCGACACCATCGACACCGAGCTGGCCCTGGCCGACCTGGACAGCGTCGAGAAGGCGCTGAACCGCGCCGAGCGCGCCGCCAAGGGTGGCGACAAGGACGCGGCAGCCCGCAAGCCGGTGCTGGCCAAGCTGCAGGCCGCGCTGGCCGACGGCAAGGCCGGCCGTACCGCCGGCCTGGACGAGGAAGAGAAGGCGCTGGTCCGCGATCTGTTCCTGCTCACGCTGAAGCCGGTGATGTACATCGCCAACGTGCTGGAAGACGGCTTCGAGAACAACCCGCACCTGGACGCCGTGCGCGCCCGTGCCGCCCAGGAGGGCGCGCAGGTGGTGCCGGTCTCGGCCGCCATCGAAGAAGAGCTGTCCCAGCTCGACGACGAAGACCGCGATACCTTCCTGGCCGATCTGGGCCTGTCCGAGCCGGGCTTGAACCGCGTCATCAACGCGGCCTACAACCTGCTCGGCCTGCAGACCTATTTCACCGCAGGCGTGAAGGAAGTCCGCGCGTGGACCGTGCGCAAGGGTGCCACCGCACCGCAGGCGGCTGCCGTCATCCACACCGACTTCGAGAAGGGCTTCATCCGCGCCGAAACCATCGCGTATGACGACTTCATCAAGTACAAGGGCGAAGCCGGCGCGAAGGAAGCCGGGCGCCTGCGCCTGGAAGGCAAGGAATACCGCGTCCAGGAAGGCGACATCCTGCACTTCCGCTTCAACGTCTGATCGCATCGACGATGGATGCCCGCAACGCCCCGCCTTGAGCGGGGCGTTTGCGTTTGGGCATGCCCTCGACACGGTGGGTGCAGACCGCTTGTGGTGGCGGGTGCCGACCGCTCGTGGTGGTGGGTGCAGACCGTTGGTCGGCACGCCTTCCGCGTTGGACATAAATTGACCACCTCAAAAATCCCTTGCCCTGCAACGCTCACACAGGCTTGTCCACAGCAAACCCCCACGGCTCTCCACGTGCCATGTGGAAAACCCGCATCCTCCGGCGGTCTGCACGTGGCAAACCGGTGGGTGCCAGCCGTTGGCCGGCACGGCGACCGGCCTGGACAATAATTGATCACCCTTCAAAACCGCTGCGCTGCAACGCTCACACAGGGTTGTCCACAACAAACTCCCACGGCTTTCCACGCCGCGTGTGGAAAACGTGTTCGACCGGACGGCGATCGGGTCGCGTCAGCGCTGGACAATTATTGACCACCCGCGGAAACGCCTGCGGCGCAACGCTCGCACCGGCTTGTCCACAGCAAACCCCCACGGCTCTCCACGTGTCGTGTGGAAAACCCGCGCACGTTCTCCACTCGGGGCCAGCGCCCAAAAAAAAGGACGGAGGCAGTGCCTCCGTCCTTCCTGCTGCGTTCCCTGGCAGGCGCCTTACAGCGGCGTACCGCCGAACTTGTGGGTGTACTGCAGGTTGATCGTGCGGCCGACGGTGTCGAACCAGGACACGTCGTAATACGGGTACGGGGTGTAGGTCGCGTCCTTCGGCGGCATCTTGTTACCCACGTTGACCACCGACAGCGACAGGCGTGCGTGGTCGTCGAAGCGGTACTGCACCGACACGTTGTAGCGGTAGGTCGCGCCGATCCACGGGCTGTCGCCGCTGTCCGGATCGAAGCTCTGGTCGTAGCTGTCGTAGGTGGGCAGCCTGCCCAGGCGCGAGCCGTACACGGTGGCCGACCAGGCGTCCTTTTCCCAGGTGATGCTGGCGCTGGTCTTGGTGCGCGGGATGTCGAAGCCGCTGTTGACCGCGAACTGGTCTTCGACCACGTCGCCGTCGAACTGCTGGAAATCGTGCGTCTTCACCCAGGTGTGGTTGCCGCTGATGGTGAAGTCGCCGATGGACGTCGGCAGGCGGTAGCGCAGGCCCACATCGATGCCGCGGGTGGTTTCGCGGGCGATGTTGATCGGGTTGACGTGCACGCCGTACAGGCGGCCGTCGCTGGTGCGGGTGACCCGGGCGATCGCGTCCACGCAGGTCGGCGACGTCGGGTCCGCACCACCCAGGCGGCAGGCCGCTTCATCGCGCAGGATCGTGCCCACGTCCATGTCCTGCACCTGGTCGCGCATGTCGATGTCGAACCAGTCCACCGACAGATCCAGCCCGATGGCCGGCGACCACACGAAGCCGGCACTCCACGACGTGCTGGTTTCCGGGTCGAGCCTGCGGTTGCCTTCGCGCGTGCGGATCAGGTTTTCCTCGTAGTCCGAGCAGTCGTCGGCCTGGTCCAGCTGGCAGGTGTAGTAGTCGTTGTTGCTGGTCTCGTCGTTGCCCGGCCCGGCGTACACATAGTGCAGGTCCGGTGCGCGGAACGCAGTGCCGTACGACCCGCGCACCAGCAGCGTGTCGATCGGGCGCCACTCGATGCCGCCACTCCAGGTCGCCTTGCCGATGCTGTTGCCGGAATAGCGGTACTGGTCGAAACGGCCGGCCACGCTCACGTTGAGCGTGTCGTGCAGCGGCAGGCGCAGCTCGGCGGCGGTGGCCCAGCGGTTGCGGCTGCCGTGGCCGTCGGAGTCCTTCCAGCTGTAGTAGTAGTACTGGGTGGCCAGCGGATCGGGGTTGAGCGCGTAGGACTGGTTGCCGAACTCGGCGGTGGCCGCGAAACCGGCCTTGCCGCCCGGCAGCTCGAACAGCTCGCCGTTGGTCAGGGTCAGGGCGGCGGTGTCGGTGCGCGACTTCGGTGTATAGGTCGTGCGCGCAGCGATCGAATCGTACTCGCCGCGGCTCAACGGCCGGTACAGGCGCGCCGGATCGGCGTTGAAGATCGGGAAGACGTTGTCGTCGTCGTCGGTGTACTCGCCGAGCTGCTCACCCAGGAACAGCGCGTTGGCCTTGGCGGCGATGATCTGCGGCCAGCGGATCGACGACTGGTACTGCGAATGGCTCAGCGAGGCCTCGTAGTCCCACGCCCCGGTCAGGGTGCCCTTGAAGCCGGTGGTGACGCTGAAGGTCTTCTGGGTGCTTCGGATCATGCCGTTGCGCAGCCCACCCATTTCCTCCGGCGAGAACTGGCGCTGCCAGAACTCCACCTGGTCGGTGGCCTGGTTGTAGAAGTAGCCGTCCTCGTTGCCGTCGGCGGCCATGCGGCCCCACTGCGTCACATCGCGCATCAGCGCGATGTCGTGGTAGCCCAGCTGCACGTCGGCGAACCAGCTGGCGCCGTTGTCGAAGGCGTAGTTCAGCGACGCGTAGCCATTGGCGCCGCGACGCTTGCTCAGGATCGTGCCGTAGCCGATCGAGCGGTCGCTGCCGCAGTAGAAGCCGTAGCGCGCACGCTCGGCGTAGTGGGTGCTGCCGTTGTTCTGGCCGGCCAGCGCATCGCAGGTCGCCTGGCCCGGGTCAAGGTAGTCGTCGTTCCAGTCGGTGCGCAGGTAGGCGCGACGCGCGGCGCGGGCGCTTTCGGTGGGGGCGTCCAGGGTCGAATCCTGCTGCGCCCGCTCATAGGCCCACAGCGGCGTCTGCGACTGCAGTTCCAGGCTGTACACCGCGCTGAAGCGGCCGGCGTCGAAGCCGCTGGCCAGGCTCATGTCGAACGACTCGCCGCCGCCTTCGCTGGTGGTGCCCATGCGCACGTCCACCGTGGTGCCATCCACCCGCTTCTTGAGGATGAAGTTGACCACGCCGGCGATCGCGTCCGACCCGTAGATCGCCGAGGCGCTGCCGGTCAGCACTTCGATGCGCTCGATCATCCCGATCGGGATGTTGGAGACGTCGGTGAAGTTGCTGCGGCCCTGGAAGGGCATCGGGAAGTCGGCGATGCGGCGGCCGTTGACCAGCACCAGGGTGTGGTTGGGGCCAAGGCCGCGCAGATCGACCTGCTGCGCGCCGGGCGAAAAGTCCGCGCCGCTGGAGGACTGCTGGCTCTGGGTCTCACCGCCGTTCTGGGTCATCGAACGGAGCACGTCCGGCACGCTGGTGAAGCCGCTGGCCTGGATCTGCTCGGCGGTGATCACCGTGACCGGTGCGGGTCCTTCCACCTGCGCGCGCGGAATGCGCGAGCCGGTGACCTGCACCGTGTCCAGTTGCTGCACTCCGGGGGCGGCCGACTGGGCCGCCGCAGTTGCGGCCACACCCATCAACGCCAGCTGGATCGACCACGCCATCGCCTGTTTACGCATGAGAATTCTCGAGAAGAAAGTGTCGGCCTCGAGGGAGGCCTGTCCCCCATTCACATTTCGCGAATGGACGGCGCGCATTTAACGCCTTTTTTATGGGGTTGACCACTGCCATGTTCTCTGGCAAAGAGTGAAAGCGCTTACACCCCCGATTTGTTCAGGGAGATCAACGTGCACAAGGCTTTCCGCCGTTTCACACCGCTGCTGTGGGTGCTGCTGGCCGGCCTGGCGCTGCCTGCCCAGGGTCAGTCCGCGCGCGGCCTGCAGGAGCCGGGCTACCGCTACTACGAGATCGGCGACCTCGACGCGCCACAGGCCGCCCGCACCGAGCCGGCGATGATGCTGATGGGCGGGGGCGAGTGGGTCCCGGCCGCGTTCGAGTGGTGGCTGGCGCGCGCCGGACATGGCCGGGTGGTGATCCTGCGCGCGTCCGGCGGCGACGACCTCCAGGAGCGTCTGTACCGCGACATCGGCGGCGTCAGCACGGTCCAGACCCTGGTCTTCGACAGCCGGCGCGCCGCCGATGATCCGAACGTGCTGCAGGTGGTGGCTGCGGCCGATGCGATCTTCATCGCCGGCGGCGACCAGTCGCGCTACATCCGCTTCTGGAAGGGCACCGCGCTCAACGAGGCACTCAACGCCCACGTGCGCGCCGGCCGCCCCATTGCCGGCACCAGCGCCGGCCTGGCCATTCTGGGCGGCTACAGCTACGGCGCGCTGGACGGCGGCAGCATCACCTCCGACCGGGCGCTGCAGGACCCGATGGGCAGCGCGGTGACCCTGGACAACGACTTCCTGACCATGCCGTACCTGTCCAACGTGGTCACCGACACCCACTTCGGCAAGCGCGACCGGCTCGGCCGCCTGATCGTCTTCGTCGCCCGTGCGGCCCGGCAGAGCGGGCGCGCGGACATGGTCGGCATCGGCGTGGACGAAGACACCGCGCTGTGCGTGGAGGCCGATGGTCGTGGCCGGGTCTTCAGCAACGACGACGGCTACGCCTGGCTGGTCATGCCGCGCCACACCGCAGACCGCCTGCGCGATGGCGAGCCGCTCGACTTCCACGCGATCCCGGTAACCGGTGTGGGCAGCGGCAGCCGCCTGCACCTGGACGGGTTCCGGGTCGACGACCCGGCGTTCCAGATGACGGCCGACATCCGCGACGGGGCCTTGGAACTGCAGCCCCGCTGACGCCATGATGGGGGTCCTGCCTGCCTGGAACCCTGTCATGTCCCGTCGAACCGCGTTGCTGCTGTCGCTGTGCCTGTCGAGCCCGCTTGCGTGGGCGGCGGAGCCGGTCCTGGTGATCCACGGTGGGGCAGGGGTCGAGCGCAAGGACCTGTCGCCGACCGAGGAAGCAGCGGCGCGCGCGGCGCTGCGCCAGGCGCTGCTGAAGGGGCACCAGGCGCTCGCCGCGGGTCGCCCGGCACTGGATGCGGTCACCGCCGCGATCACCGTGCTTGAGGACGATCCCACCTTCAATGCGGGCAAGGGCGCCGTGTTCACGCATGACGGGCGCAACGAGCTGGATGCCTCGCTCATGGACGGCGCCACGCTCAAGGCCGGCGCCGTGGCGGGCGTGCAGCGGGTGCGCAATCCGATTCTGCTGGCCGAAGCGGTGATGCAGCACTCGCCGCACGTGATGATGGTGGGCGAGGGCGCCGAGACCTTCGCTGCCACCCAGCACATCGCGCTGGTCGATCCGGCGTACTTCCGCACCGAAAAGCGCTGGCAGCAGCTGCAGAAGGCACTGCGCGAGGAGGCCGCCGGCCAGGCGCACGCCGACCTGGAGACCGCGCGTCACTTCGGTACCGTCGGTGCCGTCGCGCTGGATGCCCAGGGCAAGCTCGCGGCGGGCACCTCCACCGGCGGCATGACCAACAAGCGCTATGGCCGCGTCGGCGATTCGCCGATCATCGGTGCCGGCACCTATGCCAATGCTACCTGCGCGGTGTCGGGTACCGGTTGGGGCGAGTACTACATCCGCACCGCCGCGGCCTACGACATCTGCGCGCGCATGCAGTACCTCAAGCAGGGCCCGGACGAGGCGGGGCGCGCCGTGATCAATGAGCGCATTCCCGCGCTCGGCGGCGATGGCGGCGCGATCGTGCTCTCGGCCGACGGTCGGGCGGCAACGCCGTTCAACACACAGGGCATGTATCGGGGTTGGATCGGCGCCGATGGCGTGCCGCACGTGGCCATCTTTGCCGACGAACCGCTGCCGCTGCCGGGCCAATAGCCTGCAATCGCAGGGCAATTCGAAATTCGTGTGAAAAAATTCAAAAAGGTTGTTGACAGAACCCTCGTTCACCCCCAAAATTCACGGCTCTTCCACCCCACACCGAAAACGCTTCGGCGCAACGGGACAGGGTGGTAAGGAGGGATACCCAAGCGGCCAACGGGGGCAGACTGTAAATCTGCTGGCTTACGCCTTCGGTGGTTCGAATCCACCTCCCTCCACCAGTTTCATGTTGTGGCAAGAGCTTCCGATGCGGGAGTAGTTCAATGGTAGAACCTCAGCCTTCCAAGCTGATGGTGCGGGTTCGATCCCCGTCTCCCGCTCCATTGAATGAGTTTGAATATATTCAAATTCGTGCCATAATTCAAAACTCGCTCACGTAGCTCAGTCGGTAGAGCACCTCCTTGGTAAGGAGGAGGTCGAAGGTTCGATTCCTTTCGTGAGCACCATCTAAGTGCCACCATTCAGACGATTTCGAGATAAGCAGCCATGGCCAAGGGTAAGTTCGAGCGCACCAAGCCGCACGTCAACGTCGGCACCATCGGTCACGTCGACCACGGCAAGACCACGCTGACCGCCGCACTGACCAAGATCGGTGCCGAGCGCTTCGGTGGCGAGTTCAAGGATTACTCCGCGATCGACGCCGCGCCGGAAGAAAAGGCGCGTGGCATCACGATCTCGACCGCGCACGTCGAATACGAATCCACCGAGCGTCATTACGCCCACGTGGATTGCCCGGGCCATGCTGACTACGTCAAGAACATGATCACCGGTGCTGCCCAGATGGACGGCGCGATCCTGGTGTGCTCGGCCGCTGACGGCCCGATGCCGCAGACCCGCGAGCACATCCTGCTGTCGCGTCAGGTCGGCGTGCCGTACATCGTCGTGTTCCTGAACAAGGCCGACATGGTGGACGACGCCGAGCTGCTGGAACTGGTCGAAATGGAAGTCCGCGAGCTGCTGAGCAAGTACGACTTCCCGGGCGACGACACCCCGATCATCGCGGGTTCGGCCCGTCTGGCGCTGGAAGGCGACCAGAGCGATATCGGCGTGCCGGCCGTGATCAAGCTGGTCGAAGCTCTCGACAGCTGGATCCCGACCCCGGAACGCGACATCGACAAGCCGTTCCTGATGCCGGTGGAAGACGTGTTCTCGATCTCGGGCCGCGGCACCGTGGTGACCGGTCGTATCGAGCGCGGCGTGATCAAGGTCGGCGAAGAAATCGAAATCGTCGGTATCCGTCCGGTCCAGAAGACCACCGTCACCGGCGTGGAAATGTTCCGCAAGCTGCTCGACCAGGGTCAGGCAGGCGACAACGCCGGTCTGCTGCTGCGCGGCACCAAGCGTGACGACGTCGAGCGTGGCCAGGTGCTGGCCAAGCCGGGTTCGATCAAGCCGCACACCCAGTTCGACGCCGAAGTCTACGTCCTGTCCAAGGACGAAGGCGGCCGCCACACCCCGTTCTTCAAGGGCTACCGTCCGCAGTTCTACTTCCGTACCACCGACATCACCGGTGCGGTCGAGCTGCCGGAAGGCGTGGAAATGGTCATGCCGGGCGACAACGTGAAGATGGTTGTCACCCTGATCAACCCGGTGGCAATGGACGAAGGCCTGCGCTTCGCCATCCGCGAAGGCGGCCGTACCGTCGGCGCCGGCGTGGTCTCCAAGATCATCGCGTAATTTCGTAATACCGGCGGTTGCATAGCTCCGCCGGTCTCGCGAATGGCGGGCCGGGAACCTCGGTCCGCCTTCGCCGTCTAAGGGAAGGCAGTTTTTCAGTACGCCAGTAGCTCAATTGGCAGAGCAGCGGTCTCCAAAACCGCAGGTTGGGGGTTCGAGTCCCTCCTGGCGTGCCACTTCTCCCTTCCAGCGGCCATGCCGCCACTGCAGCCAGAGCCGGATGAACAGCAAGATCGAGCATTCCAAAGACACCGCCTCCACCGGGGGTGATATCGTCAAGTACGCCGTTGCAGCCATCCTGGTTGTAGCGGGTCTTTTTGCTTGGTTCTGGTTCGGTGCTCCCGAGCATGCTTCCCAGAGTGCATGGGCCGGTCCGCTTCGCGGTCTGGCCGTTGTGGTTGGCCTGGTGGCCGGCCTTGGCGTGTTCCTGCTGACCGGCAAGGGTCGCGACACGCGTGAATTCCTTTCCGAATCGCGTTTCGAACTGCGCAAGGTGGTCTGGCCGACACGCCAGGAAGCCATCCGCATGACCTGGGTGGTGGTCGTTGTCGTGATCATCCTCAGCCTGGTGCTGGGCGGATTTGATTTCCTGATTCAGAAAGCGACCCAGTGGTTCCTGGGTCGATAAGGAGAAACCAGTGAAGCGTTGGTACGTCGTTCACGCCTATTCGGGCTTCGAAAAGTCGGTGGCGCAGGCTCTGCGCGATCGCATCGTGCGTGACGAGATGCAGGAGCGCTTCGGTGACGTCCTGGTCCCGACCGAGGAAGTGGTCGAAATGCGCTCCGGCCAGAAGCGCCGTTCCGAGCGCAAGTTCTTCCCGGGTTACGTGCTGGTCCAGATCGAGACCCACGAAGAAAACGGTATCCCGCGCATCGACAACGAAAGTTGGCATCTGGTGAAGGACACCTCCAAGGTGATGGGGTTCATCGGCGGTACCGCCGATCGCCCGCTGCCGATCCGCGACGAAGAGGCCGCCGCCATCCTGGACCGTGTTCAGGAAGGTGTGGAGAAGCCCCGTCCGAAGGTGCTGTTCGAGCCGGGCCAGATGGTCCGTGTCACCGAAGGTCCGTTCAACGACTTCAATGGCGTTGTCGAAGAGGTCAACTACGAGAAGAGCCGTCTGCGCGTCTCGGTGCTGATCTTCGGTCGTGCCACCCCGGTCGAGCTCGAGTTCGGCCAGGTCGAAAAGGCCGTCTGACCCCCGGGCTGATTGGCCGGTCCCCGGCTTCAGCGGGGCATGGCGCCGGGCACAGCCCGGCCGCATTCAGGCACCAGACCAAAAACCTGATATAGTGCGCGGCTTCCTGCCAGGAAGCTGGCAAAAGCAAGGGCCGCCGCGAGGTGGCCTTCTGCGTGAATTTTCAAAACGCGATGCCGGGACGCGTGATTCCCGGTCCGATGGGGAGCCTGTTGTCGCAAGGCGCTAGCACCCGGAGAGTACTCACATGGCAAAGAAAGTTGTCGGTTATATCAAGCTGCAGGTGAAGGCCGGTCAGGCCAACCCCTCGCCGCCGGTCGGTCCTGCGCTGGGTCAGCGCGGCCTGAACATCATGGAATTCTGCAAGGCCTTCAATGCCGCCACGCAGAAGCTGGAGCCGGGTCTGCCGGTCCCGGTGATCATCACGGCCTATTCGGACCGTACCTTCACCTTCATCACCAAGAGCACCCCGGCCGCCGTGCTGCTCAAGAAGGCTGCTGGCATCTCCTCGGGCTCCAAGCGCCCGAACACCGACAAGGTGGGCAAGGTGACCCGTAAGCAGCTGGAAGAAATCGCCAAGACCAAGGAAGCCGACCTGACGGCCGCCGACCTGGACGCCGCGGTGCGCACGATTGCCGGTTCTGCCCGTTCCATGGGCCTCGTGGTGGAGGGTTAAGAAGATGGCACAGACCAAGCGTGAGAAGGCCATCAAGGCCGCCGTCGTCCCGGGTAAGGCATATGCCTTCGAGGACGCGATCAAGATCCTGAAGACCGCTACCAAGGCCAAGTTCGTCGAGTCCTTCGACGTTGCTGTGCGCCTGGGCGTGGACGCCAAGAAGTCCGACCAGCAGGTGCGCGGTTCCACCGTGCTGCCGGCCGGTACCGGCAAGAGCGTGCGCGTTGCCGTCTTCGCCCCGGCCGGTGCCAAGGCTGACGAAGCCCTGGCCGCTGGCGCCGAAGCCGTCGGTATGGACGACCTGGCCGAGAAGATGCAGGCCGGCGATCTGAACTACGACGTCGTGATCGCGACCCCGGACGCCATGCGCGTCGTGGGTAAGCTGGGCACCGTGCTCGGCCCGCGCGGCCTGATGCCGAACCCGAAGGTCGGCACCGTGTCGGCCAACCCGGGCGAAGCCGTCAAGAATGCCAAGTCGGGTCAGGTGCGTTACCGCACCGACAAGGCCGGCATCATCCACTGCACCATCGGCAAGGCCGACTTCGCCGAAGACGCGCTGAAGTCGAACCTGCAGGCGCTGCTGATGGACCTGATCAAGGCCAAGCCGGCTACCTCGAAGGGCACCTACCTGCAGAAGGTTTCGGTCAGCTCGACGATGGGCCCGGGCGTCACCGTCGACCAGTCGTCGCTGACCCTGAAGTAATCGTTTCAAGCGGGTGCGCGGCCTCGGTCGCGCATCCGTGACATTTGAAGGCAATCCGAGCGGGCCCGTCCCGCAACGATAGCCGTCAAAGACCGCAGGCGCGGTCGTTGCACACCGGCGACGGGCAGGGATGCTCGCATTGGCAGGGAGTCGCCGCCGGCGCAGTACCGATCGCTTAATCGATTCCCCCGGGAATCACCCTGCGTAGATGGTGCCCTTCTGGAGTTTTTCTGGTTTACGCACGTCTGGGTTCTCCCAGGTTGGCCATCCAGGTCTAGAACGGCCCACCCTTGGAACATCGTCCCGATGTTCCCGGCGTCCAGGACGGATGCCGCCCAGGACCGCACACGGCAGGAGCCGTAAGCGGAGTTCAATTGGAGGAGTGCAATGGCTCTCAATCTGTCCCAGAAGCAAGAAGTAGTCGCCGAGCTGGCAGACGTCGCCGCCAAGGCCCACTCCTTGATCGCAGCCGAATATGCTGGCACCACGGTCGCTCAGATGACCGCGATGCGCAAGCAGGCTCGCGAAACCGGCGTTTTCTTGAAAGTTGTCAAGAACACCCTGGCTTCGCGTGCCGTTGAAGGCACCGAGTTCGCAGTCGCACAGGACAAGCTGGTTGGTCCGCTGCTGTATGCGTTCTCGCTCGAGGAGCCCGGCGCTGCCGGTCGCCTGATCAAGGACGCCGCCAAGACCAACGACAAGCTCAAGGCTAAGGTCGTTTCGATTGGTGGTGAAGTGTTCCCGGCCAGCCACGTTGACGTGCTGGCATCGCTGCCGACCCGCGATCAGGCCCTGGCCATGCTGGCCCGCGTCCTGACCGAGCCGGTCACGATGTTCGCCCGCGCCATCAAGGCCATCGGTGACAAGCAGAATGGCGGTGAAACCGCTGACGCTGCCGAACCGGCCGCCGAGACCGCCTGAGTCGACGTTTCCGTGGTTCCGAACGGAACCTCAACCCAGAAAATTATCCAAAGGTAATCAAAATGTCCCTTACCAACGAACAGATCGTCGACGCCATCGCCGAGAAGTCCCTGATGGAAGTGATGGAGCTGGTCAAGGCCATCGAAGAGAAGTTCGGCGTCTCCGCCGCTGCTCCGGTCGCCGTGGCTGCTGCCGCTGGCCCGGCTGCTGCCGTCGAAGAGCAGACCGAGTTCGACGTCATCCTGAAGTCGGCCGGCGACAAGAAGGTCGAAGTCATTAAGGCTGTCCGCGCCATCACCGGCCTGGGCCTGAAGGAAGCGAAGGACCTGGCTGAAGCCGGCGGCATGATCAAGGAAGCCGCTTCGAAGGACGACGCTGCCAAGTTCAAGAAGGACCTGGAAGCTGCTGGCGCGACTGTCGAAGTCAAGTAAGCAGTTCCTTGCCTCGCCATCGAATCACGGCGATGCAGCCAAGGCTGGGGGCGTAAGCCCCCGGCCTTTGGTCGTTTCATGCAACACCGGATGTAACTAGCCCAACACGGGCTGCGGTCATGCCCCGCCACAGCAGCGCTCCGGCGCGCGGGCAGGGTAGTGGATGCAGACGAGTTGGCAGTTGGAAGTAGCGGGAGAAGGCGTGCTGGTGCCGGCAATACCAGCGACTTCCAACTGACAATTTCAGTTTCCCTTCGGGTCGTGGACGCACGATCCGCACAGCCAAGGTGATACCTCATGACGTCTTATTCGTTCACCGAAAAGAAGCGTATCCGCAAGGATTTCGGCAAGCAGCGCTCGATCCTCGAAGTGCCGTTCCTGCTCGCCATCCAGGTGGATTCCTACCGTGAATTCCTGCAGGAAAACGTCGATCCGGCCAAGCGCACGGACCACGGCCTGCACGCGGCCCTGAAGTCGGTGTTCCCGATTTCCAGCTACAGCGGCAACGCTGCCCTGGAGTACGTCGGCTACAAGCTCGGCGATCCCGTGTTCGACGAGCGCGAGTGCCGCCAGCGTGGCATGAGCTACGGCGCGCCGCTGCGCGTGACCGTGCGCCTGGTGATCTACGACCGTGAGTCGTCCACCAAGGCCATCAAGTACGTGAAGGAGCAGGAGGTCTATCTCGGCGAGATTCCGCTGATGACCGAGAACGGCACCTTCATCGTCAACGGTACCGAGCGCGTCATCGTGTCGCAGCTGCACCGTTCGCCGGGTGTGTTCTTCGACCACGACCGTGGCAAGACCCACAGCTCGGGCAAGCTGCTGTACAGCGCCCGCATCATCCCCTACCGCGGCTCCTGGCTGGACTTCGAGTTCGACCCGAAGGACGCGCTGTTCACCCGTATCGACCGTCGCCGCAAGCTGCCGGTGTCGATCCTGCTGCGTGCGCTGGGCTACAGCAACGAAGAAATGCTGGCCGAGTTCTTCGAGATCAATACGTTCCACATCAATCCCGATGAAGGCGTGCAGCTCGAACTGGTCTCCGAGCGCCTGCGCGGCGAGACCCTGAACTTCGACCTGGCCGACGGCGACAAGGTCATCGTCGAAGCCGGCAAGCGCATCACCGCGCGCCACGTCAAGCAGCTGGAAGCCTCGGGCATCGCCGCCCTGGCCGTGCCGGACGACTACATCGTCGGCCGCATCCTGTCGCACGACGTCGTGGACGCCAACACTGGTGAGCTGCTGGCCCAGGCCAACGACGAAATCACCGACGAGCAGCTGCAGGCCTTCCGCAAGGCCGGTGTGGATGCCGTGGGCACCCTGTGGGTGAACGACCTCGATCGTGGTCCGTACCTGTCCAACACCCTGCGCATCGATCCGACCAAGACGCAGCTGGAAGCGCTGGTCGAAATCTACCGCATGATGCGTCCCGGCGAGCCGCCGACCAAGGATGCCGCGCAGAACCTGTTCCACAACCTGTTCTTCACCTTCGAGCGCTACGACCTGTCCACGGTCGGCCGCATGAAGTTCAACCGCCGTGTCGGCCGCAAGGAAGTCACCGGCGAAGCCGTGCTGTACGACCGCAAGTACTTCGGCGAGCGCAACGACGAAGAGTCCAAGCGCCTGGTCGCCGAGCATGGCGACAGCTCCGACATCCTGGACGTGATCAAGGTCCTGACCGAGATCCGCAACGGTCGTGGCGTGGTCGATGACATCGATCACCTGGGCAACCGTCGCGTGCGTTCGGTCGGCGAAATGGCCGAGAACGTGTTCCGCGTGGGCCTGGTCCGCGTCGAGCGCGCGGTCAAGGAGCGCCTGTCGATGGCCGAGTCCGAAGGCCTGACCCCGCAGGAGCTGATCAACGCCAAGCCGGTCGCCGCTGCCATCAAGGAGTTCTTCGGCTCCTCGCAGCTGTCGCAGTTCATGGATCAGAACAACCCGCTGTCGGAAGTGACGCACAAGCGTCGCGTCTCCGCACTGGGCCCGGGCGGTCTGACCCGCGAACGCGCCGGCTTCGAAGTGCGCGACGTGCATCCGACCCATTACGGCCGCGTCTGCACCATCGAAACGCCGGAAGGCCCGAACATCGGCCTGATCAACTCGCTGGCCGTGTACGCCCGCACCAACCAGTACGGCTTCCTCGAGACCCCGTACCGCAAGGTGTCCGACGGCAAGGTCTCCGACGAGATCGAGTTCCTGTCGGCGATCGAAGAAAACGAGTACGTCATCGCCCAGGCCAACGCCCTGACCGACGCCAAGAGCATGCTCACCGAGCAGTTCGTGCCGTGCCGTTACCAGGGTGAGTCGCTGCTGAAGCCGCCGGCAGAAGTCCACTTCATGGACGTCTCGCCGATGCAGACCGTGTCGATCGCTGCCGCGCTGGTTCCGTTCCTGGAACACGATGACGCCAACCGTGCACTGATGGGCGCCAACATGCAGCGCCAGGCCGTGCCGACCCTGCGTGCGCAGAAGCCGCTGGTGGGTACCGGTATCGAACGCGCCGTGGCCCGCGACTCGGGTGTGACCGTGAACGCCCGTCGTGGCGGTGAGATCGTGCAGATCGACGCCGGCCGCATCGTGGTCAAGGTCAACGAGTCGGAGATCACCGACGCGACCGACGCCGGCGTGGACATCTACAACCTGATCAAGTACACCCGCTCCAACCAGAACACCTGCATCAACCAGCGTCCGCTGGTCGAAGTGGGCAACGTGGTGGCGCGTGGCGACGTGCTGGCTGACGGTCCGTCCACCGACATCGGCGAACTGGCCCTGGGCCAGAACATGCTGATCGCCTTCATGCCGTGGAACGGCTACAACTTCGAAGACTCCATCCTGCTCTCCGAGCGCGTGGTGGAAGAGGATCGTTACACCACGATCCACATCGAAGAGCTGACCTGCGTCGCGCGTGACACCAAGCTGGGGCCGGAGGAAATCTCCGCCGACATCCCGAACGTCTCCGAGCAGGCGCTGAACCGTCTGGACGAGTCCGGCGTGGTGTACATCGGTGCCGAAGTGCGCGCCGGCGACATCATGGTCGGCAAGGTCACGCCGAAGGGCGAAAGCCAGCTGACCCCGGAAGAGAAGCTGCTGCGCGCGATCTTCGGCGAGAAGGCCTCCGACGTTAAGGACAGCTCGCTGCGCGTGCCGCCGGGCATGGACGGCACCGTCATCGACGTGCAGGTCTTCACCCGCGACGGTATCGAGAAGGACAAGCGTGCGCGCCAGATCGAGGAAAGCGAGATCAAGCGCGTCAAGAAGGACTTCGACGACCAGTTCCGCATCCTGGAAGGCGCCATCTACGCCCGTCTGCGTTCGCAGATCGTGGGCAAGGTGGTCAACGGCGGCGCCGGCCTGAAGAAGGGCGACAGCGTCACCGACGCCTACCTGGACGGCCTGAAGAAGGCTGACTGGTTTGCCCTGCGCATGAAGGACGAGGACGCCTCGGAAGCCATCGAGCGCGCGCAGAAGCAGATCCAGGCGCACGAGAAGGAATTCGAGCGTCGCTTCGCCGACAAGCGCGGCAAGATCACCGCGGGCGACGATCTCGCTCCGGGCGTGCTGAAGATGGTCAAGGTGTTCCTGGCCGTGAAGCGCCGCATCCAGCCGGGCGACAAGATGGCAGGCCGCCACGGCAACAAGGGTGTGGTCTCCAACGTGGTGCCGGTCGAGGACATGCCGTACATGGCCTCGGGCGAAACCGTGGACATCGTGCTGAACCCGCTGGGCGTGCCGTCGCGTATGAACATCGGGCAGATCCTGGAAGTGCATCTGGGCTGGGCCGCCAAGGGCCTGGGCCGCAAGATCCAGGGCATGCTCGAGGCGCAGGCCGCGATCACCCAGCTGCGCAGCTTCCTGGACGACATCTACAACCACGACAAGACCCAGCACGCCAACCACGTGGATCTGTCGCAGTTCAGCGATGAGGAACTGCTGCGTCTGGCCAACAACCTGACCGACGGCGTGCCGATGGCCACCCCGGTGTTCGACGGTGCGACCGAGGCCGAGATCAAGCGCATGCTCGAACTCGCCGACCTGCCGCTGAGCGGCCAGACCCAGCTGTATGACGGCCGCACCGGTGAAGCGTTCGATCGCCACACCACGGTCGGCTACATGCACTACCTGAAGCTGAACCACCTGGTCGACGACAAGATGCACGCCCGTTCGACCGGCCCGTACTCGCTCGTTACCCAGCAGCCGCTGGGCGGCAAGGCGCAGTTCGGCGGCCAGCGCTTCGGTGAAATGGAAGTCTGGGCGCTGGAAGCCTACGGCGCGGCCTACACCCTGCAGGAAATGCTGACGGTGAAGTCCGATGACGTGCAGGGTCGTAACCAGATGTACAAGAACATCGTCGACGGTGAGCACGAGATGGTCGCGGGCATGCCGGAATCCTTCAACGTGCTCGTGAAGGAAATCCGCTCGCTGGCCATCAACATGGAACTGGACGGCAACTGATCGTGCAGGCGCGGCTGCCCCGGCAGCCGCGCCGCCGGATGTGACCTGACAGCCCCATCGACACGAGATTTCCTCCTTTCGGAGAAACACCATGAAAGACTTGCTGAACCTCTTCAACCAGCAGCGCCAGACGCTGGACTTCGACGCGATCAAGATCGCGCTGGCCTCGCCGGACCTGATCCGTTCGTGGTCCTTCGGCGAAGTGAAGAAGCCGGAAACCATCAACTACCGTACCTTCAAGCCGGAGCGTGACGGCCTGTTCTGCGCCGCCATCTTCGGGCCGGTCAAGGACTACGAGTGCCTGTGCGGCAAGTACAAGCGCATGAAGCACCGCGGTGTGGTCTGCGAAAAGTGCGGCACCGAAGTCACCCTGGCCAAGGTGCGCCGTGAGCGCATGGGCCACATCGACCTGGCCTCGCCGGTCGCGCACATCTGGTTCCTCAAGTCGCTGCCGTCGCGCATCGGCCTGATGCTGGACATGACCCTGCGTGACATCGAGCGCGTGCTGTACTTCGAAGCCTACGTGGTGACCGAGCCGGGCCTGACCGCCCTGGAACGCCGCCAGCTGCTGACCGAAGAACAGTACCTGCAGGCGCGCCAGGAGCACGGCGACGACTTCGACGCCGCAATGGGCGCCGAGGCGGTGTACGAGCTGCTGCGCACCATCGACCTGCAGTCGGAAATGACCCGTCTGCGCGAAGAAATCGCCAGCACCGGTTCGGAAACCAAGCTCAAGCGACTGACCAAGCGCATCAAGCTGGTCGAGGCCTTCCTGGAGTCGGGCAACCGTCCGGAGTGGATGGTCATGACCGTGCTGCCGGTGCTGCCGCCGGACCTGCGTCCGCTGGTGCCGCTGGACGGTGGCCGCTTCGCGACCTCCGACCTGAACGACCTGTACCGCCGCGTCATCAACCGCAACAACCGCCTGCGCCGCCTGCTCGAGCTGAACGCGCCGGACATCATCGTGCGCAATGAAAAGCGCATGCTGCAGGAATCGGTCGATGCGCTGCTGGACAACGGCCGTCGCGGCCGTGCCATCACCGGCACCAACAAGCGCCCGCTGAAGTCGCTGGCCGACATGATCAAGGGCAAGCAGGGTCGCTTCCGTCAGAACCTGCTGGGCAAGCGCGTGGACTACTCGGGCCGTTCGGTCATCGTGGTCGGTCCGTACCTGCGCCTGCACCAGTGCGGTCTGCCGAAGAAGATGGCGCTGGAACTGTTCAAGCCGTTCGTGTTCGCCAAGCTGCAGCGTCGTGGCCTGGCCACCACCATCAAGGCCGCCAAGAAGCTGGTCGAGCGCGAAGAAGCCGAAGTCTGGGACATCCTGGAAGAGGTCATCCGCGAACACCCGGTCATGCTGAACCGTGCGCCGACCCTGCACCGTCTGGGCATCCAGGCGTTCGAGCCGGTGCTGATCGAAGGCAAGGCCATCCAGCTGCACCCGCTGGTCTGCACCGCGTTCAACGCCGACTTCGACGGTGACCAGATGGCCGTCCACGTGCCGCTCTCGCTGGAAGCCCAGCTGGAAGCGCGTGCGCTGATGATGTCGACCAACAACATCCTGTCGCCGGCCAACGGCGAGCCGATCATCGTGCCGTCGCAGGACGTGGTGCTGGGTCTGTACTACATGACCCGCGCCCTGGAAAACAAGAAGGGCGAGGGCATGGCCTTCGCCAACATCGCCGAAGTCAAACGCGCCTACGACAACCGCGTGGTGGAACTGCACGCCAAGGTCAAGGTCCGCATCACCGAGGTGGTGACCGACGAAGACGGCAACAAGCAGAACAAGACCTCGATCGTGGACACCACGATCGGTCGCGCCCTGCTGGCCGAAATCCTGCCGGAAGGCCTGCCGTTCGCCCTGGCCAACGTCGAGCTGACCAAGAAGAACATCAGCCGCCTGATCAACTCCAGCTACCGCCAGCTGGGCTTGAAGGACACGGTCGTGTTCGCCGACAAGCTGATGTACACCGGCTTCGCCTACGCAACCCGCGCCGGCGTGTCGATCGGTATCGACGACATGCTGATCCCGGACGAGAAGCGCGGCATCCTCACCGAGGCCGAAGCCGAAGTGCTGGAAATCCAGGAGCAGTACCAGTCGGGCCTGGTCACCGCCGGCGAGCGCTACAACAAGGTGGTCGACATCTGGTCGCGCACCAATGAACGCATCGCCAAGGCGATGATGGACACCATCGGCACCGAGAAGGTGGTCAACGCCAAGGGCGAGACCATCGACCAGAAGTCGATGAACTCGCTGTACATCATGGCCGACTCCGGCGCGCGTGGTTCGCAGGCGCAGATCCGTCAGCTGGCCGGTATGCGTGGCCTGATGGCCCGTCCGGATGGCTCGATCATCGAAACGCCCATCAAGGCGAACTTCCGTGAAGGCCTGAACGTGCAGGAGTACTTCAACTCCACCCACGGTGCCCGTAAGGGTCTGGCCGATACCGCGCTGAAGACGGCGAACTCGGGTTACCTGACCCGTCGTCTGGTCGACGTCGCGCAGGACGTGGTCATCACCGAGGTGGATTGCGGTACCACCGAAGGCCTGACCATGACCCCGATCGTGGAAGGCGGCGACGTTGTGGAGCCGTTGAAGGAGCGCGTGCTGGGTCGCGTCGTGGCCGAGGACGTGTTCCTGCCGGGCAACGATGAAGATCCGATCGTGACCCGCAACACCCTGCTGGACGAACAGTGGGTGGCCAAGCTGGAAGATGCCGGCGTGCAGAGCATCAAGGTGCGCTCGACCATCTCCTGCGCCTCGGCGTTCGGCGTCTGCGGTCGCTGCTACGGCCGCGATCTGGCCCGTGGCCACATCGTCAACATCGGTGAAGCGGTGGGCGTCATCGCCGCGCAGTCGATCGGTGAGCCGGGTACCCAGCTGACCATGCGTACGTTCCACATCGGTGGTGCAGCATCGCGTGCGGCTGCGGTGGACAACATCACGGTGAAGACCACCGGTTCGGTGAAGTTCAACAACCTCAAGTCCGTCGAGCACGCCAACGGCTCGCTGGTGGCAGTGTCGCGCTCGGGCGAAATCTCGGTGCTGGATGCGCACGGCCGTGAGCGCGAGCGTTACAAGCTGCCGTACGGCTCGATGATCGCGTCCAAGGACGGCGATGCAGTGAAGGCTGGCCAGACCGTGGCCAACTGGGATCCGCATAACCACCCGATCGTGTCCGAAGTGGCGGGTTTCATCCGCTTCATCGACTTCATCGACGGCGTCACCGTCATCGAGAAGACCGACGAACTGACCGGCCTGGCATCGCGTGAAATCACCGATCCGAAGCGTCGTGGTTCGCAGGCCAAGGATCTGCGTCCGATCGTGCGTATCGTCGATGGCAAGGGCAATGACCTGACCATCCCGAACACCGATCTGCCGGCCCAGTACCTGCTGCCGCCGCGCTCCATCGTCAACCTGCAGGACGGCGCCGCCGTCGGCGTGGGCGACGTGGTTGCCAAGATCCCGCAGGAAGCGTCCAAGACCCGCGACATCACCGGTGGTCTGCCGCGCGTCGCCGATCTGTTCGAAGCTCGCAAGCCGAAGGACCCGGCGATCCTCGCCGAGCGTTCGGGCATCATCAGCTTCGGCAAGGACACCAAGGGCAAGCAGCGCCTGATCATCAAGGACACCGATGGTTCGGAGCACGAAGAGCTGATTCCGAAGTACCGTCAGGTCATCGTGTTCGAAGGCGAGCACGTGACCAAGGGCGAAACCATCGTGGACGGCGAACCGAGCCCGCAGGACATCCTGCGTCTGCTGGGCGTCGAGCCGCTGGCCGCCTACCTGGTCAAGGAAATCCAGGACGTGTACCGCCTGCAGGGCGTGAAGATCAACGACAAGCACATTGAAGTGATCACCCGCCAGATGCTGCGCAAGGTCGAAATCACCGACCAGGGCAGCAGCAAGTTCCTGAATGGTGAGCAGGCCGAGCGCCAGCGCGTCATCGAGGAAAATGCACGCCTGACCGTCCGCAACGAGCTGATCGCCCGTTTCGACCCGGTCCTGCTGGGTATCACCAAGGCGTCGCTGGCCACCGAGTCGTTCATCTCGGCCGCGTCGTTCCAGGAAACCACCCGCGTGCTGACCGAAGCTGCCGTCCGCGGCACCTCGGACAACCTGCGCGGCCTGAAGGAAAACGTCATCGTCGGCCGCCTGATCCCGGCGGGTACCGGCCTGGCATACCACTCCCAGCGCCGTCGCGGCGCCTCCGGTCTGACCGACTCGGAGCTGCAGACCCTGGCCGGCACCCCGGTCGTGGCCGAGGTTGCCCCGGTGGCCGTGGTCGATTCGACCGACGCCGAACCGGCTGCAGGCGAAGAATGAAAAACCCGGTCCGGCCGCAAGGCCGGACCACCTTCGCGTAGCGGCGGACCGTTGGTCCGACGATATTCGAAGGGGCAGGGCACCACTCCGGTGGTTTCCTGACCTTCCTGCCGGTGGCGTCCGCGCCGCCGATAGGGTAGGATGCCGGCCGGCCCAGACATGGGTCGGTTGACAACCTGAACGGGGGGCATGGAGAAGGCTCCCCTGTAACGGCCCAGGATCAGGGCTGGCTTGGCGTGCGCGCGGTTGACTGCGTTTTCGCCAGGTTGCTACAATCGTCTGTCTCAGCAGGCCAGATTTCTTGGCCTGCTCGCACATTTCCGCATTCATGGCCAGTTTTTTTCCTTGGCCTCTCTCAGAAGAACATACTGATGGCGACGATCAATCAGCTTGTCCGCAAGCCGCGGCAGGCCACCACTTATAAGAGTGCCTCGCCGGCACTTGACAAGTGCCCCCAGCGCCGTGGCGTTTGCACGCGCGTGTACACCACCACCCCGAAGAAGCCGAACTCGGCGCTCCGCAAGGTTGCCAAGGTCCGCCTGACCAACCAGGAAGAGGTCATCAGCTACATCGGTGGCGAAGGCCACAACCTGCAGGAGCACTCCGTGGTCCTCATCCGCGGCGGTCGCGTCAAGGATCTGCCGGGTGTGCGTTACCACACCGTGCGTGGCTCGCTGGACGCCTCCGGCGTTGCCAAGCGTCGTCAGGGCCGTTCCAAGTACGGCGCCAAGCGTCCGAAGAGCTAAGGGAAAGTACACATGTCTCGTAAAGGTAATACGCCGCAGCGCTCCGTCCTGCCGGATCCCAAGCACGGAAGTGAAACCATCGCGCGCTTCATCAACATGGTGATGCTGAGCGGCAAGAAGTCGGTCGCTGAAAAGATCGTCTATGGCGCCATGGACGTGATCGGTGAGAAGAACCCGAACTCCGTCGAGCTGGTGCAGAAGGCTCTGGACAACGTGGCTCCGTCGGTCGAAGTCAAGTCCCGCCGCGTCGGCGGTGCCACCTACCAGGTGCCGGTCGAAGTGCGTTCGTCGCGCAAGATGGCTCTGGCCATGCGCTGGCTGATCGACTCCGCTCGTAAGCGTGGTGAAAACACCATGCCGAAGAAGCTGGCTGCCGAACTGCTGGACGCCTCGGAAAATCGTGGTGGCGCCATCAAGAAGCGCGAAGAAACCCACCGCATGGCCGAAGCCAACAAGGCATTCGCCCACTACCGCTGGTGAGTTTGACGGCCTTGCAAAACAGGCACGGCAGCACCATCTAGGTGCTGCCTCGCGGCCCCAGAAGGGCTGCGCCAATCCGAAGGCCGCCGAAAGGCGGCGTTCGGCCATCCGAATTCCAAGAAATTGAGAGGCTCCCGTGGCCCGCACCACTCCCATCGAGCGTTACCGCAACTTCGGCATCATGGCCCACATCGATGCCGGCAAGACCACCACGTCCGAGCGCATCCTGTTCTACACCGGCAAGAGCCACAAGATCGGTGAAGTGCACGACGGCGCTGCCACCATGGACTGGATGGAGCAGGAGCAGGAGCGTGGCATCACGATCCAGTCCGCTGCCACCACCGCGTTCTGGAAGGGCATGGACAAGTCCCTGCCGGAGCACCGCTTCAACATCATCGATACCCCCGGACACGTTGACTTCACCATCGAAGTGGAGCGCTCGCTGCGCGTGCTCGACGGTGCGGTGTTCGTGCTGTGCGCCGTCGGTGGCGTGCAGCCGCAGTCGGAAACCGTGTGGCGCCAGGCCAACCGTTACAAGGTGCCGCGCATCGCGTTCGTCAACAAGATGGACCGTACCGGTGCCAACTTCACCAAGGTCGTTGGCCAGCTGAAGGCCAAGCTGGGTGCCGTCGCCGTGCCGATGCAGCTGCCGATCGGCGCTGAAGAAGGCTTCAAGGGCGTGGTCGACCTGCTCAAGATGAAGGCCATCCACTGGGATGAAGCCTCGCAGGGCATGAAGTTCGAATACCACGACATCCCGGCTGACATGAAGGACGAGGCTGAAGAAGCCCGCACCTACATGATCGAAGCGGCTGCCGAAGCCAACGAAGAGCTGATGGAAAAGTACCTGGGCGGCGAAGAGCTGACCGAGGCTGAAATCATCTCTGCTCTGCGCGCGCGCACCCTGGCGACCGACATCGTGCCGATGTACTGCGGCTCGGCGTTCAAGAACAAGGGCGTGCAGGCCATGCTGGACGGCGTGGTGCAGCTGCTGCCGTCGCCGATCGACGTGCCGGACGTGACCGGTACCGACGTCGACGACGAAACCATCGAGATGAGCCGCAAGTCCGACGACAAGGCTCCCTTCTCGTCGCTGGCCTTCAAGATCATCACCGACCCGTTCGTGGGCGCGCTGACCTTCTTCCGTGTCTATTCGGGCACGCTGAACGCCGGCGACCAGGTGATGAACTCGGTCAAGGGCAAGAAGGAGCGCATCGGCCGCATCCTGCAGATGCACTCCAACGATCGCGAAGAGATCAAGGAAGTGCTGGCAGGTGACATCGCCGCGGCTGTGGGTCTGAAGGACACCACCACCGGCGACACCCTGTGCTCGCTGGATCACCCGATCATCCTGGAGCGCATGGTGTTCCCGGAGCCGGTGATCTCGATGGCCGTCGAACCGAAGACCAAGTCCGACCAGGAAAAGATGGGTCTGGCACTGGGCCGTCTGGCGCAGGAAGATCCGTCGTTCCGCGTCAAGACCGACGAAGAATCCGGCCAGACCATCATCTCGGGCATGGGCGAGCTGCACCTGGACATCATCGTCGACCGCATGAAGCGCGAGTTCAACGTTGAAGCCAACGTCGGCAAGCCGCAGGTTGCGTACCGCGAAACGATCCAGGCTGCTGACGTCAAGTCGGATTACAAGCACGCCAAGCAGTCCGGTGGTAAGGGTCAGTACGGTCACGTCGTGATCGAGCTGTCGCCGATCACCGCTGAAGACCGTGCCGACCCGAAGATCGCGCCGATGATCAAGGACGACTTCCTGTTCATCAACGACATCACCGGTGGCGTGATTCCGAAGGAATTCATTCCGTCGATCGAAAAGGGCCTGCGCGAAACCATCACCAGCGGTCCGCTGGCTGGCTTCCCGGTCGTTGACGTCAAGGTCAAGCTGGTGTTCGGCTCGTACCACGACGTCGACTCCTCGGAAATGGCGTTCAAGCTGGCGTCCTCGATGGCCTTCAAGCAGGGCTTCTCGAAGGCCAAGCCGGTTCTGCTGGAGCCGATCATGAAGGTCGAGATCGTGACCCCGGAGGATTACCAGGGTGACGTGATGGGCGACGTGAGCCGTCGTCGTGGCGTTCTGCAGGGTTCCAGCACCACCGGTGACGGTTCGGCCAGCATCATCAACGCGATGATCCCGCTGGGTGAAATGTTCGGTTACGCCACCTCGCTGCGTTCGCAGACCCAGGGTCGTGCGACGTTCACGATGGAATTCGACCACTACGAGCCGGCGCCGAACAACATCGCCGAAGCCGTGGTCAAGAAGGCCTGAGCGTAAGCTCAGGTCTTTACCTCCCTCTTTTCTGATATCCAAGGTATACAACAATGGCAAAGGGTAAGTTCGAGCGCACCAAGCCGCACGTCAACGTCGGCACCATCGGTCACGTCGATCACGGCAAGACCACGCTGACCGCCGCACTGACCAAGATCGGTGCCGAGCGCTTCGGTGGCGAGTTCAAGGATTACTCCGCGATCGACGCCGCGCCGGAAGAAAAGGCACGTGGCATCACGATCTCGACCGCGCACGTCGAATACGAATCCACCGAGCGTCATTACGCCCACGTGGATTGCCCGGGCCATGCTGACTACGTCAAGAACATGATCACCGGTGCTGCCCAGATGGACGGCGCGATCCTGGTGTGCTCGGCCGCTGACGGCCCGATGCCGCAGACCCGCGAGCACATCCTGCTGTCGCGTCAGGTCGGCGTGCCGTACATCGTCGTGTTCCTGAACAAGGCCGACATGGTGGACGACGCCGAGCTGCTGGAACTGGTCGAAATGGAAGTCCGCGAGCTGCTGAGCAAGTACGACTTCCCGGGCGACGACACCCCGATCATCGCGGGTTCGGCCCGTCTGGCGCTGGAAGGCGACCAGAGCGATATCGGCGTGCCGGCCGTGATCAAGCTGGTCGAAGCTCTCGACAGCTGGATCCCGACCCCGGAACGCGACATCGACAAGCCGTTCCTGATGCCGGTGGAAGACGTGTTCTCGATCTCGGGCCGCGGCACCGTGGTGACCGGTCGTATCGAGCGCGGCGTGATCAAGGTCGGCGAAGAAATCGAAATCGTCGGTATCCGTCCGGTCCAGAAGACCACCGTCACCGGCGTGGAAATGTTCCGCAAGCTGCTCGACCAGGGTCAGGCAGGCGACAACGCCGGTCTGCTGCTGCGCGGCACCAAGCGTGACGACGTCGAGCGTGGCCAGGTGCTGGCCAAGCCGGGTTCGATCAAGCCGCACACCCAGTTCGACGCCGAAGTCTACGTCCTGTCCAAGGATGAAGGCGGCCGCCACACCCCGTTCTTCAAGGGCTACCGTCCGCAGTTCTACTTCCGTACCACCGACATCACCGGTGCGGTCGAGCTGCCGGAAGGCGTGGAAATGGTCATGCCGGGCGACAACGTGAAGATGGTTGTCACCCTGATCAACCCGGTGGCAATGGACGAAGGCCTGCGCTTCGCCATCCGCGAAGGCGGCCGTACCGTCGGCGCCGGCGTGGTCTCCAAGATCATCGCGTAATCTGCTAGAATCGGCGCCCCGATGTTGCCTGGGTAGGGCATCGGGGCGTTCAACAACGGGAAAAGAGGCGCAGGACGCTCCTCGTGTTCCCCAGACCAGGAAGGGTCGCGCCATTCAGGCTTTGTCAATAGGTCTCCTGTTGACGGGCGCTTTGTATGCGCGCTATACTTTTTGTCTGGGCAGATCGGGAGACCGGTCTGCCTCGATTTTTGAGGTCTATGGAAAGATCTTGTCGCCGCGCAGGACTGTGCGGCGTCTGCATTCAGGATATTCATGGGACAAGGCAACCCAGAGGCCTTGTCCGTCGCTCTTTTAACGAAGGAACCCACCGTCATGGCGGACCAAAAGATCCGAATTCGGCTGAAGGCGTTCGATCATCGTCTGATCGACCGTTCGGCCAGCGAGATCGTAGAAACGGCAAAGCGGACCGGCGCGCAAGTGCGTGGCCCGATCCCGCTGCCGACCAAGATCGAGCGTTACACCATCCTCGTCTCCCCGCACGTCGACAAGGACGCGCGTGACCAGTACGAGACCCGCACGCACAAGCGCGTGCTCGATATCGTCGACCCCAACGACAAGACCGTGGACGCGCTGATGAAGCTCGAACTGGCTGCCGGCGTCGACGTTCAGATCAAGCTGACCTGAGGACTACGACCATGACGAAGAAATATTCGTTGGGCTTCGTGGGCCGCAAGGCTGGCATGAGCCGCGTGTTCACCGAAGATGGCCAGGCCATCCCGGTGACCCTGATTGAAGCTACCCCGAACCGCATCGCGCAGATCAAGACCGTCGAAGCCGACGGCTACAGCGCCGTGCAGGTGACCGTCGGCGCGCGTCGCGCTGCCCTGGTCAACAAGCCGGAAGCCGGTCACTTCGCCAAGGCGAAGGTCGAAGCCGGTCGTGGCCTGTGGGAATTCCGCGTTGAAGACGCCCAGCTCGGCGAATTCGCCGTCGGTGGCGAAGTCAAGGCGGACATCTTTGAAGTTGGCCAGAAGGTCGACGTCCAGGGTGTCACCAAGGGTAAGGGCTTCCAGGGCACCATCAAGCGCTACAACTTCCGTATGGGCGATGCAACCCACGGTAACTCGCTGTCGCATCGCGCGCCGGGTTCCTTGGGCCAGCGCCAGACCCCGGGTCGCGTTTTCCCGGGCAAGAAGATGTCCGGCCACATGGGTTCGGTGCAGCAGAGCACCCAGAACCTTGAAGTGGTGAAGGTCGATGTCGAACGTGGTCTGATCGCGATCCGTGGTGCCGTTCCGGGCGCAGCGGGTGGTGACGTGATCGTTCGTCCGGCTAGCAAGGCATAAGGAGAGATGACGATGGAACTCGTTATCACGGGTAGCAACAACAAGGTCTCGGTCTCCGATGCCGTGTTCGGTCGCGATTTCAGCGAAGATCTGGTTCACCAGGTCGTCGTTGCTTACCGCAACGCCGGTCGCGCCGGCACCAAGGCACAGAAGACTCGCTCTGAAGTGGCTGGTACCACCAAGAAGTCGAAGAAGCAGAAGGGCGGCGGCGCGCGTCATGGCGCACTGACGGCTCCGATCTTCGTCGGCGGCGGTGTCACCTTCGCGGCCAAGCCGCGCAGCTTCGAGCAGAAGGTCAACCGTAAGCAGTACCGTGCAGCCATGTGCGCGATCCTGTCCGAGCTGAACCGCCAGGGCCGTCTGACGATCGTGGAGTCCTTCGATGTCGAAGCGACCAACACCAAGTCGTTGATCGCCAAGCTGGCCGGCCTGGAAGTGGGCAAGCGTCCGCTGATCGTCACCGAAGAGGCTTCCGAGCACCTGTACCTGTCGGCGCGCAACATTCCCTACGTGGAAGTGCGTGACGTCCAGGGTCTGGACCCGGTGTCGCTGGTGGGTGCCGACACGGTCGTCATCACCGCTGACGCGGTCAAGAAGGTCGAGGAGTGGCTGGCATGAACGCCAACGAGAAAGTCTTCAGCGTTCTTCGCGCTCCGCGAGTCTCCGAAAAGACCGCGCGCCTGCAGGAACATTCCAACCAGTATGTCTTTGAAGTGTCGAACGAAGCGACCAAGGCCGATGTAAAGGCCGCGGTTGAGCAGCTGTTCGATGTCAAGGTCGAGTCGGTCAACGTGCTGAACGTGAAGGGCAAGAACAAGTCCTTCCGTAACCGCAACGGCCGTCGCGGCGATTGGCGCAAGGCATACGTGCGTCTCGCCGATGGCCAGTCCATCGATGTAACGGCCAAGGCCTGAGGTACATCCCATGCCATTGATGAAATTCAAGCCCACTTCCCCCGGCCGTCGTTCGGCCGTGCGCGTGGTTACGCCCGATCTGCACAAGGGCGCACCGCACGCAGCGTTGCTGGAGCCGCAGAGCAAGTCGGGTGGTCGTAACCACCACGGCCGTATCACCACCCGTCACGTTGGTGGTGGCCACAAGCAGCACTACCGCGTCATCGACTTCAAGCGCAACAAGGAAGGCATTCCGGCGCGCGTGGAACGCATCGAATACGATCCGAACCGCACCGCCCATATCGCCCTGCTGTGCTACGTCGACGGCGAGCGTCGCTACATCATCGCACCGAAGGGCCTGAAGGCCGGTGACCAGGTGATCGCGGGCTCGGATGCGCCGATCAAGACCGGCAACACCCTGCCGCTGCGCAACATCCCGGTCGGTACCACTGTCCACGGCATCGAACTGAAGCCGGGCAAGGGTGCCCAGATCGCGCGTGCCGCCGGCGCTGCCGTGCAGCTCGTCGCTCGTGAAGGCATCTACGCCACCCTGCGCCTGCGCTCGGGTGAAATGCGTAAGGTGCCGGTCGAGTGCCGCGCCACCATCGGTGAAGTCGGCAACGACGAGCACAACCTGGAAAAGCTGGGCAAGGCTGGCGCCAAGCGCTGGCGCGGTGTCCGCCCGACCGTTCGTGGTGCTGCCATGAACCCGGTTGACCATCCGCACGGTGGTGGTGAGGCGAAGGCCGGCCAGGGTAACCCGCATCCGGTCACCCCGTGGGGTGTCCCGACCAAGGGCTACAAGACGCGCCATAACAAGCGCACCCAGCAATTCATCGTCCGCGATCGTAGGGGCTAATCGACCATGGCACGTTCACTCAAGAAGGGCCCGTTCGTCGATCACCACCTCGTCAAGAAGGTGGAGGCCGCTGCGGGTAGCAAGAAGCCGATCAAGACCTGGTCGCGCCGTTCGATGATCCTGCCGGAAATGGTAGGCATCACCATCGCCGTTCATAACGGTAAGAACCACGTTCCGGTGCTCGTCAACGAGAACATGGTCGGCCACAAGCTCGGCGAATTTGCCATCACCCGGACCTTCAAGGGTCACGGTGGTGACAAGAAGTCGGGCAAGTAAGGAGAGATGACAATGGAAGCGAAAGCAATCCTGCGCTCCGCGCGCATCTCTGCGCAGAAAGCCCGTCTGGTCGCTGACCAGGTGCGCGGCCTGCCGGCCGAGCGTGCGGTCAACCTGCTGAAGTTCTCGGACAAGAAGGCTGCCCACCTGATCAAGAAGGTGGTGGAGTCGGCTATTGCCAATGCCGAGAACAACCAGGGCGCCGACGTCGACGAGCTGAAGGTTCAGACCATCATGGTAGATGAAGGTCCGACCCTGAAGCGTTTCATGGCGCGGGCGAAAGGCCGCGGCACCCGCATCCTCAAGCGCACCAGCCACATCACTGTGGTTGTGGGCGCCGGCAAGTAAGCGGAAAGGAAAACACCATGGGTCATAAAGTTCATCCGATTGGTATCCGCCTCGGCATTTCCAAGGACTGGAACTCCAAGTGGTACGCCAACAAGGCCGAGTTCGCTGGTTACCTGGCGGCCGACCTGAAGGTGCGGGACATGCTGCGCAAGAAGCTTGCGCAGGCCGGCATCAGCAAGATCCTGATCGAGCGTCCGGCCAAGACCGCTCGCGTGACGATCCACACCGCCCGTCCGGGCGTGGTGATCGGCAAGCGCGGTGAGGACATCGAGAAGCTGCGCAAGGAAGTGAGCGAAATGATGGGCGTCCCGGCGCACATCAACGTCACCGAAGTGCGCAAGCCCGAGCTGGACGCACAGCTGGTTGCCGAGTCGATCGCGCAGCAGCTGGAGCGTCGCATCATGTTCCGCCGTGCAATGAAGCGCTCGGTCGGCAACGCGATGCGCCTCGGTGCCCTGGGCATCAAGGTCAACGTCGGTGGCCGCCTCAACGGTGCGGAAATCGCCCGTTCGGAGTGGTACCGCGAAGGCCGCGTGCCGCTGCACACGCTGCGTGCCGACATCGACTATGGCTTCGCTGAAGCCAAGACGACCTACGGCATCATCGGCATCAAGGTCTGGATCTACAAGGGCGAGGTTTTCGATTTCTCCCAGGTTGGCCAGGAAAAGCAGGACGATTCCCCGCGCAACGATCGTAACGATCGCGGCGACCGCGGTGACCGTCAGCGCCCGGCCCGTGAAGCGAGGTAACGACAATGTTGCAACCCAAGCGAACCAAGTACCGCAAGGTACACAAGGGCCGTAACGATGGCCTGAGCTGGAGCGCCAACGCTGTCAGCTTCGGCGAGTACGGCCTGAAGGCAACCGCTCATGGTCAGCTGACCGCGCGTCAGATCGAAGCGGCTCGCCGCTCGATCAGCCGCTACGTCAAGCGCGGCGGCAAGATGTGGATCCGAGTGTTCCCCGACAAGCCGATCACCAAGAAGCCCATCGAAGTCCGAATGGGTTCTGGTAAGGGCAACGTGGAGTACTGGGTCGCCCAGATCCAGCCCGGCCGCATGATCTATGAAATTGAAGGTGTGGATGAAAGCGTGGCTCGCGAGGCGTTCCGCCTGGCAGCTGCCAAGCTCTCCGTGACCACCACCTTCGTGACCCGGACGGTGATGTAATGGATATCAAACAACTTCGCGAAAAGTCGGCTGACGATCTGAAGGCCCACCTGACCGACCTGCGTAAGGAGCAGTTCTCGCTCCGTATGCAGCAGGTTACCGGCCAGCTGCCGAAGACTCACGAAACCCGCCGGGTCCGCCGCGAGATCGCTCGCGTCAAGACCCTGCTCGGCAGCACCAAGTAAGGATGGCCGCGATGAGCGACAATACTGAAAACAAGACGCTGCGCACGGTCGAAGGCCGTGTCGTCAGCAACAAGATGGACAAGACGGTCACCGTGTTGGTGGAACGCCTGGTCAAGCACGCCCTGTACGGCAAGTACATCAAGCGTTCGACCAAGCTGCACGCCCACGACGCCGACAACGCCTGCAACGAAGGCGATGTCGTCCGCGTGACCGAGATTGCTCCGATGTCCAAGACCAAGAACTGGCGCGTGGTGGAAGTCATCACGCGTGCGGCTGAATAAGGAGATCTGAATCATGATCCAGATGCAGAGCTACCTCGAGGTCGCGGACAATTCCGGTGCCAAGGAAGTGATGTGCATCAAGGTGCTGGGCGGCTCCAAGCGTCGCTACGCCCACATCGGTGACATCATCAAGGTCACCGTGAAGGATGCGATCCCGCGCGGCAAGGTCAAGAAGGGTGAAGTGTTCGACGCCGTCGTGGTGCGTACCCGCAAGGGTGTGCGTCGCGCCGACGGTTCGCTGATCCGTTTCGACGCCAACGCTGCGGTCCTGCTCAACAACAAGCAAGAGCCGATCGGCACCCGCATCTTCGGACCGGTGACGCGTGAACTTCGTACCGAGAAGTTCATGAAGATCGTCTCGCTCGCTCCCGAAGTGCTGTGAGCGACAGGAGATAATCATGGCTAACCGTATCAAGAAGGGCGACCAGGTCGTCGTCAACACCGGCAAGGACAAGGGCAAGCAGGGCGAAGTCGTCCGCGTCGACGGCGATCGTGTGATCGTCGCCAACGTGAACATCGTCAAGCGCCACACCAAGCCGAACCCGCAGGCAGGCGTTGCCGGCGGCGTGGTCGAGCGTGAAGCGTCGATCCATATCTCCAACGTGAACGTGCTCAACCCGGCTTCGGGCAAGGGCGAACGCGTTGGTTTCAAGGTGCTGGAGGATGGACGCAAACTGCGTGTGTTCCGCTCCAGCGGTGAGGCGCTCGACGCCTGAGGATGCGCTGATGAATACCCGTCTCGAAAAGTTCTACAAGGAAGAAGTGGTGCCGGCGCTGATGAAGCAGTTCGGCTACACCAATCCGATGCAGGTTCCGAAGCTGGTCAAGGTCACCCTGAACATGGGTGTCGGCGAAGCAGCCACGAACAAGAAGATCCTGGAAAACGCCGTCGCCGACATGGCCAAGGTCTCCGGCCAGAAGCCGATCGTGACCAAGTCCCGCGTCTCGGTGGCTTCGTTCAAGATCCGCGATGGTTGGCCGATCGGCTGCAAGACCACGCTGCGTCGTGAAAAGATGTATGAGTTCCTGGATCGCCTGATCAACATCTCGCTGCCGCGCGTGCGCGACTTCCGTGGTGTCTCGGGTCGCTCCTTCGACGGTCGTGGCAACTTCAACATGGGTGTGAAGGAACAGATCATCTTCCCGGAAATCGACTTCGACGCTGTCGACGCGATCCGCGGCATGGATATCGCCATCACCACCACCGCCAAGACCGACGCGGAAGCGAAGGCGCTGCTCGCAGCGTTCAAGTTCCCGTTCCGTAACTGATACGTCGAGGAATCCGAAATGGCAAAGACCTCCATGGTCAACCGCGATCTGAAGCGTGCCAAGCTGGCCGCCAAGTACGCCGGTAAGCGTGAAGAGCTGAAGAAGATCATCTCCAGCCCGACCGCTTCGTACGACGAAAAGGCTGACGCCGTGATCAAGTTGCAGAAGCTGCCGCGCGATTCGTCGCCGAGCCGCCACCGCAACCGTTGCGAACTGTCCGGCCGCCCGCGTGGCGTTTACAGCAAGTTCGGCCTCGGCCGCAACAAGCTGCGCGAAGCCACCATGCGTGGCGACGTGCCGGGCCTGCGCAAGGCCAGCTGGTAAGGGATTCGTCCCTGTGGCAAGGGGTGGGCCTGTTCAGGCTCACCCCAACTTGAAGAGTCCGACCCTGGTCGGGCTCTTTTTGTCGTATACTCCCGCGTCTGACTTGCCCGCAAGGGTGGGGTAGGGTGTTGGTAGAGCGGACGGTTCTGGTCCGCTGAACCAGAATGACGGGCCGGAAGGCCCATTCCAAAAAAGCAAGATTTTCGCGAAAGCGGATATCGGTGCACTCAAAGGTATCGACTATGAGCATGACTGATCCCATCGCCGACCTGCTGGTACGCATCAAGAATGCGGCCGCGGTTGGCAAGCAGACGGTGAAAGCACCGTCCTCCAAGATCAAGGTTGCAATCGCAGAAGTGTTGAAGGCCGAAGGCTATATCACCGACCTGCGCGTGACCAAGATCGAGAACAACAAGGCCGAACTTGAAATCGTCCTGAAGTATTTCGAAGGCAAGCCGGTCATCGAGACCCTGAAGCGCTTCTCGCGTTCGGGTCTGCGCCAGTACCGTGGCAAGTCTGAGCTGCCGAAGGTCCTGAACGGCCTGGGCATCTCCATCATCTCCACCTCCAAGGGCATCATGACTGATGCGCAGGCGCGCCAGCTGGGCGTCGGCGGCGAAGTCCTGTGCTTCGTGGCCTAAGGCGAGAAGGAAACTACTATGTCCCGCGTAGCCAAGAAGCCGGTCAACCTGCCCAAGGGCGTTGAACTGAACATCCAGTCTGATTCCGTCAGCGTGAAGGGCCCGAAGGGCACCCTGTCGCTGCCGAAGGTCGCTGGCGTCGAAATCACCGTTGAAAACGGCGTTGCCAGCCTGGCCGCCAATGATCCGTCGCTGACTGCCCTCACCGGCACCGTGCGCGCGATCCTGGCCAACATGGTCCACGGCGTCACCGAAGGTTTCGAGCGCAAGCTCGAGCTGGTCGGCGTCGGTTACCGTGCCGCCATGCAGGGCAAGGACCTGAACCTGTCGCTCGGTTTCTCGCACCCGGTCGTGTTCGTGGCGCCGGAAGGCATCACCCTGTCGACCCCGACCCAGACCGAAATCGTGGTCCAGGGTACGGACAAGCAGCAGGTCGGTGAAGTTGCCGCCAAGATCCGTGGTTACCGTCCGCCGGAGCCCTACAAGGGCAAGGGTGTGAAGTACGCCGGCGAAGTCATCATTCGTAAGGAAGCCAAGAAGGCCTAATTCAGGTCCTCAGCTTTCCAAGGAAAAAGATAATGAACAAGAACATCGCTCGCCTGCGTCGTGCCAAGTCGACCCGTGCACACATCCGCGAACTCGGCGTGCCGCGTCTGTCGGTGCTGCGCACCGGTCAGCACCTGTACGCCCAGGTCTTCACCGCCGATGGCTCCAAGGTGCTGGCTGCTGCCAACACCACCCAGGCCGACGTCAAGGAAGGCCTGAAGAACGGCAAGAACAGCGACGCCGCCGTCAAGGTTGGCAAGCTGGTTGCCGAGCGCGCCAAGGCTGCGGGCATCGAGAAGGTCGCTTTCGACCGCTCGGGCTACCGCTACCACGGCCGCATCAAGGCTCTGGCCGATGCAGCCCGCGAAGGCGGCCTGCAGTTCTAAGGGATAAGGAAGCGGGGCATCGCCCCGCTTCCGCCTGCCTGCCGGCGCGGGTTGCGCCGGGCGACGTCCTTCTTATGCAGGGGCGCTCGATCCACCGCTCCATCTCACAGCTATAAGCGGCCTCGAGCCGTACATACTCAATCAATCAAGGAATCAACATGGCAGAAGAACGTCAGCCGCGGGGTCGCGATCGCGATCGCAACCGCGAAGAGAAAGTCGACGACGGCATGATCGAAAAGCTGGTCGCGGTCAACCGCGTCAGCAAGACCGTCAAGGGCGGTCGTCAGTTCACCTTCACCGCACTGACCGTGGTCGGTGATGGCGAAGGCAAGGTCGGTTTCGGTTACGGCAAGGCGCGCGAAGTGCCGGTCGCCATCCAGAAGTCGATGGAGCAGGCGCGCAAGAACCTGGCCACCGTCGATCTGAACAACGGCACCCTGTGGCACCCGGTCAAGGCCGGCCACGGCGCAGCCCGCGTGTTCATGATGCCGGCATCGGAAGGTACGGGCGTCATCGCCGGCGGCGCCATGCGCGCTGTGCTGGAAGCCGTTGGCGTGAAGAACGTGCTGGCCAAGGCGGTCGGTTCGCGTAACCCGATCAACCTGGTTCGCGCCACGCTGAAGGGCCTGACCGACATGCAGTCGCCGGTCCGCATTGCGGCCAAGCGCGGCAAGAAGGTGGAGGATCTCAACCATGGCTAATGAAACCGCCAAGACCGTCAAGGTCCGCCTGGTGCGTGGCCTGCGTGGCACCCAGTCGCGTCACCGCCTGTCGGTGCGTGCGCTGGGCCTGAACAAGCTCAATGACGTGCGTGAACTGAAGGACAGCCCGCAGGTTCGCGGTCTGATCAACAAGGTTCAGTACCTCGTCCAGGTTGAGGAATAATCCAATGACCATGCATCTCAATGAACTGAGCCCGGCACCGGGCGCGCGCAAAGAGCGCACCCGCGTGGGCCGTGGTATCGGCTCGGGCCTGGGCAAGACCTGCGGCCGCGGCCACAAGGGTTCGTTCGCCCGTAAGGGTGGCGGCAAGATCAAGGCAGGCTTCGAAGGCGGCCAGACCCCCATGCAGCGTCGTCTGCCGAAGGTCGGTTTCCGTTCCAAGATCGCCAAGGACACGGCTGAAGTCCTGTCGTACCACCTGGACAAGCTGGAGGCCGGTGAGGTCGATTTCGCCGCGCTGCGCGCTGCGAAGCTGGTCCCGAGCACGGCCAAGAAGGCCAAGATCGTCATGAAGGGCGGCCTGACCAAGGCCTTCACCCTGAAGGGCATCGCTGCAACGGCCGGTGCCAAGGCCGCGATCGAAGCTGCCGGCGGCAGCGTACAGGAGTAAGACATGGCGCAAGCTGGCATTGGTAACCTCGGCGGCGGGCTCGGCAAGTTCACGGAACTTCGCCAGCGTCTGCTGTTCGTCCTCGGGGCTTTGGCTGTCTATCGCATCGGCTGTTATGTGCCGGTGCCGGGCGTCAATCCCGATGCCATGCTTGCGCTCATGCAGGCGCAGGGCGGCGGCATCGTGGACATGTTCAACATGTTCTCGGGCGGCGCCCTGCACCGTTTCAGCATTTTTGCGCTGAACGTCATGCCGTACATCTCGGCATCGATCGTGATGCAGCTGGCGGTCCACATCTTCCCGGCATTGAAGGCAATGCAGAAGGAAGGCGAGTCGGGCCGTCGCAAGATCACCCAGTATTCCCGCATCGGCGCCGTGTTCCTGGCGGTGGTGCAGGGCGGCAGCATCGCGCTGGCGCTGCAGAACCAGCTGTCCCCGGGCGGTGCGCCCGTGGTCTACGCGCCGGGCATGGGCTTTGTGCTCACTGCCGTGGTCGCGCTGACCGCCGGCACCATCTTCCTGATGTGGGTCGGTGAGCAGGTGACCGAGCGCGGCATCGGCAACGGTGTGTCGCTGATCATCTTCGCCGGTATCGTTGCCGGCCTGCCGGGCGCGGTCATCCACACCGTGGAAGCCTACCGCGACGGCAACATGAGCTTCATCGCCCTGCTGCTGATCGTGCTGGTGGTGCTGGCCTTCACCTACTTCGTGGTGTTCGTCGAACGCGGCCAGCGCCGCATCACGGTGAACTACGCACGTCGCCAGGGTGGCCGCAACGCGTACATGAACCAGACCTCGTTCCTGCCGCTGAAGCTGAACATGGCGGGCGTGATCCCGGCCATCTTCGCCTCCAGCATCCTGGCGTTCCCGACGACCCTGGCGATGTGGTCCGGCCAGGCCAGCTCGGCCACGTGGCTGCAGAAGGTTGCCAGCGCCCTCGGGCCGGGCGAGCCGCTGCACATGATCGTGTTCGCCGCGCTGATCACCGGTTTCGCGTTCTTCTATACCGCGCTGGTGTTCAACTCGCAGGAAACCGCCGACAACCTGAAGAAGTCGGGCGCGCTGATTCCGGGCATCCGTCCGGGCAAGGCCACCGCCGACTATATCGACGGCGTGCTGACCCGCCTGACCGCAGCCGGTTCGCTGTACCTGGTGATCGTCTGCCTTCTGCCGGAAATCATGCGCACCCAGCTCGGCGCGTCGTTCTACTTCGGTGGCACCTCGCTGCTGATCGTGGTGGTGGTGGTGATGGACTTCATTGCCCAGATCCAGGCCCACCTGATGTCGCACCAGTATGAGAGCCTGTTGAAGAAGGCGAATCTGAAGGGCGGCAACCGCGGCGGTTTTGCCCGCGGCTGATTCACCTGTTACACTAGTCTTCTTGTTGCGAAGGCCCTCCGGTTCCCGGACCTGGCCTTCCAAATCGAAGGGCGGCCCCCGCAGCGGTCTCGGGTGGGGGTGAGATGTGGTGGTCCCGCGCGGGAGTAGCGCGGGCGGCGGCGAGGGCAACCTCTGCAGTCAACGACATCCGGCGCCGGAGCATGGGCACACTCCCCATGCCGGGCTCATGAAACCTTCGTGGTTTCACGGGCTTCCAAGTAAACCGAGACCTTGATAGAATCGCTAGTTCACTTTTTTGATCCATCCTGCCGGATTGGCGCGCCCGTGGTGCGCTGTCGGCCATCACTCAGCTGGAGAACCGCGTCATGGCGCGTATTGCAGGCGTCAACCTGCCAGCCCAGAAGCACGTCTGGGTCGGGTTGCAAAGCATTTACGGCATCGGCCGTACCCGTTCGAAGAAGGTCTGCGACGCCGCAGGCGTGACCTCGACCACCAAGATCCGCGATCTGTCGGAGCCGGAAATCGAGCGTCTGCGCTCGGAAGTGGCCAAGTACATCGTGGAAGGCGATCTGCGCCGTGAAATCGGTATCGCGATCAAGCGCCTGATGGATCTGGGCTGCTACCGCGGTCTGCGTCACCGTCGCGGCCTGCCGCTGCGTGGCCAGCGCACCCGTACCAACGCCCGCACCCGCAAGGGCCCGCGCAAGGCGATCAGGAAGTAAGGGACCTAAGAAATGGCTAAGCCCGTCGCTAAGACCAAGAAGAAGATCAAGCGCGTCGTCACTGACGGCGTCGCCCACGTCCACGCTTCTTTCAACAACACCATCGTGACCATCACCGACCGTCAGGGCAACGCTCTGTCGTGGGCGACCTCCGGTGGCGCTGGCTTCCGCGGTTCGCGCAAGTCCACCCCGTTCGCTGCCCAGGTGGCTGCCGAGAAGGCCGGCCGTGCCGCGCTCGACTACGGCGTCAAGTCCCTGGAAGTCCGCATCAAGGGCCCGGGTCCGGGTCGTGAGTCGGCCGTGCGCTCGCTGAACAACGTGGGCTACAAGATCACCAACATCATCGACGTGACGCCTATCCCGCACAACGGGTGCCGTCCGCCGAAGAAGCGTCGCGTCTAAAGGAGCGATAAGAAATGGCTCGTTATATCGGTCCTACCTGTAAGCTCGCCCGCCGCGAAGGCGCCGACCTTTCCCTCAAGAGCCCGGCGCGCGCGCTGGACTCCAAGTGCAAGCTGGAGCAGAAGCCCGGCCAGCACGGCGCGACCGCCCGTAAGGGCAAGCTGTCCGACTACGCCACCCAGCTGCGTGAAAAGCAGAAGGTCAAGCGTATCTACGGCCTGCTGGAGCGTCAGTTCCGCAACTACTACAAGAAGGCCTCGACCAAGAAGGGCAACACCGGCGAGAACCTGCTGCAGCTGTTGGAAACCCGCCTGGACAACGTCGTCTATCGCATGGGCTTCGCTGTGACCCGTCCGGCTGCTCGTCAGCTGGTCTCGCACCGCGGTGTCACCGTGAACGGCAAGTCGGTCAACCTGGCTTCGTACCAGGTCAAGGCTGGCGACGCCGTCGCTCTGTCCGAGAAGGCCGCCAAGCAGCTGCGCGTTCAGGAAGCCCTGACCGTTGCCGCCCAGCACGACCTGCGCCCGTCGTGGGTTGAAGTGGATTCCGGCAAGTTCGCCGGCATCTTCAAGGCTGTGCCGGATCGTGCGGACCTGCCTGCGGATATCAACGAAGCGCTGATCGTCGAGTTGTATTCGAAGTAATTCACATTGGAGAATCCCCGGCGACGGCCGGGGATTCACTAGGAGAACCCGCAACATGACGGTTACCGCCAACCAGGTTCTGCGTCCTCGCGGTCCGCAGATCGAACGCCTTACCGACACCCGCGCCAAGGTCGTTATCGAGCCCTTGGAGCGTGGTTACGGGCATACGCTGGGCAATGCCCTGCGTCGCGTGCTGCTGTCGTCCATCCCGGGCTTCGCCATCACGGAAGTCGAGATCGACGGCGTGCTGCACGAGTACACCACGCTCGAAGGCTTGCAGGAGGACGTGCTGGAAGTCCTGCTCAACCTGAAGGACGTGGCCATCCGTATGCATACCGGTGACAGCGCTACCCTGTCGCTGTCCAAGCAGGGTCCGGGTGTTGTGACCGCTGCCGATATCAAGGTCGACCACAACGTCGAGATCCTCAACAACGACCATATCATCTGCCACCTGACCAAGGACACGGCAGTCAATATGCGTCTGAAGATCGAGCGTGGCTTCGGCTACCAGCCGGCGGCCGCGCGTCGTCGTCCGGACGAAGAAACCCGTGCCATCGGTCGTCTGGTCCTGGACGCCTCGTTCTCGCCGGTCCGTCGCGTCGCCTATTCGGTGGAAGCGGCCCGCGTCGAACAGCGTACCGACCTGGACAAGCTGGTGCTGGACATCGAAACCAACGGCACGATCGATGCCGAGGAAGCCGTGCGCACCGCCGCCGACATCCTCAGCGATCAGCTGTCGGTCTTCGGTGACTTCACCCACCGCGACCGCGGTGCGGCCAAGCCGGCCAACAACGGCGTGGATCCGGTGCTGCTGCGCCCGATCGACGACCTGGAACTGACCGTGCGTTCGGCCAACTGCCTGAAGGCAGAGAGCATCTACTACATCGGCGATCTGATCCAGAAGACCGAAGTGGAACTGCTCAAGACCCCGAACCTCGGCAAGAAGTCGCTGACCGAGATCAAGGAAGTCCTCGCACAGCGCGGTCTTTCGCTCGGCATGAAGCTGGAGAACTGGCCGCCGGCCGGTGTCGCCCAGCACGGCATGCTCGGCTGATCCAGCGCTACGCAAGATGCGTGACCCCGCACCTTCGGGTGCGGGGGCTTCACCCGCAACACCTCGCATCGACAGGCCCATAGCCTGCGGTGACGGTCGGCCAGGAGGGCCGGCACCGGACCATCCGCAGTCCAAGCAGCAACGCCGGGAAGGCGACAGCGATACCCAACCGATCCAACATTCACTTCAGGAATCACCGTCATGCGTCATATGAAATCCGGTCGTAAGTTCAACCGTACCAGCGCCCACCGCGAAGCAATGTTCAAGAACATGGCCGCGTCGCTGTTCAAGCACGAGCTGATCAAGACCACCCTGCCGAAGGCCAAGGAACTGCGCCGCGTTGCCGAGCCGCTGATCACCCTGGCCAAGGTCGACTCCGTTGCCAACCGCCGTCTGGCCTTCGCCCGTCTGCGCGACAACGAAGCCGTGGGCAACCTGTTCACCATCCTGGGCCCGCGCTACGCGAACCGTCCGGGTGGCTACCTGCGTCTGCTGAAGTGCGGTTTCCGCGCTGGCGACAACGCGCCGATGGCCTACGTGGAACTGGTGGACCGTCCGGCCGTGGCTGAAGCCGTCGAAGAGTAATCGACGCGCAACACCCGTTATTCGGTGAAGAACCCGGCCTTGTGCCGGGTTTTTCCGTTTAGGGGGTGCTGCGAGGTCAACAGCGGAGCCAAAACGCTGTAGTTCCGTTCTTCCGGTGGGCGCCGGCAGGCGTGGGGGCGCGGGACACGCCGTGAACCCATCCCTGGGGGCTCGTAGAAAACATCCCTGTTTTCTACGGTCCCGCGCCCCCAGGCCTGCCGGCGCCTGGACGGTTACCTGGCGGCCCAGCGACGAAGTCTGTTGGCGTCCCGCTGCAATCCAGAACAGGCTGTCTGGTCGGCTGGGCCGATGGTCGGCGGCTGAGGGCCGTGAGGGCCTGTTAATCTTGTCGTCTGGACGTTCACGAGTGTTGGCAATGAATCCACTGCGTTGGAGTTACCGTGCCCAGTTCCTGCTGGGTTTCCTGGTCTGCGTTGGCCTGCTGGCCTATGCGATTTTCCTGCAGCTCAAGATCGGTCTTGAGCCGTGCCCGCTGTGCATCTTCCAGCGGCTGGCGTTTGCCGCGCTTGGTCTGCTGTTCCTGATCGGGGCCCTGCACGGGCCGCGTGAGCGCGCGGGGCGGGCGACGTACGGCGTGCTGGCCTTCATTGCTGCGGCGGTGGGAATCGGCATTGCCGGGCGCCATGTCTATGTGCAGCTGCTGCCGAAGGACATGGGCTCGAGCTGCGGTCCGCCGCTGGCGTTCCTGAGCGAGACGATGGGTCCGCTGGAAGTGTTCCGTACCGTGCTGACCGGCACCGGTGACTGCGGCAACATCGACTGGCAGTTCCTGGGCCTGACCATGCCGATGTGGAGCCTGGTGTGGTTCGTGCTGCTGGCTGCCTGGGCGCTGTTCGCCTCGTTCCGTCGCCCTGCGCGACGTAGCTGATTTCCCTGATTGCTCCATCCCCCACTGGATATACCGATGAACGCTGCCGATCCCGCCACTGCCCCCGCCATGCTGCCGACCGACTGGTCGCCGGAGAGCTGGCGCGGCAAGCCGGCGCTGCAGATGCCGACCTATCCCGATCCGGTGGCGCTGGATGCGGCGCTGCATGAGCTCAAGCGCCTGCCGCCGCTGGTGACGTCGTGGGAAATCCTGGCGTTGAAGCAGCAGTTGGCGGAAGCACAGGAGGGCAAGCGCTTCCTGCTGCAGGGCGGTGATTGCGCGGAGAACTTCAGCGACTGCGAGTCGACCACCATTTCCAACCGGCTCAAGGTGCTGCTGCAGATGAGCCTGGTGCTGGTGCACGGGCTGCGCAAGCCGGTGACGCGGGTGGGGCGCTTTGCCGGGCAGTACGCCAAGCCGCGGTCGGCCGACACTGAAACGCGCGATGGGGTGACCTTGCCCAGCTACCGCGGCGACGTGATCAATGCGCCGGAGTTCACCGAGGCCGCGCGCCTGCCCGACCCGCGGCGGATGCTGCAGGCCCACGCGCATTCGGCGATGACGATGAACTTCGTGCGGGCGCTGATCGATGGCGGCTTCGCCGACCTGCACCATCCCGAGTACTGGAACCTGGACTGGGTGCGGCATTCGCCGCTGGCGGGCGACTACCAGAAGATGGTGGCCTCGATTGGCGACGCGGTGCGCTTCATGGAGACGCTGGCGGGTTCGCAGGTGCACAACCTCAACCGCATCGACTTCTACACCTCGCACGAGGCGCTGCTGCTGCCCTACGAGCAGGCCCTGACCCGTCAGGTGCCGCGTCAGCAGGGCTGGCTGAACCTGAGCACGCACTATCCGTGGATCGGCATGCGCACGGCCGCGCTGGATGGCGCGCATGTGGAGTACCTGCGCGGTGTGCGCAATCCGATCGCGATCAAGGTGGGGCCGTCGGTGCAGCCGGACCAGCTGCTGCGCCTGATCGACGTGCTCAACCCGCACGACGAGCCGGGGCGTCTGACCTTCATCCACCGCATGGGGGCGGCGCAGATCGCCGAGAAGCTGCCGCCGCTGCTGCAGGCGGTCAAGCGCGACGGGCGGCGCGTGCTCTGGGTCTGCGATGCGATGCATGGCAATACCGAAAGCACCAGCAACGGCTTCAAGACGCGTCGCTTCGACAACGTACGCAGCGAAGTGGAGCTGTCCTTCGACCTGCACGCGGCAGCGGGCACGCGACTGGGTGGCGTACACCTGGAGCTGACCGGTGAAGACGTGACCGAATGCACCGGCGGCGCGCGCGAGCTGACCGAGCGCGACCTGGAGCGTGCCTACCGCTCCTCGGTGGACCCGCGTCTGAACTACGAGCAGTCGCTGGAGATCGCGATGGCGATCGTGCGCAAGCAGGAGCACCACGCCGCCTGATCGGCGGCGTCCACGCGCGGCTTACATCCGGGCGACATCGCGGTCATCGGTGTCCCGGCATCCTGTGGTCTTCCAGACGGGATCACGGGAGCGTGCGGTGACAGTGGATTGGCAGGTGGCAGCGGCATATCTGTGGCCGGTGGCGATCGCCTTGGCGGTCGGTATCGTGGGGTGGTGGTTGCTGATGGCCCTGACGCGGCGCCTGAAAGGCAGTGAGCGTCGACGCGCGCGGATCGCACGGGTGTTCAGTCGCCCCTTGGCCTTCGCGTTGCCCCTGCTGCTGCTTGTTCCCGCACTTGAAGCGACCCCGCTGCAGGGGCGCTGGCTCGATCAGTCGCTGCGGCTGCTGCACATCGGGCTGACCGCCTGCGTGATCTGGTGCCTGGTGCGGGCAGTGGCCGCCGGCGAGCAGGCGATCCTGCGCGACCACCCGATGGAAGTGGCCGACAACCTGCAGGCCCGCCGCATCCAGACCCAGACGCGCGTGCTCAGCCGGGTGCTGATGGGCGCGATCATCCTTGTGGGGGTATCGCTGATCCTGCTGACCTTCCCGATGGTGCGCCAGATCGGCACGGCACTGCTGGCCTCGGCGGGCATCATCGGCCTGGTGGCCGGTATCGCAGCCAAGCCGGTATTCGGCAACCTCATTGCCGGACTGCAGATCGCCTTGACCCAGCCGATCCGGCTGGACGACGTGGTGATCGTGGAGGGCGAATGGGGCCGGGTCGAGGAAATCGGCAGCAGCTACGTGGTGGTGCGCATCTGGGATGAGCGGCGCATGGTGGTGCCGCTGACCTGGTTCATCGAGCACCCGTTCCAGAACTGGACCCGGCGCAGCGCGGACCTGCTGGGGACCGCCTTCCTCTGGCTGGACTACCGCGCGCCGATCAACGCGATCCGCGCCGAGCTGGACCGGATCTGCCATGCCGAGCCGCTGTGGGATGGGCGGGTGTGCGTGACCCAGGTAACCGAGACGTCCGAGCACACGATCCAGCTGCGTCTGCTGGTCAGCGCGCGCAACTCCGGCGATGCGTTCGACCTGCGCTGCCTGGTGCGCGAACGGATGCTGGAATTCATCGCCCGCGAGCATCCGCAGGCCTTGCCGCGGACCCGCGCCGAGCTGCTCCAGCAGCCCGACCCGCAGCAGCGGCCGCGTGCGCAGGTCCTTGACGGCGTCCGCTCGCCCGGCGCCGAAGACGGCCCGTAGTGCCGGCCGCTGGCCGGCTGCCGGTGGATGCGCCCCCTCCGGACAGACCTGGCGTGCAGGTGCAGCCAGCCCGCCTGCGCAGCGCCAGGCGGCGCGCGCCGTACCTCAGGGCGGGGCCGTATGCGGCAGCAGGGTGTCGGTCTTGAAGCGCGGCGGACGGCGTGCCCGTGTGCGCTGCTCGTAGGCGTAGCCCAGCTCGATCAAGCGCGGCTCGCTCCACGCGGTGCCCATGAACAGCAGCCCCAGCGGCAGCCCGTCGACATGCGCCATCGGCACGGTCAGGCTCGGGTAGCCGGCCACGGCGGCGGCGCTGTAGCTCTCGCCCGGAAAATCGTCGCCCTGGCCATCGCGGATCGGCCAGGCCACGCCGGTGGTGGGGGCGATCAGGGCATCGAGCTGCTGCGCGCGCAGCGCGGCATCGATCCCCTCCGGACCGGCCAGGCGGCGCGCGTCGCTGCGGGCGCGGATGTACTCGGGCGTGCCCAGGCCACCGGTGGTGTTGGCCAGTTCCATGATTTCCTGGCCGAACAGGCTCATTTCCCTGCCGGCGTGCTCACGGTTCCAGGCAATGACCTCGTCGAGGCTGCGCACCGGTGCCTTGTAGGTGGTGAAGTAGCGCTGCAGGCCGGCCTTGAACTCGTGCAGCAGCACCGTCCGCTCGGCGTCCTGCCACTGGCCCTGGGTGGGCAGGCTGGCCGGCACCACGACCGCGCCGGCCTCGCGCAGGATCGCAATGGCGTGATCCAGCGCCGGGCCGATGCCGGGGCGCTTTTCCAGGCCGGTGTACAGCACGCCGATACGGGCACCGCGCAGGCCGTCCAGGTTCAGTCGCGAGGTGTAGTCGTACACCGCGCGGCCGGGCATGGTCGCGGTCGCCGGGTCGGCATCGTCGCGCCCGGCCATCGCCGTGAGCAGCGCGGCGGCGTCGGCCACGCTGCGGGTCATCGGGCCGGCGGTGTCCTGGCTGAAGGAGATCGGGATGATGCCTTCGCGGCTGACCAGGCCCACGGTCGGCTTCAGGCCGACGACGCCGTTGATGGCGGCGGGGCAGACGATGCTGCCGTCGGTTTCGGTGCCAACCGCTGCCGAGGCGAGGTTGGCGGCCACGGCGACCGCACTGCCGCTGCTGGAGCCGCAGGGGTTGTGGCTGAGGCGGTAGGGGTTGCGGGTCTGTCCGCCACGTGCGCTCCAGCCGGAAATGGACCGGGTGGAGCGGAAGTTGGCCCACTCGCTGAGGTTGGTCTTGCCCAGGATCAGGGCGCCGGCACCGCGCAGGCGCCCCACCAGGAACGCATCGCCGGGGCGGAACCCCTCCAGTGCGAGCGAGCCGGCGGTGGTGCTCATCGGGGTGGCGCCGATGTTGTCCTTGAGCAGGATCGGAATGCCGTGCAGGGGCCCGCGCAGGTGACCGGCACGCCGTTCGGCGTCGAGCTGGACGGCATCCTTGAGGGCGTCGGGGTTGAGTTCGATCACCGCGCGCAGGCGCGGGCCGGCCCGGTCCAGGCGGGCGATGCGCTCCAGGTAGGCGCGGGTCAGGGTGACGCTGTCCAGTTCGCCGGCGGCCATGCGCGACTGCAGGTCGGCGATGCCGGTTTCGGCGTACGGGAACGGGACCGCCGGGGCGGTGGTCGTGGCTGCATCGCGTGCGTGCGCCGGCAGGGGCGCGGGCGTGCAACCCGTCAGGGTGCAGGCAATCAGCAGGGGTGTCAGCGACAGGCGCATGGGTGCGTCCCGGAAACCGGCCGACAGGCTAACCAGCGGCCGTACCGCTTGGCAACTCAGGCCTGCGCCGGGGCGCCGCCATGCCGTTTGCGGATATCGCGGGCGAGCACGCCGACCACGACAAGATTGATCACCAGTACCGACCACGAGGCCCAGCCAGGGTGGCGGATGATGGCGTAGATATCGAACGGCAGATAGATGCCGGCGGTGACGCAGCCGAGCCAGGAGGCCCACGCTTTGGCGCGCCAGAGGCCCCAGGCCTCGAAGAGGTGCAGCACACCGTAGGCGACCATCGCCGCAGCGGCGAGGTGGACGGCATCGGGGCTGATCATGTTGAGCAGCGAGGGCAGGGTGCCGTGATCCGGGTCCAGGCTGAAACGCCGGATCAGGGCATTGACCGCATCGCGAAGCGGCTGCGGACCGAGAATTTCCAGTCCGGTGGCCGCCAACAGCGCCAGTGCCGCCTTGCTGGCTTCCAGCAAGGCGATCACATGGAGACCCGGATGCCTGTGCGGATCCGGGTTGTAGGGCGTGTCGGTCACGACAGGGATCCGATCAGCCGCCGCGCGAAGCCTTCTTGCGGTCGCTTTCGGTCAGGCCCTTCTTGCGCAGGCGGATTTCCTTCGGGGTGATCTCGACCAGCTCGTCGTCTTCGATGAAGTCCAGGGCCTGTTCCAGCGAGTACTTGATCGCCGGGGTCAGCTGGATCGCATCGTCCTTGCCCGAAGCGCGCATGTTGGTCAGCGGCTTGGTCTTGATCGCGTTGACGGTCAGGTCGTTGTCCTTGGAGTGGATGCCGACCAGCTGGCCTTCATACACATTGTCGCCTTCGGCAGCGAACAGCTTGCCACGCTCCTGCAGCGGCCCCAGGGAGTACGCCGGGGTTGCGCCCGGGGCATTGGCGATCATCACGCCGTTCTGGCGCTTGGCGATCGCGCCCTGTTCCTTCGGGCCGTAATGGTCGAACACGTGGAACAGCAGGCCCGAACCCTGGGTCAGGGTCTTGAACTCGTTCTGGAAGCCGATCAGGCCACGGGCCGGGATCTGGTATTCCAGGCGCACACGGCCCTTGCCGTCCGGCTCCATGTTCTTCAGCTGGCCCTTGCGGGTGCCCAGCTTTTCCATCACGCCGCCCTGGTGCTGTTCTTCGATGTCCACCACCAGCTGCTCGATCGGCTCCATTGCCTGGCCGTCGATCTGCTTGATGATCACTTCCGGACGCGACACGGCCAGCTCGTAGCCTTCACGACGCATGTTTTCGATCAGCACCGACAGGTGCAGTTCGCCACGGCCGGAGACCAGGAACTTGTCGGCGTCTTCCAGCTGTTCGACCTTCAGCGCCACGTTGTGGACCTGCTCGCGGTCCAAGCGGTCCTTGATCTGGCGGCTGGTCAGGAACTTGCCACCGGACAGGTCCTTGTTGCCGGCGAACGGCGAGTTGTTGACCTGGAAGGTCATCGAGATCGTCGGTTCATCGACGGTCAGCGCCGGCAGTGCTTCCGGGGTGTCCGGGTGGCACAGGGTGTCGGAGATGGTCAGCTCGGCGATGCCGGAGATGGCGACGATGTCGCCGGCCTCGGCGGAGTCCTGCTCGATGCGCTCCAGGCCCAGGAAGCCCAGCACCTGCGCGACCTTGCCGTTGCGCTTCTTGCCTTCACGGTCGATCACCGCGACCTGCATGTTCTTCTTCAGGGTGCCGCGCTGGATGCGGCCGATGCCGATCACGCCCACGAAGTTGTTGTAGTCCAGCTGGCTGATGCGCATCTGGAACGGACCTTCCGGGTCCACTTCCGGCTTCGGCGCGTGCTGCATGATCGCTTCGTACAGCGGGGTCATGTCGCCATCGCGCACGCTGTCTTCCAGGCCGGCATAGCCGTTCAGGGCCGAGGCGTAGACGATCGGGAAGTCGAGCTGCTCATTGGTGGCGCCGAGCTTGTCGAACAGGTCGAACACCTGGTCGATCACCCAGTCCGGACGCGAGCCCGGGCGGTCGACCTTGTTGACCACGACGATCGGCTTGAAGCCCATCGCGAAGGCCTTCTGGGTCACGAAGCGGGTCTGCGGCATCGGGCCGTCCATCGCGTCGACGAGGATCAGCACGGTGTCGACCATCGACAGCACGCGCTCCACTTCGCCGCCGAAGTCGGCGTGTCCCGGGGTATCGACGATGTTGATCCGGTTCTTGATACCGGTCTTCTTGTCTTCCCAGGTGATGGCCGTGTTCTTGGCCAGGATGGTGATGCCGCGTTCCTTTTCCTGGTCATTGCTGTCCATCACGCGCTCGGCGAGCACGGTGCGCTCGGAGAGGGTGCCGGACTGCTTGAGCAGCTGGTCGACGAGGGTGGTCTTACCGTGGTCGACGTGGGCGACGATGGCGATGTTGCGAAGATTTTCGATAGACATGCGAAAGGGGGCCAGTCGGCGCCGGATTTGGAAAAAGAAGTCCAACATTATACGGCCAAGATGACCAATCGCGAAAACAACCTTCAGCCTATTCAGGTAGGCCCACCCCCTTGGTGGCTCCGGGGCGTTCAGGAAAGGTGCTTCCCGTGCCGGTTGGGGACCGGGCGCGTGGCGACGCGTTGGTGAAACTGGCGCGCGTCGTTCAAGGGGCGCGGTGTATCCTATGGAGCTAACGACAAACCCCCGTACCCCAAGGATTTGCATGTCCCTCATCGCCACTTTCGACACCACCCAGGGCCCGATCAAGGTCGAGCTGTTCGCCGACAAGGCACCCAAGACCGTCGCCAACTTCGTGAACCTGGTCAAGAAGGGCTTCTATGACGGCCTGATCTTCCACCGCGTGATTCCCGATTTCATGATCCAGGGCGGCTGCCCGCAGGGTCGTGGCACCGGCGGCCCGGGCTACAAGTTCGAGGACGAGAAGAACGGCGTGAAGCACCAGATCGGCTCGCTGTCGATGGCCAATGCCGGCCCGAACACCAACGGCAGCCAGTTCTTCATCACCCACATCAAGACCGACTGGCTGGACGGCAAGCACACCGTGTTCGGCCAGGTCCTGGAAGGCCAGGCCATCGTTGATTCGGTCAAGCAGGGCGACGTGATCCATTCGATCACCCTGGAAGGCGACACCGACGCTGTGCTGGCCGCCCAGGCCGACCAGGTCGCCGAGTGGAACAAGATCCTCTCCGCCTGATCCCGTCCAACGGCCTCCTCCAACGGGAGGCCGTTTTGCATTTCCGGCCGCCCCGCCAGGTCTTTCCCCGCCCGGTGGCCACTCCCACACAGCTTCTTAGCAGAGGAAATCCCCATGAAAGCACCTGTTCGTGTTGCCGTGACCGGCGCCGCCGGCCAGATCGGCTACGCCCTGCTGTTCCGCATCGCCTCCGGCGAAATGCTGGGCAAGGACCAGCCGGTCATCCTGCAGCTGCTCGAGCTGCCGGTCGACAAGGCCCAGGCCGCCCTGCGCGGCGTGATGATGGAACTGGAAGACTGCGCGTTCCCGCTGCTGGCCGGCATGGTCGGTACCGATGACGCCGAAGTGGCATTCAAGGATGCCGACATCGCCCTGCTGGTCGGCGCGCGTCCGCGCGGCCCGGGCATGGAGCGCAAGGACCTGCTGCTGGAAAACGCCAAGATCTTCACCGCGCAGGGCGCGGCGCTGAACAAGGTCGCCAGCCGCAACGTGAAGGTGCTGGTGGTCGGCAACCCGGCCAACACCAATGCCTACATCGCCATGAAGTCGGCGCCGGACCTGAACCCGCGCAACTTCACCGCCATGCTGCGCCTGGACCACAACCGCGCGCTGAGCCAGCTGTCGTCCAAGCTGGGCAAGTCGGTCGGCGGCATTGAAAAGCTGGTCGTGTGGGGCAACCACAGCCCGACCATGTACCCGGACTACCGTTTCGCCACCGCCGACGGCGCCTCCGTGGCCGATGCGATCAACGACCAGGAATGGAACGCCGGTACCTTCATTCCGACCGTGGGCAAGCGCGGCGCGGCGATCATCGAAGCCCGTGGTTCGTCCTCGGCCGCCTCGGCCGCCAATGCCGCCATCGACCACGTGCGCGACTGGGTCCTGGGCAGCAACGGCAAGTGGGTGACGATGGGCGTGCCGTCCGACGGCTCCTACGGCATCCCGGAAGGCGTGATCTTCGGCTTCGCGGTGACCACCGAAAACGGTGAGTACACCCTGGTCAAGGACCTGCCGGTCGACGACTTCAGCCAGAAGTACATCGACAAGACCCTGGCCGAGCTGGAAGAAGAACGCGCCGGCGTCGCCCACCTGCTGGGTTGATCGCGCGCTGCGACTGCATGTGAAAAACGCCGGGCTCGCCCGGCGTTTTTTTTTGCTCTTCGACGCTTGGCGGAGCACCTTCGATCACCTTCCTCGCGGGCGTTGAGGGCCCCGTCGCGGCCGGCAGGCCCCTGTGCAAATGTCCCCCGGCCAACGCCTGGCGGCGACGGCCTCCTCCTTTACTTTGCCAGGAGCCTGCCGGCCGCGACGAGGCAAGGGTTGCGGGAAGGAAACGCCGGATATCACGGTGCAACGCCGGTGGGTCGGGTGCGGGGTGGCCTTACCCTTTCCGGCGAATGTCCCCCGGCGTCGGCCTGCGGCCGCCCCCTCCTCCTTTACTTCGCCTGCAAGGGTAAGGCCACCCCGCACCCGACCCACCGGCAGCCGCGTCCGGTTCAAGCCGCGCGCGATCGCGCTCCGTACGACCAAGGTCGGACAGTTCAGTAGCCGCCATCGGACTATGCTCGATCCCATGACTTTGTCTGGGAGGGCTGTCATGCGTTACGAAGCGATGTACCGACGTTCCATCGATGAACCCGAGGCGTTCTGGGCCGAGGAGGCGCAACGCATCTACTGGCATAAAGCGCCGGAACAGATCCTGGACTACAGCAACCCGCCGTTCCGGCGCTGGTTCGTGGGCGGTGAAACCAACCTCTGCTACAACGCGGTGGACCGCCACTTGGTCGAGCGGCCGGACCAGCTGGCGCTGGTGACCATCTCGACCGAAACCGACGTCACCCGCGAGATCACCTACCGCGAGCTGTACCGCGAAGTGAATGCCTTCGCGGCGGTGCTGCAGCGCCTGGATGTGCAGCGTGGCGATCGCGTGGTGATCTACATGCCGAACATGGCCGAAGCCGTGTTCGCGATGCTGGCCTGCGCGCGCATCGGTGCGATCCACTCGGTGGTGTTCGGCGGCTTCGCCGCGCACAACCTGGCGTTGCGCATCGACGATGCCGAACCCAAGCTGCTGATCGCCGCCGATGCCGGCAAGCGCGGCGGCAAAGTGATTCCGTACAAGGCGATGGTCGATGCCGCCTGCGCCGAAGCGCAGTCGCCGCCGCCGCATGTGCTGATCGTCTCGCGCGGGCTGGACCCGGCCGAGCCGAAGGTGCCGGGCCGCGACGTCGATTACGCCACCCTGCGCGCCGAGGTCGGCGACCAGGACGTGCCGGTGGTGTGGCTGGAATCCAGCGAACCGAGCTACCTGCTGTACACCTCCGGCACCACCGGCAAGCCCAAGGGCGTGCAGCGTGATGTGGGCGGCTACGCGGTGGCGATGGCGCAGTCGATGGAAACCGTATTCGACTGCAAGCCGGGCCAGGTGATGTTCTCCACCTCCGATGTGGGGTGGGCGGTGGGGCATTCCTACAATGTGTATGGGCCGTTGATCGGTGGTTGCACCTCGCTGCTCTACGAAGGGCTGCCAACCCACCCCGATCCGGGTATCTGGTGGGCGCTGTGCGAACAGTACGGCGTGCGCACGCTGTTCTCTTCCCCCACCGCCATCCGTGTGCTGAAGAAGCATGACGTGGACTTCATCCGCCGCCACGACCTGTCCGCGCTGCAGTACGTGTTCCTGGCCGGTGAACCGCTGGACGAGCCCACCGCGCACTGGATCAACGACGCGCTCGGCAAGCCGATCATCGACAACTACTGGCAGACCGAAACCGGCTGGCCGGCGCTGACGCTGCTGCCCGGCGTGGACATGAAACCGGTGCGTTTCGGCTCGCCGGGGTTCCCCAATCTTGGCTACCGGATGAAGGTGATCGACGAGAACACCGGCGAGGAAGTGGCGGCCGGGCAGAAGGGCGTGCTGGTGATGACCCCGCCGCTGCCACCGGGCTGCATGACCACGGTGTGGAAGGACGACGACCGCTTCATCCAGAGCTACTTCAGCCACTTCAAGGAACTGCTGTACAGCTCGCTGGACTGGGCGATCCGCGACGAGGATGGCTACACCTTCATCCTCGGCCGCACCGACGATGTGATCAACGTGGCCGGGCACCGCCTGGGCACGCGTGAAATCGAGGAGTGCATCGCCGGGCACCCGCTGGTGGCCGAAGCGGCGGTGATCGGCGTCAAGGACGAACTCAAGGGGCAGGTGCCGCTGGTGTTCGTCACCCTCAAGCAGGCCACCGCCGAACCGGCGGCGGTGATCGCCGAGATGATGCAGCGTGTGGCCCAGTCGCTGGGGGCGGTGGCACGGCCGGCGCACGTCCACATCGTCAACGCGTTGCCGAAGACGCGCTCGGGCAAGCTGCTGCGCCGCTCGCTGCAGGCGCTGGCCGAGGAGCGCGATCCGGGTGATCTGTCGACCCTGGATGATCCGGGCGCGCTGGATGAGATCCGGCGCGCGCTGGGGCGGTAAGGGAATTCGGCGCAAAGTGATTGCAGTGACTGTCGCGCGGGTGATGCGCAGACACTCACCCGTACGAGTCGTACCCTGAATCCTGGGTGCGGCTCGCACGGTGCAATCGTTGCATCAATTCCCATTGGATGATCGCGAGATTGAGGATGCCGTTAATCAACCCGGGCTTCAGTGTAAAGCGCCGGATAGAAGCTGGTGCTTTACAACTCTTTACTCAAAACAGCGGCGCAACGATGCAGCTGGCGACTACGCAAAGCACGTAATCCAGAAAGTGCCTGCCGGCTCCAGTCGATGGAACTTGCCGCTGCGCGTTCAGAGTAGTCGACCATGACGATCCGTAGTCCGGCACCATTGACCCCGGCGGCGGCAAGACGCAGCGTCAGTCTCCATGATCAGGGGCATGCGTTTCACTCGGAAAGCGATGTATGCAACCGCCGCTGTCAACGCCTTTGCGAAGATCGCGCCGTGTTCGCCGCCAACCGCTACCGTGGCGATCAATATGACGAAGATGCAGCTCTCCGCCCTTCTGCTCGTCAACTGCAGAGTAGCGCGCCAAGGCTCATTGAACTGCTCTCAGGCATGACGTTGCTTCTTCCGCGTTGGCCGTGACGCGCTTCAACTCTCACCTTGCCGTCGGGCAGTGGAAGATCGTTCCGAAACCTCGATGACGCCAGCGGGAGATTTCCCGCTTTGCATGTGCACGGCATGGCTGAAGTCACTGGCCTTACTACTCACTTGCGAGCCGTCACTGCTTCCAGCCTATAGAAATTCATGTCCCTCTTGCGACTGCGTCTTCCCGATGCACAGGGGTAGCTATTCTGTATCAGGCGAATGCCCTGATCTCATGTTCTGAAATATTGATTCATTCGCTTCGCGCGACATCTGGCGGCATGTTGCTCTTGCGGACGGCAGTGCAGTGATGCAAGCAAAATGTAGTCGAAAACTCACGCGATTGCGGCACAGAGCCGATTCAGGAGGATTGAGGGGAAAGGCCTTTTCTGCACTCATGGTGCAGCCTCCAATTGATATGCCGCTCCCCTTCCATGCGTTTCAAATGCTTACCTGGCGTTTGATTCGATGGAATCTATCAGGTGGTATGGGGCGGCTGCCAGCGCTTGATAACTACTTCTTTGATAACTGCGTCAAAGTTCGAGTCAACTGTCGTGCTTGGCTCTTGATTGAGGTATCTGTCAGGCATAAAACAGATGCATGTATTGCTTGTTTGCTGAGTTATCGAGTCGCTCGTCGGCCAGTCCAGTGTCATGCTCGGTCCCTATGCATTCGCTCAGATCAGCAAGTTTATGGAATACAGGCGTCGGCCGGTATGGATGCATAAGAAGGGGGGGGCGAGGAAATGGTAAAAAACCTGGGACTCTCATTCAACAAGCTGCACGGTGGCGACGATCGGCCGCGTCGCCGATCAGTTGGGCAGGAGTCAAAGCTCGTACTCATCCATACGATCAATCAAGACTTTCATGCGGCAGTTTGCGGGCATGCTCTGGAAAATCGCGGACATCGTGTGGTTCGATGGCTCGGGGAGGATTACCCAGGTTCGGCTAGCTCAAGTTTGCATTTTTCTGAAGGCGAACGGCTCGATGTTCTTCATACCCGGCATGGAGCGGTTTCCTCCGGCGAGATTGACGTGGTCTGGTATCGCAGGCGAAGGGCGGCGCTTGCACCCGACTATCTTGATGCCGATGACATGGGCTTTGCCGAAAATGAGCTGAGAGCAGCAGAAAGCGCACATGCAGATGGATTTGAGAGGGCTTTCTGGATCAACCGGAGAGCGGCGGCCAGCATTAGTGACATCAAGCCGAATCAGCTTCGTGCGGCGCAGGACTCTGGCCTCGAGATTCCGCCCACATTGATCAGTAATGATCCTTGCGAAATTCGAGACTTCATCGGTCGGCACAGTTCCACGATCTACAAGCCTCTTACCGGGCACATTTGGGGTGATGACGGGTGCGTCAGGAAGACGTATACGGCCGCAGTTACATTGCAGGATTTACCTGAGGATCGTTACCTCAGAGCTACCCCTGGAATATTCCAGAGAAAGATGGATAAGGCATTTGAGGTTCGTGCGCAGTTCTTTGGATCTGTCTGTTTAGCGGTGCGAATTGAATCGAACTCACTTCGTGGCGGAGACGTGGATTGGAGGCTTGATCAGAGATCCATAACCCGGTGCGCTCCAATCGATGTTCCACTTTCGATACAGGATGCATGTCGAAAGCTGATGGGGAAGTTGGGTCTTGTAAGCGGGGGGGTCGACTTCATCGTTTCGCCCGACGGGAACTGGTGTTTCCTGGAGATAAATGAAGCAGGTCAGTTTCTTTTCATTGAGTCATGGTGTGAAGAATTGAAGGTTCTCGAAGCTTTTTGTCAGTTCGTTGAGTCGGGTGAAGTTGATCTCGGTAATGTGCAAAGTTCGCAGCATATCGGCCTTGAACAGGCGATTCAATCTGCGCGGGTGAGTGGTCTGCTGCGTGCCCAATGATACTCGAGCCGGTGTGCACTGCCGGGAGATGTGGCAGTCGTGATGGCTGCCTAACAGCCGCCGAATCCTGAAGATCTCGGCATTCAAGGGATGCATTCGGCATCCCACAAGGAGAAGTGCATGTCCAGCAATTCTAAAAGTACCGCCGCGACCGCTAGCAGTGGTCGTGTCCTCGGGCGACTTCTGTCTCGGGAGGAAGTGCAGCAAATTGGCGGTGGGCACGGGAATTCCGACACTCAGCCCACAGACCCTTGGGTTGACGATGGTACTTGTACGCCGGAGCGCGACAATGGCTCGGATCGAGCTGTCGCTGGGTAATCATCCCTTCATGACAGATGGGATGGGTGCCGTGCGTAGCTTTAGATCTCGTGGTTGAACGTACTTGGACCCTGGCGGCATAGCGCGATGCGTGTCGCCAGGGTTGTCAGTCGCTTGGGGAGGAAAGCGTATGAGGGCTGATCGCGAATGGTTGGTTTTTGCGCTGTATCTAATCCTTTTGACTGTGACTTGGGCATCATCCGCCGAGGATGCTGGCTCCTCTGGCGCAGATGTATACATAGAGTTTCTGTGGTCAAAGCCTGAAGCGGGTGCGCTCGCACGTCAGGAGACTCGTTCATTTGTACTTGGGAAGAAGTTCAATCACCAAGTTTGCGTGGCCGTACTCAGATCGGAAACCCCGCGTCAGTCGATGGTCTTGGAGGCCGTCGATAGCAGAGGGGAGGTGGTGTCTCGCCAGTCGGATGAAAGCTACAGCGGCAAGAAGCGCTGCTATGCCGCCCGTCTCCCCAGTTGGGGGGTGCCAGGTACATGGTCATATAGGGTGTATCTCGATGGTGAATCTACGTTTACGGCCAGCAGGTCTGTAGAGGTAGCCATGAGTCTGAAGGCTGCAAAGTTCAATCAGCCTTCTCCAGTGCCTTATGTGTTGGGCCGGCCCAACTATCCAGAAGAAGCGTCGCCGCAGAGGTTTGTAGGTCGATTGGTATGGGTAATGACGGTGGATGCCGGCGGAAAGGTAACGCATGTGGAGATCGAGGCCGCAGAGGGTATTGGAGAAGAGATGAAGGAGCGAGCATTGGCTGCCGGATATATATCAAGATTCCCGGTGGATTCCCGGCGGCCTGATGCCGGTATCAAGTACAGGCGAGCCATGAACTTTCGTCCGGATTAGTTGATCCTCTGTGGCGGCCTGTGCGCAGATTTTGTTTGAGTTCTCGTAGAAGCAGTCACAGGATTTATTGAATTTTTCATAGGTCGCTATTCAATGGAGCGGATAGTTCAATCGGAAGTCGCAGAGTGCGGATTGGCGTGCCTTGCGATGGTGGCTTCGCACTATGGCGATCGCATCGGTCTACGTGGGCTCCGCCGCCGCCACGGGCTTTCACTCAACGGGACCACGCTTGCCCAAGTGATGACGATTGCCGAGCAGATGTGTTTCAACTGCCGTCCGTTGCGGTTAGATATGGAACACCTTGGCCAGCTTCAGCTTCCCTGCATTCTGCACTGGGATCTCAATCACTTTGTGGTGCTCAACCGCGTTCGCAGGCACGCCGTCACCGTGCTCGATCCTGCCGTTGGTGAGCGAAGCTTGTCGCTGCAGGAGTTCTCGCGGCATTTCACCGGGATTGCGTTGGAGTTGAGCCCGGGTGCCGATTTCCGGGCCACCCCGTCTACAGCGGCGGTCGCTATCTCCCAGCTGACCGGCAAGGTGAGCGGGTTGTGGCGTGCACTGGGCATGATCGTGATGTTGTCGCTGGCGCTGCAGGTGTTCGTTCTGCTGGCGCCGTTCTTCATTCAGTGGATCGTCGATCACGTGTTGATTGCAGCAGATCGTGACCTGCTTACTACCCTGGGCCTCGGATTCGGCCTTGCGCTGCTGCTGCAGGTCGCCATCGGTGCGGTCCGCGGCTGGGCAGTCATCCATCTATCCAGTCGTCTGGGTCTGCAATGGCTGGGGAACGTGTTCAGCCATCTGATCAGGCTGCCGCTGGATTTCTACGAGAAACGCCACCTGGGCGATATCACCTCGCGCATGGGCAGCGTGCAGGCCATCCAGCGCACCTTGACGACCAGCTTCGTGGAGGCGCTCATAGACGGGGTCATGGCCATAGTGACCCTGGGTATGATGCTGTTGTACAGCTGGAAGCTGACGCTGGTGAGCTTACTGGCGGTAGCGCTTTACATGGTGATGCGGGGGGTATCGTTCCGTGCGTTGCGCAACGGTACCGAGCGGCAACTCGTTGCAGCAGCCCAGCAGCAGAGCCACCTGCTGGAGTCCATCCGCGGCGTCCAGTCGATCAAGGTGGCTGGGCGAGAAACGCTGCGCCGCTCCGGCTATTTCAATCTGATGAACGACACCGTCAACCGCGACGTGTGGCTGGCCCGCTTTGGCGTCGTCTTTGGCAGCGCCAATCAGCTGATCTTCGGTGTCGAGCGTATCGCAGTGATCTGGATCGGTGCCGTTCTTGCAATGCAGAACGTCTTCTCGGTGGGCATGCTCATTGCCTACCTTGCTTATAAGGAACAGTTCGCACAACGAGTCGGCGGGCTGATCGACAAGTGGATGGAGTTCCGCATGTTGCGCCTGCATGGTGAGCGGCTGTCGGACATCGTACTGGCCGAGCCTGAGATGCCTGCGGTTGATGTCACGGCGGATGGACTGCCGGCACGGTTGCGCATTGAAGTGACTGGACTTGGATTTCGCTACGCGTCCAGCGAGCCATGGGTGCTGCGTCACTGCAGCATGGTCATCGAAGCGGGCGAGTCGGTAGCCATTGTCGGTCCTTCAGGCTGCGGGAAAACGACGCTGATCAAGCTGCTGCTCGGCCTGCTGACGCCTACCGAAGGTGAGATCCGGATCGGTGGCGTGCCGCTGGCCAGGATCGGGATGGAGCAGTACCGCCGCATCATTGGTGCGGTGATGCAGGATGATCAGCTCTTCGCGGGTAGCCTTCGCGACAACATCGCCTTCGAGGATGATGGCCTGGATGACGCGCGCGTTCAGGAAGCGGCGACGCTGGCCGCCGTGCATGACGACATTGTCGCGATGCCGATGGGCTACAACAGCCTGATCGGCGACATGGGCACCACCTTGTCTGGTGGGCAGAAACAGCGGGTGATACTGGCACGGGCGCTGTACCGCCAGCCACGGCTGCTGTTTCTGGACGAGGCCACCAGCCATCTCGATGTAGAGCGTGAGCGACTGGTCAATGACGCGGTACGTCGACTGGATCTCACGCGGGTCATCATTGCCCACCGGCCTGAAACCATTGCCAGTGCCGAACGGGTGCTGGTGATGCATGCCGGGGCGATTGTTGCCGAACACCGGCCGCCGGTGCAGCAGGCGCAAGGCGCTGTAGATGAGGTAAGTGCGTGAGCGGGTTGTACCGCCCGGAGGTACTTGAGGCGAAGCGGGGAAGTTGGTTGGGGAACATCTCGCTTGCACAGCCTGTTCGGCTGTGGGTGCTGGCTATCCTTGGTGCCCTGTCGGCAGCGTTGGTGCTGGGCTTGCTTATTTTTGGGGACTACACGCGTCGCTCTCGTGTTGCGGGCGAGCTCATACCCGATTTGGGTCTGTCCACGGTGGTGGCGCCCTCATCGGGTGTGATCGCCGTGGTGCATGCCGATGAAGGCGATCGTGTTGAGCGCCAGGCGCCCCTGTTGCTGATCAACATACCGCGGGTGACCGCCGCTGGCGATGATGCGCTGAAGGTATTACGCGAGGGCCATCACGTGCGCGTGGAAAGTCTTGCCGCCCTGCACGCATCGCAGGAAGCGCAGTTGCAGGTGCAACAGCGCGGTGGCCGTCAGCAGCGGAATGCGTTGCGACGCGAGCTTGCCCAGATCGAGGACGAGATCCAAACGCGTAGCGAGCAGGTGCGCATCGGCCGTGAGACCGTTCAGCGCTATCGACAGGTCGCTGACCAGGGCTATGTGAGCTTGGTGCAGCTCAACCAGCAGGAGCAAGGGGTGCTTGATCTGCTTAACGCACAGCAGGCGCTGCAGCGACAGGCAACCTCACTACGACGCGCGCTGGCGCAGATGGAGCAGGTGCTTGCAGAGGTCCCGCCACAGCGTCGCGCCGCACAGGCATCCGCGGAGCGCGATGGCGCCGCACTGCGCCAGGAGGCCGTGCGTATGGAAGCGGACGGCGAGTTGCTGCTGCGTGCCCCGGTACCCGGAATGGTTGCGAGCCGGTTGGTTGAAGCCGGACAAGCCGTGCAGTCTGGCCAGCCGCTGATCAGTCTGTTGCCAGAAGGTTCCCGGCTGCGTGCCCAGTTGTTGGTGCCCAGTGCGGCGATCGGTTTCATCAAGGCCGGTGACCGGGTGTTGCTGCGCTACGAGGCGTACCCCTACCAGAAATTCGGTAGCCATCATGGCGTGGTCACCCATATCTCGCGCAGTGCAATTGCGGGTCGGGCGTCATCGAGTGAGCCGGTGTATCGTGTACTTGTCGCGCTGGATCGACAGAGCGTATCTGCCTATGGCGTACCTGAGCCATTACGTCCCGGGATGCGACTTGAAGCCGACATCCTGGGGGAGCGGCGCCAGTTATATGAATGGCTGCTCGAGCCGCTTTACTCGGTAAAGGGAAAAGTGGGAAGTTGAGGCCGTTGCCTTCGTCGCGTTGATGTCGCATCTGCATCTGGAAACGGATCCGCGCTTTTTCCACGATCCGCTCCGGACGCAGCGCACGATGCGGATGCGGTACGGAAGGGTCAGGATGAAGCGCAAACCACGCATGATGCTCTGGCTGATGATCCGGCTGTGCGTTGCGGTGCCGGCCGATAGACAACGGCGCGCGTTCTGGCTCAGCGCAGTCTTTTACGGCGCCGAATTCGCGCTGGTGTTCGGGACGTGGAGGTGCGTTCTGGACATGGTGTGGCGCATGCCGGTCGATGCCGGGGACATCGGACGGAGCATGGCGTTCGGGGGCGCTTTTTTCGGCGTGTTGATGGCGTGGATGCGCTCACGTGCGCGGTAGCGCTCCCCACGCGGCTGCCCGCAAGGGGCGTTGCTGCGACGCGTCACCCGTGCCCAGCCCGCTCAGGTAAGCTCCGGAAGTGATCGTTCCCGGCCCATGGCCGGACGCCGCGCGCTGGGGACACGGTGCGCTGGCGGCGCCGGACGTGAGGCGCCGTCAGGAACCATCGCAAGGGGCGCCCCTGCACCAGCCACCGGCTGCGTGCCGGGCGTGGCAATGCAGCAGGTGACAGGGGGAAGCACCACATGGCGTACATCCATGCCAAGACGGCCGCGGGCCGTCAGGAAATCGAAGACCGCGCGCGGCGTCTGCCGCCGTCATTGCGCTCCATTCTGTTGATGGTCGATGGTCAGCGCGATGACGATGCGTTGACCGCCGTGCTGCCGGGCCTGCGCGCACCGGACGACGCCTTGGCGCAGCTTGCCGGGATGGGCCTGATCGAGATCATCGGCGGCGCGGTGGCACCGCCGGCCGCGCGCACGCTCACCGCCGGCCGTGAGCAGGACCCGGACCTGTACAAGCGCCTGTACGACTGGATGAGCGAGTCGGTGCGCAGGCACCTTGGGCTGAAGGGCTATTTCATGCAGCTCAAGATCGAGCGTTGCACCGATGCCGGCACGCTGGAAAAACTGTGGCCGGACATGGCCGCTGCCGTCGCCAAGGCCAGGAGCCCGGCGCTGGCCAGCCGCTGGCTGAGCGATACCCACGCGTTGCTCGACGCACCTGACGCGCCAGCGCCACCGCTGCAGGACACGGCGGCCGCTGTTCCTGGCTGACGCGTGGCGCAGGGCAAGGGTGGTGGTCGCCGCGCACCGGCGTTACCTTGCCAGGCTACACACGCAGGAGCCACGCGATGGACCCCACGAAGGACGATGACGGCACCCCGGGCTGGGATGCCATCAACGCGGCCCTGGCCGCGCTGTATCCCGGCCAGGAGCCGAAGCACTACGGCACGGCGCTGCCCTACACGTTGGGCGGGAAGGATCCGCTGGACGGCATCAGCGTGTACTGGGCCACCGCCCCGCGCCCGCACTGGCACTACGTCACCTACGGCCTCTCCGAGCTGTACGACAAGCAGAGCGACGATGCGCAGACCAGCGGTTTCGGCTTCGAACTGACCTTCCGCCTGGCCGTGGACGACGATGCCGCCAGCCCGCCGACGTGGCCGATGAACCTGCTGCAGAATCTCGCCCGCTACGTGTTCGCTACCGGAAACGTGTTCGAGGCCGGGCATCACATGGATGCCAACGGACCGATCGCGCTGGATACCGACACCTGCCTGCGTCACGTGGCCTTCCTGCCCGACCCGCAGCTGCCGGCGCGCGATACCGCCAACGGCCACCTGTCGTTCCTGCAGGTGATCGGCCTGAGCGATGCGGAGATGGCCGCGATCAAGCGCTGGTCCACCGATGGCGTGCTGCACGCGCTGGAGCCGGGCATGCCGTTGTGGATCACCGATCTGCATCGTGCCTCGCTGCTCGACGATGCGGACCTGGCCCGGCAGGTGGAGGCAGGCAGCGCGCGCGACGGCTCCAGCACCGCGATGCTGTTCGTGGAAACGCTGGCATGGCGTGAGGAGGGAGACAGCACGGTGCTGGTCATCGGCGCCGGCCAGGTACCCAGCCTGCTGGACCTGTTGCCGCTGCGCCTGCGCTACGGCAACCCGTTGACGGTGATCGGCGGCGATCGCGAGTGGACCTTCCAGCCCGGTGAACGCGATGCGTTGCGGCCCGGCGAGGGCGGGATGACATGCACGCTGACCTCGGCGAGCCTGGACGCGCTGCTGCGCGAGGTGCGTGCCCAGCGCGGTCGCTACCCGTTGCCCGGTACCGGTCTGGTGGTGGAGGTGGTGCCCACCACGCTGCGCGACGCGCAGGACAACGTCGTCCGCGAGATCGGCTGAGGGGCGCGTGTTGCCGATAACGAAAGAGCCCGGCATGGCCGGGCTCTTCGTTGATCGTTCGCCGTCGCGCTTAGAGCAGGCCTTCGGCCTTCAGCGCGGCCTGCACGCCCGGGTCGGCGTCCATGCGCTGCTTGAAGGCGGCGATGTTGTCCAGGCCGGTCAGGTCAACCTTGACGCCCGCGGCCCAGCGCAGCGTGATGTAGAAGTACGGATCGGCGAAGCTGCGGAACCCGGCCAGCCACTGGCGGCCTTCCAGCTGCGTGTTGGCGCGTTCGAACAGGCCGCGCAGGCGCTTGTGTGCGGCGGCGCGGATCGCGTCGTACTGGCTTTCGTCGCCGATGTAGTTGCCCGGCCCGAACAGCGGCGAGAACGCCGGGTGCAGGTCCGAGTTGACGAAGGACAGCCAGCGGGTGGCCTCGGCGCGCTGCTGGGCGCTGCCGTCACCGGCCAGACCGGCCTGGGGATAGGTATCGGCGATGTAGCCCATGATGGCCGCGTTCTGGGTCAGCACGAAGTCGCCGTCGACCACCGCAGGCACCGAGCCGGCCGGATTGATGGCCAGGAACGCGGGCGCCTTCAGCGTGTCCTTGTTGAGCAGTTCCACGTCATACGGCTGGCCGGTCCACTGCAGGGCGATGTGGTCGGCGGTGGAGCAGGCACCGGGCTTGCTGTACAGCTTCATGGGAACTCCGTTGCGGATGGTGATGGGTGAGCCGCCCACTATTCCAGAGCGCGCCACGCATCCTCAACGGTATGGCCGTAACAGATCGTTACGACGCGCGCGGCTTGAGTTTCTGCACGCGATAGAACGTGTGGTCGCCGATGGTGGCCACCTGGTAGGCGTTGCGCCAGCTCGGGTTGGCGATGGCCAACGCGGCGAAATGGCTGGCACCGGGCACGATTTCCTTGCGTTCGCCCACCGGCAGCGCCCAGTTGCGCTCGGCGTCGAAGGCCACGGTCATCGCTTCCTGCCACGCGTCGGCGTTGCCCAGCTGGGTGCCGGGGGCCACGATGGTCGGGGCGAACTGCTTGCGCGCGGTGACCACCTGGCACATCGAGTCGCCCCACAGGCCGCTGTCCAGGCGGCGCAGGGCCACTTCCGCGACGGCTTGCTGGCCGCGCAGGGTCTGGTCACGCGCTTCGAGGTAGACGGTCGTGCTCAGGCACAACGAATCGGCGGCCGGCTGCGGCAACAACTGCGACAGCCAGAGAATCCAGGCCAGTTTCATAAATCTCCTTGCTCCGTATGGGCCGCACCTGGCAGTCCATCCGATCGTGCGGACGGGGCGAGGGGTACGACTTGGCGTCATGGGGAGGCGGCCATCGGGGCCGCCCGGGGGCGGACCCGATCAGGATGACGGGTCCGCGCGCTCACTCGAACTGGGTGGTGAGCGGGAAAGTTGGCGCACGATAGGGGGCCATTTCCCAATGCATCCTGAACCTTTGAACTTGACATTCAGGTTCGGAAGGGGGAGAGAATTCCCCCATTCAGGTAGTGCCGGCCGCTGGCCGGCCGCCCGGATTACAGCGCGGCGGCGAGTTCGCTTCCCTGGCGGATCGCACGTTTGGCGTCCAGTTCGGCGGCCACATCGGCACCGCCGATCAGGTGCGCCGACACGCCGGCCGCCTGCAATGCCGCGTGCAGATCACGACGCGGTTCCTGCCCCGCGCAGATCACCACGTGATCGACCGGCAGGGTCTGTTCCTGGTCGCCCACGCGCACGCGCAGGCCGGTGTCGTCAACGCCCAGGTACTCCACGCCGCCGAGCATGGTCACGCCCTTGGCCTTGAGCGTGGCGCGGTGGATCCAGCCGGTGGTCTTGCCCAGGCGGGCACCCGGTTTGCCCGGGCTGCGCTGCAGCAGCCACACCTTGCGGGCGGGGGCTTCCGGTGCCGGTCGTGCCAGCGCGCCACGGCCCTCGAAGGTCGGGTCCACGCCCCATTCGGCCATCCAGCGCGCCGTATCCAGCGCCGGCGAGGGGCCTTCGTGCACCAGGAATTCGCCGACATCGAAGCCGATGCCGCCGGCCCCGATGATGGCCGCCTGCGGGCCCACCGTGACGCGGCCAAGCAGCACGTCCAGATAGCTGACCACCTTGGGGTGGTCCGCACCGGGGAAATCGACCTGCCGCGGGGTGATGCCGGTAGCGACCACCACCGCGTCGAAGCCGGCCAGAGTGGCGACGTCGGCCACGGTGCCGAGCTTCAGTTCCACCCCGGTCTCGGCGAGCTTGTGCCCGAAGTAGCGCAGGGTTTCGTGGAACTCTTCCTTGCCGGGGATGCGCTTGGCGACGTTGAACTGACCACCGATCTCGGTGTTGGCATCGAACAGCGTCACCTTGTGCCCGCGCTCGGCGGCTACCGTGGCGCAGGCCAGGCCGGCCGGGCCTGCGCCGACCACCGCCACGCGCCGGGCGGTGGCGACCGGGCGGTAGACCAGTTCGGTTTCATGCACGGCCCGCGGATTGACCAGGCAACTGGCCGTCTTGTTCTCGAACACGTGGTCCAGGCAGGCCTGGTTGCAGGCGATGCAGGTGTTGATCGCATGCGGCCGACCGCTGCGCGCCTTGTTGGCCCACTCGGCATCGGCCAGCAGCGGGCGGGCCAGCGAGACCATGTCGGCGCCGCCGCCGGCGAGAATGCGCTCGGCCACGTCGGGCATGTTGATGCGGTTGGTCGCGATCAGCGGCACGCCCACGTGCGGCTTGAGCTTGGCGGTCACCCCGGCGAAGGCGCCACGCGGCACCGACGTGGCGATGGTGGGAATACGCGCCTCATGCCAGCCGATGCCCGAATTGATCAGGGTGGCACCGGCGGCCTCGATGGCCTTGGCCTGCTGCACGATCTCCTCCCAGTTGCTGCCGTTGTCCACCAGGTCCACCAGCGACAGCCGGTAGATGATGATGAAATCCGGCCCGCATGCCTCGCGGATGCGGCGCACGATCTCCACCGCGAAGCGCATGCGCTGCGCGGCGTCGCCGCCCCAGCGGTCGGTGCGCTGGTTGGTGCGCGGGGCGATGAATTCGTTGATCAGATAGCCTTCCGAGCCCATCACTTCCACGCCGTCGTAGCCGCCCTCGCGGGCCAGCCGCGCGCTGCGCGCGTAATCGGCGATGTGGCGATCCACGCCGCGGGCCGACAACGCACGCGGGGTGAACGGATTGATCGGCGCCTTCAGCTTGGACGGTGCCACCGACAGCGGGTGGTAGGCATAGCGGCCCGCGTGCAGCAGCTGCAGGCAGATCCGCCCGCCGTTGTCGTGCACCGCACGGGTGACCTGGCGGTGGGGGCGCACCTCCCACGGCCAGGACAACTTGCCGCCGAACGGCTTGAGCCAGCCCACCACGTTCGGGGCGAAGCCACCGGTGACGATCAGGCCGACGCCGCCGGCCGCGCGTTCGGCGAAGTACGCGGCCAGCCGCGGGAAATCGCGGGCCCGGTCTTCCAGGCCGGTGTGCATGGACCCCATCAGCACGCGGTTGCGGAGCTGGGTGAAGCCCAGGTCCAACGGGGTGAACAGATGGGGATAGGCGGTGGATTCGGCGGCTGGCGACATGTCGATACGCTTGCGTACGGAAGCGTGAAGCGTGCCGCGAAACGGCCGCAACGGCAAGGGGCGTCTGCCGGTGGGGGCCGCGGGTGGCCGGTATCAGCGGGTGGCGGCCAGCGGTGTGGGCGGCCTGCGGATGCCGAAGAAGGGCAGGGTGACGCCGCACAGCGGGCCGATCAGCAGGGCGAAGGCGAGGGTGCCCACGCCGACATCGCCGCCGAGCTGCCAGCCGATCACCAGCACCGTGCCTTCGATCAGGCTGCGCACGATCCAGATCGGCCAGCCGGTTCGGGCATGCAGGCCGGTCATCAGGCCATCGCGTGGCCCCGGGCCGAAGCGGGCGCCGATGTACAGCCCGGTGGCCACCGCGACCAGCAGCAGGCCGAGCACGAACGTCGGTATCTGCCATGCCAGGCCGTGCACCTCCGGCAGCAGCCACAGCCCGAACTGCGCGCTGGGGCCGATCAGCATCACGTTCATTACCGTGCCCAGTCCCGGCTTCTGCCGGATCGGCCACCACAGCAGCAGGACCAGCGCGCCGATCACGTTGGTGGCCACCCCGAACGACAGCGGTGTGTTCAGGGCGATGCCCTGGGAGAGCACGTCCCACGGCGCGACGCCGATGGCGGCACGGATCATCACGGCCGCCCCGATGCCATACAGGAACAAGCCCAGCAGCAGCTGGATCAGACGCAGGGGGAGGGACGTGGGCATGGCGCATTCACCGGAAGGGCCCTTGAATGTAGGGCGGGCCGGGGCGCGCCAACAGATACAGATGCCTGCCAATCCGTGCCGACAGCGGCACGGCGGGCGGTCAGTCCCAGCCGGACAGCACCAGCTTGCCGATCACCCCTCCGCTTTCCAGGCGGCGGTGCGCCTCGCGCAGGTTCGCCGCGTTGATCGGGCCCAGCAGGGTATGCGCGGTGCTGCGCAGTTCGCCGGCATCGACCAGGCTGGCGACGCGATTGAGAATGCGGTGCTGTTCGATCATGTCGTGGGTGCGGAAGCGCGCCCGCGCGAACATGAATTCCCAGTGGATGCCGATGCATTTGGCCTTGTAGGGATCGCCGATGCGCAGCGCGCCGCGCGGTTCCACGATCAGCCCCACATGGCCCTGCGGCGCCAGCAGTTCGCCGATCGCATCCCAGTAATGATCTGTGTCGGCCAGATTCAGGACGACCTCGACGGCGGCGATGCCCAAGGCCTGCAACTGCGGCAGCAGCGGCTGGCGGTGGTCGATCACGTGGCTGGCGCCCATCTGGGTGCACCAGTCGCGCGATGCGGCGCGGGAGGCGGTGGCGACCACTGTGAAGCCGGCGTGCCGCGCCAACTGGATCGCGATCGAGCCGACCCCGCCGGCGCCACCAATGACCAGCAGGTGCTGCCCGGCATGCTGGCGGTCATCAAAGTGCAGCGGCATGCGCTCGAACAGCAGTTCCCACGCGGTCAGCGCGGTGAGCGGCAACGCGGCGGCATCGGCCGCGTCCAGGGTGGTCGGCTGGCGTCCGACCAGGCGCTCATCCACCCACTGCCATTCGGCATTGCAGCCTGGCCGGGTGACGTCGCCGGCGTAATAGACCGCATCGCCCGGCGCGAAGGCGGTCACCTCCGGCCCGACCGCCTCGACCACCCCGGCCGCGTCGAAGCCGAGGATGCGCGGCGGGTCTTCCCGGCCCTCGCGCGGGGCACGCAGTTTGGTGTCCACCGGGTTCACCGAGACGGCCTGGACCCGCACCAGCAGGTCGCGTCCCTGCGGTGCACCCGGCGCGGGAAGCTGCAGATCCTGCAGGGCCTGGGGGTCGTCGATGGGGAGGTAACGGGTCAGTCCGACGGCTTTCATGACAGCTCCGATATCGGGGTGATAGCGTCATCATACGGTTGCTGACATTGCTGTTTCTGCGCTGAATCAATGCGGGCTTCGCGCAGGGGAGAAATACTCACCCTTGGCACCCACAGCGGCATGAATCCCGGGAAACCCTTGTCATCAAAGGCGCTTGCGCAATTTCATCAACCTGTATACGGTGCCACCCGCTGGGCCGGGTAGAGGCCTGGCCGTTCTCTTCACATGTTACGGGACTGTTAACATCACCTTCACCCTCCTGAGCATAATGTTCGCGGCGGTGGCGTGCTGAATCGGCAGTCTGAAAACGACGCAGTAGTGCTGGCCCATGCCTCTACCGGTTTCATACCCCCGAAATAGGAGCTGTACTCAATGAACAAGAAGATCCTCACTGCCGCGCTGCTGGGCGGTCTGGCTTTCGCCCAGGCTGCATCGGCGCAGGATTTTGACGACCGCTGGTACCTGACCGGTTCGGCCGGCTTCAACTTCCAGGATAACGACCGTCTGACCAACGACGCTCCGTTCGTGACCCTGGGCCTCGGTAAGTTCATCAGCCCCAACTGGTCGCTGGACGGTGAACTGAACTACCAGAACCCGAACTTCGACGCCAACCAGGATCTGAACTGGAGCCAGTACGGCGCCTCGATCGACCTGCGTCGCCACTTCATCTCCGAAGGCCGTGGCTGGAACCCGTACCTGCTGATGGGTCTGGGCTACCAGAAGTCGGAAGAAGAGTACCCGGCTCTGGACAACAACGGTCCGCGTGAGCGCAAGGACGGCAACTTCGCCGCCAAGGTCGGCGTTGGTCTGCAGACCACCTTCGAAAAGCGCGTTGCTGTGCGCGCCGAAGTGGCCTACCGCGCTGACTTCGACGACCAGAGCATCTCTGCTCCGACGGAAGACTGGTTCGGCGACGTGCTGGCTTCGGTCGGCGTCGTGATCCCGCTGGGCCCGGCCCCGACGGCTGCTGTGGTTGCGCCGGCTCCGGTTGCTCCGAGCTGCGCCGACCTGGATGACGACGGCGACGGCGTCAACAACTGCGACGACAAGTGCCCGAACTCCCAGCCTGGCCAGACCATCGGTCCGGACGGCTGCCCGGTGCCGGTCTCCATCGACCTGAAGGGCGTCAACTTCGACTTCGACAAGTCGACCCTGCGTCCGGACGCCGTGGCGATCCTGAGCGAAGCTACCGAGATCCTGAAGCGTTACCCGGATCTGCGCGTTGAAGTGGCCGGTCACACCGACTCGAAGGGCACCGACGCGTACAACCAGAAGCTGTCCGAGCGTCGCGCCACCACCGTGTATGACTACCTGACCAAGAACGGCGTGTCCGCTTCGCGTCTGGTGGGTCCGATCGGTTACGGCGAGAGCCGCCCGATTGCTCCGAACACCAACCCGGATGGTTCGGACAACCCGGAAGGCCGTGCAAAGAACCGTCGTACCGAGCTGAACGTCCAGAACTAATCCTTCTGGTAGTACAGCCTCAGAAGAGGGCCCGGCATTGCCGGGCCCTTTTTTTTTCGCCGAACACGCGAACAGCCGGACAGGCGAAAAGCTGTCGTTGCCTTGGGTTTCCAGGCTGGGCGGGGGTGTGTGGGTTCGCGGGGCACGCCGCAAGTACGTCCCTGTAGGCTCGTGCGCCGCATCCATGCGGCGCAACGGCCCGCGAACCCACACACCCCCACCCTCGACAGGGGGCCGGTGGCCAATGAAGAGCGGCGAGTTAAAGCAGCCAGGGCCGTCGCGCTCCGACTGTCCTGTGCGCACCCACCTCTACCGGCCCAGCTCGACAAAGCCGGTGTAGGCCGCATCTGATCTTTGCTTTAAATCCAACAAGTTGCCGTATTCATTGAATGTGGGACCTTGAAAGCCGTTGTGGCGCTGTTAAACTCGGCGCGTCGACCCCTTTCCTGGATGCATCCCATGCTGCGTATCGCACTGGCCACCGTGCTTGGCCTGGCCCTGGTTCCCGCCGCCCACGCAGCCGTGGATTGCTCGGCGAACACCAGCGCTTCGCCGCTGCCGCTGCCGGCCACCGCGATCGCGCCTGTGGCCGATGAGCTGTATATCCGCAACGTGCAGCTGGGCATGCCGGCTGGCGTGCTGACCTCCAATTTCGATCAGCATCAGTCGCTGGACCGCGTGCTGCAGCGCCTGCGCATCGATGGCTGCCAGAACATCGCCAAGGCGATGCCGGGCGCACCGGCGATCAAGCCGAACGACCCGGCGGCCTACAAGCCGCAGACCGAATTCGACAACACGCCCTGGCGCTTCGACATGAGCCAGAACGGCAAGCGCATGACCGCCGAGGAATTCGACGCCTGGATGAAGGCGCGCGGTGTGCGCGTGGTCAAGGCGCGCCCGGCCCCGGCTGCCGTGCCAGCCGCCGCTGAAGCACCGGCCGACACCAAGCCGGGCGAGAAGAAGTAAGCCGCCGCGCGCGGAGACCATGACCACACGCCGGCCCCCCGCCGCGTCCGCATCCCGACCACGCCGCCCCGAGCGGCGTGCGTCCCCGCAGAACACCTCCTCCAGCAGCAGTGCCGGCGCGGTACGCCACGGGCTGGCCCGGGTGCTGTCCAAGGCCGGCCTGTGCTCGCGCACCGAAGCGGCGCGCTGGATTGCCGATGGGCGGGTCACGGTGGATGGCCGGGTCATCAACAACCCCGAATACCCGATCATCGATGGGCGCCACCAGGTGCGCGTGGATGGTCGCGCGCTGGATGCGCCGCGGCGCATCCACCTGATGCTCAACAAGCCGCGCGGGCTGGTCACCACCGCGCAGGATGAGCAGGGCCGCGAGACGGTCTACCGCTGCTTCGACGGTGCCGGCCTGCCGTGGATCGCGCCGGTGGGGCGCCTGGACAAGGCCAGCGAAGGGCTGCTGCTGTTCAGCAACGACCCGCAGTGGGCGGCGCGCCTCACCGACCCGGCCACCGGGCCGGACAAGACCTATCACGTGCAGATCGACACGATCCCGGATGCGGCGCAGCTGCAGGCGCTGTGCGCCGGCATTGACGACGACGGCGAGCGGCTGTGTGCGCGCCGCGTTGATCTGCTGCGCAGCGGCGAGAAGACCGCCTGGCTGGAAGTCGTGCTGGAGGAAGGGCGCAACCGCCACATCCGCCGCCTGCTGGCCGCCTTCGACATCACCGTGCTGCGCCTGGTGCGCGTGGCCATCGGGCAGCTGCCGATGGGCGAGCTGGGCAAGGGCGCCTGGCGCGAACTCAGCCAACACGATCTGGACCTGCTGTACGCCGCGGCCAAGGGCGCTGCGGCCTCACCGTGACCTCGTGGCCTGCCGGCATGTGGCAGGCCAGTCGACCCGGGCAATGGATGGCCTCCGAAGGGACATTCCGTTCATCACCGGGAGTAAGACCATGCACATCAGCACCTTCCACCGTTCCCTGTTCCGCAGCGCCTGCCTGCTGGTACCGGCCGCGCTGCTGAGCGCCTGCGGCGGCCACAGGCAGGCGGCCAAGGCGCCGCCACCGGCGGCCGACCAGATTGTGGAGATCCGCACGCCGGAGCTGGATGGCCGCGGCAGCTACCGGTTCCTGATGAGCGACGGCGACAAGCGCATGAGCGCCGACGAATTCGATGCCTGGATGAAGGCCAACGGCATCCGCGTGGCCAAGGGCAACGCAGCGGATCGCGCCGCTGCGGCGGTGGTGGTGGCCAGCAAGGAAACGGCGAAGGACAAGAAGAAAAAGAAATGACGCGCGGCGCGAGCCAATGATGGGCCAAGGTGTAGAGCGGGGCAGAGCCCCGGTCTACACCCCGCGCTGATCAACCCTTGATCACGCCCAGCTCGACGCCGATACGGGTGAACGCGCCGATCGCGCGGTCCAGGTGCTCGCGGGTATGGGCGGCGCTGATCTGGGTGCGGATGCGCGCCTGGCCCTTGGGTACCACCGGGAAGAAGAACCCGATCGCGTAGATGCCTTCCTCGAGCAGGCGCTCGGCGAATTTCTGCGCGAGCGGCGCGTCGTACAGCATCACCGGGCTGATCGGATGCACGCCCGGCTTCACGTCGAAACCGGCCGCCGTCATCTTTTCGCGGAAGTAGGCGGTGTTGTCGGCCAGCGTGCTGCGCAGGTCGCCGGCGGCGGCCAGCATCTCGAAGGCCTTGATGCCGGCGGCCACCACGTGCGGCGGCAGCGAGTTGGAGAACAGATACGGGCGCGAGCGCTGGCGCAGCAGTTCGATCACTTCGGCGCTGGCGGTGGTGAAGCCGCCCAGTGCGCCGCCCATCGCCTTGCCCAGCGTACCGGTGATGATGTCGATCTTCTCCAGCACGCCCTTGACCTCGGCCGAGCCGCGGCCGGTGGCGCCAAGGAAGCCGGTGGCATGGCATTCGTCGATGTGCACCAGCGCGTTGTACTTCTTCGCCAGCGCGGTGATCTCATCCAGCGGCGCAATGAAGCCATCCATCGAGAACACGCCGTCGGTGGTGATCAGCTTGGTCCTGCAGCCGGCGGCATCGGCGGCCTGCAGCTGGGCTTCCAGGTCGGCCATGTCGCAGTTGGCGTAGCGGAAGCGCTTGGCCTTGCACAGGCGCACGCCGTCGATGATCGAGGCATGGTTGAGCGCATCGGAGATGATCGCGTCGTTTTCGCCCAGCAGCGGCTCGAACAGGCCACCGTTGGCGTCGAAGCAGGCCGCGTACAGGATGGTGTCCTGCTTGCCGAAGAAGTCGGCGATCTGCTTTTCCAGCTGCTTGTGCAGGTCCTGGGTGCCGCAGATGAAGCGCACCGACGCCATGCCGAAGCCGTGGCTGTCCAGCGCATCCTTGGCCGCCTGGATCAGGTCGGGGTGGTCGGCCAGGCCAAGGTAGTTGTTGGCGCAGAAGTTCAGCACGGTGCGGCCGTCGTCCAGCGTGATCTCGGCCGACTGGGGGCTGGTGATGATGCGCTCGGACTTGAACAGGCCCTGGGCGCGGATCGCCTCCAGTTCTTCAACGTAGTGCTGGGTCAGCGGGGCGGGGGTGGCGTCGCTCATGGCAGGCAGTCTTCGGCACGGGAAAACCGGGATTTTACCTGTCGCCGCCGGTGCCGGGGCCGCGGGGTGGTGGCCGCCGGGCGCGGGTGTGACGGGGAATGGTTGCGCACGTGATTGTTGCATCGCAATATCAATCAGGTTAAAAAACCGTAAACCCCGCCGCACCCGCCCACCCCCACGCCCCGGAGAGACCCCGCATGAACCACGCCACGCGCTGTACCGCCGCCGTTGTGCTCTGCGCCGCCTTGCTTGCCCCGTTTGCCGCCAGTGCCCAGGACGAGGCCGAGTCTCCCTTCAGCTGGAACGTCACCGGCGTGTCCGACTACGTGTTCCGCGGCGTGTCGCAGACCGACGAGGACCCGACCCTGCAGGCCGGTTTCACCTACACCTCGCCGGTGGGCCTGTACGCGGGCGTCTGGGGGTCGGGTGTGGACTTCGGCGACGGCGGCCCGGATGCCGAGGTCGACTACTTCATCGGTTATGGCGTGGACATCACCGACAGCCTCAACGTCGACGTGATGCTCAACCATTACAGCTACCCCGGCTCGAGCGAGCTGGCGTACACCGAGCTGATCACCAAGACCAGTTTCGCCGAGCACTACAACGTGACCGTGGGCTACACCAACGATGTCTGGAACACCGATACCGACGGCTGGTACTTCGCGGCCGGCACCGAATGGGCGCTGCCGAAGGACTTCAACCTGACCGCCAACGTGGGCCGCAGCACGTTCAAGGACAGCGTCGCCAAGGACTACACCGACTGGAACATCGGCGTGAACCGCAGCTTCGGTCTGTTCACCCTCGGCCTGGGTTACTACGGCACCGACGGCAACGGGCGCGACAACTCCGGCAAGCTGGCCGACAACCGCGTGGTGTTCACCGTGGCGGTAGGGCAGTAACCCAACGCACCGTCACCGTGCCGAGCCGGCCAGCGGCCGGCACTACAAAAAATGCCGGGCCGGCACCCCAAAACGTAGTGCCGGCCGCCGGCCGGCTCCCCGCAACACCGGCACCACAAAGGTAGTGCCGGCCGCTGGCCGGCTCCCCGCAGCACCGGCGCCCCAAAACGTAGTGCCGGCCGCTGGCCGGCTCCCCGCAGCACCGGCGCCACAAAACGTAGTGCCGGCCGCTGGCCGGCTCCCCGCAGCACCGGCACACAAAAAAGGCACCCGTCGGGTGCCTTTTTCTTTACGTCAATTCCAGCTCAGTACCACCTTGCCGGCCTTGCCCTGTTCCATCAGGTCGAAGCCCTTCTGGAAGTCGTCGATCGGCAACTGGTGGGTGAGCACCTTGCCGAGCGGGAAGCCGGACAGTACCAGCTGGGTCATCTTGTACCAGGTCTCGTACATCTTGCGGCCGTAGATGCCCTGCACGGTCAGGCCCTTGAAGATGATCTTGTCCCAGTCGCAGCCGGCGCCCTTGGGCATGATGCCGAGCATGGCGATCTTGCCGCCGTGGTACATGCAGTCGAGCATGTCGTTGAAGGCGCGCGGGTTGCCGCTCATTTCCAGGCCCACGTCGAAGCCCTCCATGTGCAGGTCCTTCATCACGTCCTTGAGCGAGGTGTTGGACACGTTGACCACGCGCGTGGCGCCCATGTCGGCAGCCAGCTTCAGGCGGAAATCGTTGACGTCCGTGACCACCACGTTGCGTGCGCCGATGTGCTTGCAGATGCCCGCGGCAATGATGCCGATCGGGCCGGCGCCGGTGATCAGCACGTCCTCGCCGATCACGTTGAACTCCAGCGCGCAGTGCGCGGCGTTGCCGTACGGGTCGAAGAAGGCGGCCAGTTCGGACGGGATCTGGTCGGGGATGGGCCACAGGTTGCTGGCCGGCATCACCATGTACTCGGCGAAGGCGCCGTTGACGTTGACGCCGATGCCCACGGTGTTCGGGCACAGGTGCGGGCGGCCGCCACGGCAGTTGCGGCAGTGGCCGCACACGATGTGACCTTCGGCCGACACGCGCTGGCCGATCTCATAGCCGGTGACGCCCGGGCCGATCTCGGCGATGCGGCCGACGAACTCGTGGCCGATGGTCAGGCCCGGCTTGATCGTGCGCTGGCTCCATTCGTCCCACAGGTAGATGTGCAGGTCCGTACCGCAGATGGCGGTCTTTTCCAGCTTGATCAGGACTTCGTTCGGGCCCGGGGTGGGCACCGGAACCTCGTCCAGCCAGATGCCCTTGGCGGCTTCACGCTTGACCAGGGCCTTCATTGTTTGCTGCGCCATCGGGGTGGAACTCGTCTGGGGGAAAACGCGGATTATAGAGCCGCCGGCGGTTTTCCCATGCTGCGTTGCGGGTGGTCCGGGGCTCCCCTGGGGGGCCATGACTTCCGGGCATCGGGCCGGGGCGGGCGCTGGGCTACACTCGGCGGTTCTTTCACCAGGGGCTGCTCAATGCGCTCGAACCTGCTCGCTTTCTCCGTCGTCGCCAGCCTCGGGCTGGTCCAGGTCGCCCATGCCGCCGAAGGCATGTGGGTGCCGCAACAGTTGCCGGAGATTGCCGGCCCGCTCAAGCAGGCCGGCCTGAAGCTGTCCCCGGAGCAGATCTCCAACCTGACCGGCGACCCGATGGGCGCGGTGGTGGCACTGGGCGGCTGCACCGCCAGCTTCGTGTCGCCGCAGGGCCTGGTGGTCACCAACCACCATTGCGCCTACGGTGCGATCCAGCTGAACTCCACCGCCGAAAAGAACCTGATCAAGGACGGCTTCAACGCCCCGACCCTGGCCGACGAGCTGAGCGCCGGCCCCAACGCCCGCGTGTTCGTGCTTGACCAGATCACCGACGTGACCGACCAGGCCAAGGCCGCCATCGCCGCCGCGGGCAAGAACCCGCTGGCCCGCACCCGCGCGCTGGACGCCTTCGACAAGGCCCAGACCGCCGCCTGCGAAGCCGATGCAGGCTTCCGCTGCCGCCTGTACAGCTTCTCCGGCGGCAACACCTACCGCCTGTTCCGCAACATGGAAATCAAGGACGTCCGTCTGGTCTACGCCCCCCCGGGCAGCGTGGGCAAGTTCGGCGGCGACATCGACAACTGGATGTGGCCGCGCCACACCGGCGACTTCTCGTTCTACCGTGCCTACGTGGGCAAGGATGGCAAGCCGGCCGCGTTCTCGGCCGACAACGTGCCCTACCAGCCCAAGCACTTCCTGAAGTTCGCCGACCAGCCGCTGGGCGCCGACGACTTCGTGATGGTGGCCGGCTACCCGGGCCGCACCAACCGCTACGCGCTGGCCGGTGAGTTCAACGAAACCGCCAGCTGGACCTACCCGACCATCGCGCGCCACTACAACGCGGTGATCGACCTGATCGGCAAGGCCGGCCAGCAGGACGCCGACATCAAGGTGAAGTACGCCGCCACGATGGCCGGCCTGAACAACACCGCCAAGAACTACCAGGGCCAGCTGGACGGCTTCAAGCGCATCGACGCCGCCGGCCAGAAGCAGGCCGAGGAAGCGGCCGTGCTGGCGTGGCTGAAGAAGCAGGGCGCCGCCGGCAAGCCGGCACTGGCCGCGCACGCGCAGCTGATCAAGCACCTGGAAGAAGGCCGCGCCACCCGTGACCGCGACCTGATCGTGGGCCAGTTCAACAACACCTCGGCGCTGGGCTCGGCGATCACGCTGTACCGCCTGTCGATCGAGCGCAGCAAGGCCGACGCCGAGCGCGAAGCCGGTTTCCAGGAGCGCGACCTGCCGTCGATCGAGGGGTCGCTCAAGCAGATGGACCGCCGCTACGTGGCGCGCATGGACCAGCAGCTGCAGGCCTACTGGCTGAACCAGTACGCCGCACTGCCGGCCGCGCAGCGCAACAACGAGGTGCTGAACCAGTGGCTGGCGGGCAGCGACAAGGCCGCCATCGACGGTCTGGTCGGCAAGCTGTCGGGTACCAAGCTGGGCAGCCTGGATGAACGCCTGAAGTGGTTCAAGGCCGACCGCGCGGCGTTCGAAGCCAGCACCGATCCGGCGATCCAGTACGCGGTGGCGGTCATGCCGGCGCTGCTGAAGCAGGAAGAGCAGAAGAAGACCCGCGAAGGCGAGTCGCTGGTGGCCCGCCCGCTGTACCTGCAGGCACTGGCGGACTACAAGAAGAGCCAGGGCGAGTTCGTGTACCCGGACGCCAACCTGTCGCTGCGCATCACCTTCGGCAACGTCATGGGGTACGCCCCGAAGGACGGCGTGGCCTACACCCCGTTCACCACGCTGGAAGGCATCGTCGCCAAGGAAACCGGTGCTGATCCGTTCGACTCGCCCAAGGCGCTGCTCGATGCGGTCAAAGCCAAGCGGTATGGCGGCCTGGAAGACAAGCGCATCGGCTCGGTGCCGGTGAACTTCCTGTCCAACCTGGACATCACCGGCGGCAACTCGGGTTCGCCGGTGCTGGATGCCAACGGCAAGCTGGTTGGCTTGGCGTTTGACGGCAACTGGGAATCGGTCAGCTCCAACTGGGTGTTCGACCCGGTGATGACCCGCATGATCTCGGTGGACAGCCGTTACATGCAGTGGATCATGCAGGAAGTGGCGCCGGCGCCGCAGCTGCTGAAGGAACTGAACCTGGCCAAGTAAGGCGGTCAGGGCAGGTGAAGTCATGAGGCCCCGCTGCGAAAGCAGCGGGGCTTTTTTGTGGCGCGGGTCGGGCGCGGGTCGGCCATGAACGGCGCCGCCGCATCGGCAGAGCCGACCGTTGGTCGGCTGGCCGCGCACGGCGCGGCAATGATCGAAGCCGCCACCCGGCACGGGTTCGGTGCGGCAACCGGGTATCATCCCTGTTCCGCGCGCTTTCACAGGATGTGAACGAAGCGCCGGAACTCCTCCCCCAAGGACCCCTTGCTCGCATGCGCATCCTGCTTGCCCGTCACGGCGAAACCCCGTGGAACGCCGAAGGCCGCTACCAGGGCCAGATCGATATCCCGTTGTCGCCGATCGGCGAAGCCCAGGCCCAGGCGCTGGGCGAACGCCTGCGCTCGGTCGACATCACCCGCGCCGTCGCCTCGCCGCTGTCGCGTGCCCAGCGCACCGCCCAGCTTGCGCTCGGCAGCGCGCGCGCCGACATGCTGCTCACCGAACCGGACCTGCAGGAAATCGCCCACGGTGAGTGGGAAGGTCTGCTGGCCAGCGAAATCAACGAAAAGGATCCCTCGCGGCTGAAGGCCTGGCGCGAAGAACCGGACACCGTGCTGATGCCCGGCGGCGAATCGCTGCGTCTGGTGCTGGAGCGCAGCTGGCGCGGCCTGGCCCGCGCGGCCGACGGCCTCGGCGAGCACGACACCCTGCTGGTGGTGGCCCACGATGCCGTCAACCGCGTGATCCTGTGCCGCATCCTTGGCCTGCCGATCTCCCGCCTGTGGACCTTCCGCCAGGCGCCGACCACCCTCAACCTGCTCGAAGGGCCCGACCTGGACAGCCTGGAGGTGGTCCGCCTGAACGACTGTGCCCACCACACGCCGTTCTTCGGCGAAGCCAAGCACCGCGCGCTGTAACCGCCTTCCCGTCGCACCCCGTCGTCCGCCACATTGATCCAACGCCCATGACCATCGCCCACCCGCAGACCCTCACCGACTGGCTCACCTACATCGAGCAGCAGCACCCGGCCACCATCGACATGGGGCTGGATCGGGTGCGCACCGTGGCGCAGGCGATGGGCCTGGGCGCGCCGGCCACCCGCAGCATCGTGGTCGGTGGCACCAACGGCAAAGGCTCCACCGTGGCCTTCATCGAGGCGATCGCCCGCGCCGCAGGCTGGAAGGTCGGCGCGTATACCTCCCCGCACCTGCTGCGTTACAACGAGCGCGTGCGCATCGACGGCCAGGACGTCGCCGATGAGGATCTCATCGCCGCCTTCGCCGCCGTGGAACAGGCACGCGGGCAGACCACGCTGACCTATTTCGAGTACGGCACCCTGGCCGCGCTGCACCTGTTCGCTGCCGCCGGGCTGGACCTTGCCGTGCTGGAGGTGGGCCTGGGTGGGCGCCTGGACGCGGTCAACATCGTGGACGCCGACGTGGCCGTGATCACCACCGTGGACATCGATCACAGCGACTGGCTGGGCGAAGACCGCGAAGCGATCGGCGCCGAGAAGGCCGGCATCATCCGCGGCTGGAAGCCGGTCATTCTCGGCGAAACCGATCCGCCGTCCAGCGTGCTGGCCCGTGCCTACGTGCTGGGCGCCAACGCGATCCGCGGCGGCAGCGATTTCTTTGCCGACGTCATCGACGCACAGCACTGGCGCTGGCGTGATGTTGGTTTCCGCATCGAACTGCCGACGCCGGCGCTGCGTGGGCCGATCCAGCTGCGCAATGCCGCCTCGGCGATTGCCGCGCTGCGCGCGCTGGACAAGCCGTTGCCGCGCGCGGCATTCGTGGAGGGCGTGGCCAATGCGCGCATCCGCGGCCGCCTGCACGCCTTCGACCGCGACGGCGTGGAGGTGCTGGTCGACGTTGGCCACAACCCGCAGGCCGCGCGGGAGCTGGCCACCGCCCTCAAGGCCGCACCGGCGGCCGGGCGCACCGTGGCCGTGTTTGCGGCACTGCAGGACAAGGACGCCGCCGGCGTGGTCGAGGCGCTGGCGACGGAGGTCCAGGCCTGGCACCTGGCCGGCCTCGAGGGCGCGCGCGCACAGAGCGCCGAGGCCCTGCAGGCGCGCCTGGCCGGCACGGTTGCGGCCGACGGCAGCCGCCATCCCCGCGTGACCGATGCGCTGCAGCAGGCGCTGCGCGATGCCCAGCCGGGTGACCGCGTGCTGGTGTTCGGCTCCTTCCACACCGCCGCGCAGGCGCTGCAGTGGCTGGAGACGGCACCCTGAGTCCGTGCGGCGGTCCTGTGCCGCCGTTCAGCCGCATTCGACGCCGCGCACGCGCGCGACCGTATAATCGCCGTGGCATTCCGCCGCGCCGCCCTGCCTGCCTTCCGTGGATACTCCTCTGAAACAGCGACTGATTGGTGCCATCGTTCTGGTGGCTTTGGCTGTGATCTTCCTGCCCATGCTGGTCAAGGGCCCCGCGCCGGACAGCGGCGTGGCCAATGTGCCGATCACCGCGCCGGCTGCACCGGCGGACGGACAATTCGAAACGCGTGAGCTGCCCCTGGTGGCGCCGACCGGTGCCGCCACCGGCCTGCAGAGCGGGGCATCCACCACCCAGCCGCTGGCCGACACCGGTGCCGTGGCTGCCGATCCGGCGCCGGCCGACACCTCCCCGGCCGTGGCCGCCGGCAACTACGCGGTCAGCTTCGGCGCCTATGGCAGCCAGGCCGATGCCGACGCGGTGATCGCCCACCTCAGGAAATCGCAGCTGCCCGGGTTCAGCGAGCCGGCCACGATCAACGGCCGCCAGGCCTGGCGCGTGCGCGTGGGGCCCTACGCCGATCGTGCCCAGGCCGAATCGGCCCGCCTGCAGGCAGTGAAGGTGCGCAGCGACGTCAAGGCCGAAGTCGTGACCCTGGACGCCCGTGCGGACAGCGCCGTGGCTGCCACGCCGACGCCGACGCCGACGCCCGCCCCGGCCAGCGCCTCCAGCGCCACCCCGGCCGCAGCAGCCACCAATACGGTCAAAACCGAAGCGCTGCCGGCCGAGCCGGTGGCTGCCGCCAAGCCCGAGCCGAAGCCGGCCGCGCCCAAGCCCGAGCCGAAGCCGGCCCCGGCCAAGCCGGAACCTGCAGCCGCCACCGTTGCGGCACCGGCCGCACCGGCCGCCAGCAGCGTCGGTTTCGCCGTGCAGCTGGGCGCCTTCGGCCAGGCTGCCGAAGCCAACGCACTGCGCGACAAGGTGCGCGCGGCTGGCTTCAGCGCCTTCGTCGAGCAGGTCCGCACCGACAAGGGCACGTTGAACCGCGTGCGCGTCGGGCCGGTGGCCAACCGCGCCGACGCCGAGAACCTCAAGGCCCAGGTCGCGGCCAAGGTCGGCGTGGCCGGCATGGTCCGCCCGCACCCTTGAGCCCCGGCATGCACCGCCTGCCGGCCCCACGGCCCTGCCGCAGAGCGCGGGCGTGATCGACATCGTGCTGCTGGCGCTGATCGGCACCTCGGTGCTGCTCGGTCTGATGCGCGGTTTCGTCGGCATCGTAGTTGCCACGCTGTCCTGGCTGCTGGCCGGCTGGGCCGCGTTTCTGTTCGGCAATGACGCCGCGCACTGGTGGGCCGCACCGGCCGCGCCGGGCACCGGCCATTACGTGGGCGGCTATCTGGGCGTGTTTCTGGCGGTGATGATCGCCGTCGGCGGGATCGGAATGCTGATCAAGGCCGCCGTGAAGGTGACCTGCCTGACCGGCGCCGACCGCCTGCTGGGCGGGGCGCTGGGCCTGGTCCGCGGTGCCTTCCTGGGCTGTGTGCTGCTGATGCTGGCCGCCTTCACGCCGCTGCCCGACGAGGCCGCCTGGCGCGACTCCCAGGTCCGCCCGCTGCTCCAGCCCGGGGTACGGTGGATGCAGGCGCAGCTGCCCGAGGTGGCGCTGCCGGAGGTGAATCTGCCGCAACTGCCGCCGCTGGAATTGGGCAAGCCGCTCGCGACAGGCGATAATGGCGTGCTTGGCGAGGTAGTGGCAGGGCGCGGATGGCCGCGTCCGGTTGACGAGGCGAGGGACCCGGTACCTGCCGACGCTGCGGCGCGCGGACCGGCTTCCACACTGCCCACCAACATCGAGCCGGCGCGCGCGCGTCCGGACGACACCGCTCCCTCGCGGAACGGTTCCCCCGGCCAGGCACGGCCACCTTCACTGTAGATGGGCACAGCCCAGCGGAGATTCGCACCATGTGTGGCATCGTCGGAATCGTCGGCAACCAGAACGTCGCCGGGCAGTTGTATGACGGCCTGACCGTCCTCCAGCATCGCGGCCAGGATGCGGCTGGCATCGCCACCGCCGACGGCACCCGCCTGCGCGTGCAGAAGGCCAACGGCCTGGTCCGCGACGTGTTCGACGCCAAGCGGATGTCGACCCTGGAAGGCCGCGTCGGCATCGCGCATGTGCGCTACCCGACCGCCGGTTCGGAAGGCATGGACGAAGCGCAGCCGTTCTACGTCAACTCGCCGTACGGCATCGCGCTGGCCCACAACGGCAACCTGATCAACACCGAAGCCCTGCGCCAGCAGGTCTTCGAGCAGGACCGCCGCAACGTCAACACCGATTCGGACAGCGAAGTGCTGCTGAACGTGTTCGCCTACGAGCTGGACGCGCAGCGCCAGCTCACCCCGGAAGCGGCGATCCGTGCCGTGGCCGGCGTGCACCGCCGCTGCAAGGGCGGCTATGCGGTGATCAGCGTGGTGCTGGGCCTGGGCCTGGTTGCCTTCCGCGATCCGCATGGCATCCGCCCGCTGGTGCTGGGCAAGCGCGCCCATGCCGAAGGCGATGAATACATCGTGGCCTCCGAGTCGTCCGCACTGGATGTGCTGGGCTTCCAGCGCGTGCGCGATGTGCGCCCGGGCGAAGCGCTGGTGATCACCGCACGCGGCGAGCTGTTCTCCGAAGTGTGCGCCGAGCCGGCCGAGCACAGCCCGTGCATCTTCGAGTACGTGTACTTCGCGCGCCCGGACTCGATGATCGACAACGTCTCGGTGCACAAGGCGCGCATGCGCATGGGCATCAAGCTGGGCGAGAAGATCCTGCGCCTGCGTCCGGACCACGACATCGACACCATCATCCCGATCCCGGACACCTCGCGCGACGCCGCGCTGGAGATCTCCAACACGCTCGGGGTGAAGTACCGCGAAGGCTTCATCAAGAACCGCTACATCGGCCGCACCTTCATCATGCCGGGGCAGGGTGAGCGGGTGAAGTCGGTGCGTCGCAAGCTCAACCCGATCCACCTGGAGTTCCGCAACCGCGTGGTGCTGCTGGTCGACGACTCGATCGTGCGTGGCACCACCAGCCAGCAGATCGTGCAGATGGCGCGCGACGCCGGTGCGCGCAAGGTCTACCTGGCCAGCGCCGCGCCGCCGGTGCGCTTCCCCAACATCTACGGCATCGACATGCCGGCGGCCGAGGAACTGGTCGCGCACAACCGCAGCGTCGAGGAAATCGAGGCGCACCTGGGCTGCGACTGGTTGATCTACCAGGACATCGAGGACATGGAAGCGGCGGTGCGCGAAGGCAATCCGGAGCTGAAGACGTTCGATTCGTCGTGCTTCAACGGCATCTACCCGACCGGGATCGAGCCGGGCTACTTCGAACGCATCCAGCAGCTGCGTTCGGACGATGCCAAGCACAAGCGACGCGCCTGAGGCCGTTGGCATGAGCGAGGTGCTGGACACTGCCGCCGGCGACCTGCTGCGCGCTGCGCAGCAGTGCCTGGCCGAACCCGATCCGCTGCGCAAGGTCGCGCTGACCCAGCACTACGCGGCGCAGTTCCGCGCCGGGCGCCTGAAGGCACCGGCCGAGGCGCCGCCGCCCGAGCCGATCCGCATGCCGGGCCGCCCGGCGCGGCCCGCCCTGGTGCATCCGCGCGACCTGCCGCGGCGCGGCCTGGGCAGTGCGGAGGGGCGTGCGGCGTTCATCCACGCCATCGCCCACATCGAACTCAACGCCATCGACCTGGCCTGGGATGCGGTCTACCGCTTCCGCGGCCTGCCGGGCTCGTTCCATGCCGACTGGGTGGCCGTGGCCGATGACGAGTCGCGTCATTTCATGCTGCTGCATGGCCGCCTGCAGGCACTGGGCCATGCCTATGGCGACTTCGACGCGCACAACGGCCTGTGGGACATGTGCGAGAAGACCGCGCACGACGGCCTGGCGCGGATGGCGCTGGTGCCGCGCGTGCTTGAAGCACGCGGGCTCGATGTCACCCCCGGCATGATCGTCAAACTGCGCGCCAGCGGGGACACCGATACCGCCGATGTGCTGGAGATCATCCTGCGCGAGGAAGTGGCGCACGTGGCGGCCGGCTCGCGCTGGTACCGCTGGTACTGCACGCGCGCGGGCGTGGAGCCGCGGCCGCGCTTCATGGCCTTGCTGAAGGAGTACGCCGGCGGTTTCCTGTACGGCCCCTTCAACCTCGAAGCGCGGCTGCTGGCCGGATTCGACGAGGACGAACTGGCCGAGCTGATCGAGCAGACCGAGATGCGCGGTCAGGCGTTGGCCAGCACCACGCGCTGACCGTTCCCGGTCGGCCGGTTCACGTAGAACAGCCCGGGCCCGGGCCGGTAGGGCAGTTCGCGGGTGGCGTCGTCGGCGGCGTACAGCAGCGCGGTATCGCCGAGCGCGTCGAAATTCCAGTGCGCCGACTGCATCACATAGTGCTGCCGCAGCAGCTGTTCCTGCGCGGCATCCAGCGGTTGGCCGACCAGCAGCCGCGCCGCGATGGGGAGCAGCGGTGCGGGCAGTGCCAGTGCGGGATCCTGGTCGGGCGTGGCGCGCCAGGGCACCCCGGCCGCTGCCGCGCGCTGGTGCAGCAGGCGCAGTGCGATCCACTGGTAGCGCGGGTCGATCGCCCGGCGCAGGACCACCGCCGCATGGACGTGCAGGGTGGGCAGCAGGCGCACGCTGCGGCTGCCGGCCCGGCGCTGCTGCAGCCACTGGTGCCACACATCCACCCACACCGCATCGTCGCCCAGGCCCAGCTGCGCCTGCCACTGCCGGCACTGGTCCTGCGCGCGGTGATAAACCCCGCTGGCGCGCAGCAGCGACAGCGGTGGCGTGGCGCCCTCCGCCAGCCCGTGGTCATCGATGACCTCGCCCAGCGGGCGGGTCAGCAGCTTCGGTCCTTCCACGGTCTGGTCGTAGCCGCCACCGATATTGGCGTGCACGCCGGGCAGGGCGATTTCCTCGTGCGGCGGGGCCACGCTGGTCAGTGCGAAGTGCTCGCGGTGTTCATCGCGCGCGGTCAGTTGCAGCACTTTGTCCGCGCAGCCGGCGGCCAGCGCGACGTCGGGTTGCTGGTCGCGCTGGCGACGGTCGACCGCCACCACGGTATCGAGCAGGCCGACGAACCGGACCCGGCGCGCGCGCCCGGGGAAGGCCGGTGCCAGGGTCAGCCCGGCGCGCACCAGTTGTTCGCGCAACCAGGCCTCGCCCTCGGCACGGGCGAGGCGATTGACCGCATCGCGCGCGGCGGCGGCACCGCGCGAATAGCCGAACAGGTCCACCCGCACCGCGGCGATCGGCGGCAGCCGGGGCTGCCGCGCCAGCGTGCGCAGTGCGTCGGGCAGCAGGATGTCCAGGCCACGTTGGACCTTGGCGCGCACGCCGGTACGGCCCACGCCGAAGGCCAGGCCCATCAGGTCGTCGTCCTTGCCGGTCCGCGTGCCGACGCCCTCGATGTAGATCGCCAGGGACAGCGGGCCGGCGGCCGGCAGGCCTGTGCCGCGATGATCCGGATACAGGGCGTGCAGGCGCGCGATGTTGGTCAGGCCATTGCTGTAGCTGCTGGTCAGCCGGCTCTGGTAGGGCGAGGCATCATCGGCGCGGATCGCCGGCGGACGCGGTGCCGGCGTGGTGCTGCCGGGCGGGCGCGAGGCATGTCGCAGGTTGTCGGCATTGTTGCGGGTGCCGTCGAAGAACAGGCCGATTTGCAGCAGCATTGCCGCTGTCGTGCCTTCAGTGCCATGTCCCCCCGCCATGTCGCTCCTGCCCCCCGGTCGATGCCCGACCACGGTAGCGCGAAACCGCTACAGGCGCGACGGGTGACGCCGCACGTGATGTTGCTGAACCGCGCGGATGCGGATCACAGATTTGAAAAGCAATCACTCGCATCTATTGAATTCACGCGATCAACAGGAGCCATATGGCGTCGGCCTGTCGCCATCGGCCGCTTGCAGCAACGACTTCCCCGCAGTGTTCCCACTCAAAGAGAGCCGACATGATGTCCAGATCGATGAGCAAGACCGCAGGTGTGATCACGTTGTGCCTGTTGACCGCCGGCAGTGCCTCGGCCGCGTCGCTGTTTGCCCCGGTCACGGTGGTGAGCCGCGCCTCGGCGAGCAGCCAGCCGGCGCTGAGCGCGCTGATGAACTCCCCGTCCACCGCCACCGTGCAGGAAGTGCAGGTGGATGCTGCTGCGGTGACCGCGACCCAGAAACAACTGGAATTCGAGCTGCTTGGCCAGCCGGTGCAGGCCCTGCAGAGCCGCGTGGAGACGCTCGCCGACGGCGGCAGCGTCTGGTATGGCCAGCTCGGCACCCGTGCCGGTGCGCGGCTGGCCAAGGCCGGCGCACCGGACCCGCTCAACCAGATCATCCTGGTGCGCTCCGGCGACACGGTGACCGGCACCATCCGCCGCGATGGCCAGCTGTACCGCCTGCGCCCGATCAGCGACGGGCGCCATGTGCTGGTGGAAGTGGATGAGTCGCGCATGCCGGCCGACCACCCGGCCGACTACAACCGGCTGCCCACGGTGGCGATGCCGGTCAACGAGCAGATCGGCATCGCGGCCGCGTCGTCGGGTACGCCGGCCACGATCCGCGTCCTGGTGGTGGCCACCAACGGCGCGGTGGCCGCCTATGGCGGCAACATGCAGTCGCTGGTGCAGCTGGCGGTGGCCGAGTCCAACCAGGGCTACGTCAACAGCAACGTTGGCATCACCCTGCAGCTGGCCGGCTACGAGACCACCACCTACACCGAATCCAGCAGCTTCTCGACCGACCTGGCGCGCTTCCGCCAGACCAGCGACGGCTTCATGGACAGCATCCACACCAGCCGCAACAACACCCGCGCCGACGTGGCGGTCCTGGTGATCAACAACGCCAGTTCCTGCGGGCTGGCGTCGGGCATCGGCTCCACCGCCAGCACGGCGTTCGCTGCGGTGCACTGGGACTGCGCAACCGGGTACTACTCGTTTGCCCATGAAATCGGGCACCTGCAGAGCGCGCGCCACGATATCGCCACCGATTCGAGCACCTCGCCGTACGCCTATGGCCACGGCTACCGCTACGAACCGGCCACGGGCACCGGCTGGCGCACGATCATGGCCTACAACTGCACGCGCAGCTGCCCGCGGTTGAACTTCTGGTCCAACCCGAACATCAGCTACAACGGCATCCCGATGGGCATCGCGGCCAGTGCCGACAACCAGCGTGTGCTGGTCAACACCAAGGCGGCGGTCGCCGCGTTCCGCTGACGACGAGGGAGACGGGCGGTACCCACCCGGCAGCGGTGGGTACCGACCTGGCAGCTGTGGGTACCGGCCCGGCAGCGGTGGGTACCGGCCCGGCAATTGTGGGTACCGACCGCTGGTCGGTACGCCTAGACCAGCGACTCCAGCGTCCAGCCCTGCGGCGTTACCCGCAGCACCGAGCCCTGTTCGTACCAGTCGCCGAGCACGATGCGGGTGCACTCGCGATCGGCCGGGCGCAGGGTGTGGATCGCCGGGCGGTGGGTATGCCCGTGGATCATGGTGTCCACGCCGTAACGGATGAAGGTGGCCTCCACTTCGGCCGGGGCGACATCGGTGACGGTTTCGAACTGGGCCTTGTCGCCCTGCTTCATTTCCGACTGGCGCGCCTGGCTGGCATCGCGCGCCTTCTGCGCGAACGCGATGCGGGCCGCCAGCGGCTGCGCCAGGAACTGCGCCTGGAAGGCCGGATCGCGGGTCTGCGTGCGGAACTGCTGGTAGGCCACGTCATCGGTGCACAGCAGGTCGCCGTGCTGCAGCAGCACAGGGCGGCCGTAGAGGTCGATCACGCTCGGGTCGGGCAGGATGCGGAACCCCGCGCGGCGGGCATAGTCCTGCCCCACCAGGAAATCGCGGTTGCCACGGATGAAGTAGACCGGCACCCCGGCATCGGCCACAGCGTGCAGCGCATCCGCCACCGCGTCGGCAGCGGCGGACGGCGTGTCGTCGCCGATCCAGGCTTCGAACAGGTCGCCCAGAATGTACAGCGCGTCGGCCTGCATGGCGTCGCGCTGCAGGAAGGCCAGGAACAGGTCGGTGATGGCTGGACGGCTGGGGTCCAGATGCAGATCGGAAATGAACAGCGTGGTCATGCGCGCATTGTAAAACGTCGGGCGCCACCGCACCGCGTCACACCGGCAGCGGCAACCACTGCAGGCTGGCGCCGGCCAGGCCGGTGGCGATCGCGGTGGCAGCCAGCACATCGCTGGGATAGTGCAGGCCAAGCACCACCCGCGACACCCCGACCGCCGCCGTGAACGGCACCAGCAGCGGTGCCAGCCACGGGTAATAGGCCAGCGCGACGATGGTGAACGACACCGCGTGGAGGGTATGGCCGGAGGGGAAGCTGAATTCGTCCAGCGGGGCCACCCAGGCACGGATACGCAGGTCGGCGGCATACGGCCGCGGGCGTCGCGTCCAGCGCTTGAGGCCCTTGTAGAGCAGCAGGGCCATCAGCCCGGTGGCGGCCATGTGCAGCGATGCGCGCAGGCCGTCGAAGCCATCCACCAGGACCAGCGCGCCCATCAGGGCGTACCAGAACACCCCGTCGCCCAGCCGGCTGACCGCGGCGAACACCTGGCGCACCCGGCGGCGCCGGCAGTAATGATTCGCACGGCGGCACCAGCGGGCCTCGCGGCCGCGCAGGGCTTCAAGCGGCGTGGTCGGCATGCGGCCTCCGGGCCTGGGCCAGTTCGGCCAGCAGGGCGTCGAACTCGGCCACCACCTGCTGGGGATGCAGCCGCTTCATGGCGCCGGCCGCGTTGCGCCCCAACCGTGCCCGCAGCACGTCATCGCCGGCCAGCTGCACGGCGGCGGTGACGAAGGCGGCGTCGTCGCTGACCGCGATGCCGTTTTCATCGGTGCGCAGGTGTTCGCGCGCTGCGCCGTAGTCGAAGGCCACCGTGGCCAGGCCGCTGGCCATCGCTTCCAGGGTCACGTTGCCGAAGGTCTCGCTGCGGCTGGGGAACAGGAACAGATCGCCACTGGCGAAATGGCGGGCCAGCGCATCGCCACGCTGCACGCCGCAGAAGATGAAGTCCGGGTTGTCGTGCGCCAGCGCGGCGCGCGACGGGCCATCGCCCACGAACACGAAGCGGGCCTTGGGCCGTACCTGCTGCAGCCGCCGGAAGGCCTTCACCGCCAGCGCAAGGTTCTTTTCCGGCGCAATGCGCCCGACGTAGATCGCCGCGAAGCCGGTGCCGTCGATGCCCCATTCCTCGCGCAGCGCCGGGTCGCGCCGCGTCGGCTCGAACTGGCGGCTGTCCACCGCGCGCGCCAGCAGGCGCACCCGTTCAAAGCCCTGCTCGCAGAGGAACTGCTGCAGCTCCTGGGTGGGTACCAGGGTGGCGTCGGACTGGTTGTGGAAGCGCCGCATCCAGCGCAGTGCTGCCGCCTGCAGCCAGGCCACGCCGTAGTCGGGCAGGTATTCGTCGAAGCGGGTGTGGAAGCCGGTGGCGACCGGGATGCCCATCCGCCGCGCGGTGCGCAGGGCGGACCAGCCCAGCGGGCCTTCGGTGGCGATGTAGATCGCATCGGGGCGTTGCTGCTGCCATTGGCGCGCCAGCCGCTTGGGGGCCGGCAGGCCGAAGCGCAGGCCGGGGTAGCGGGGCAGGGCCGCACCGGCGACCAGCAGGGTGTTGTCCCCGTCGGCGTCGCCGGCCTGGCGGGGCCGCACCAGATCGACTTGGTGACCGGCCGCACGCAGTCCCTGTTCGAGCCCCTGGACGGTCAGTGCAACACCGTTGACCTCGGGTGGATATGTCTCGGTGACGATGGCATAGCGCATGGCGGACCTCCCGTATGCGCGCATGCTGGGCGCCGGCGATGTAGCCGACATGACCCTGGCATGACCATCGGATGACGGCCCGGCCGGGCCGCCCGGTTCAGGCCACGAACGGCCGGAACTGCATGCCCAGTCCGGCCAGGCCCTCGGTTTCGCCGATCAGGTCGGCACGCAGCAGCGGCCGCGCGTCGATGAAGGCCTGCGGCAGGATCAGCGACAGCCGGGTGTCGTCGGCGGTCAGTTCCAGCGCCGGCATGGGCGTGTCTTCATGGGCGCGGTTGAGCAGTACCGCCAAGCGCAGCAGCGCGGCCATGCGCCGCGCCGGTTGCAGCAGGCGCTCGGGCAGGGCATCGAAGGCGGCCTTGGGCACATTGCGGCGATGGGTGCGCACCAGCGCGGCCAGCAACTGCTGTTCCTGGCGCGAGAAGCCGGCGATGTCCGAGTTCTCCAGCACGTAGCTGCCGTGCACGTGATACCCGCTGTGCGCGATCATCAGGCCCAGTTCGTGCAGGCGCGCGGCCCAGCCGAGCATGCGTGCGTCGTCGGGGTCCAGCCCCCAGGCCGACTCCACCTGGCCGAGCAGGTCCATCGCGGTACGCTCGACGCGCTCGGCCTGCACGGTATCGATCCCGTAGCGCAGGCTCAGCGCCGCCACCGACTCGTCGCGCAGGTCGTTCTCGCTGGCGCGGCCGAGGATGTCGTACAGGATGCCTTCGCGCATTGCCGCCTTGCTGACCAGCAGCTTCTGCAGGCCCAGTGCCTGGAAGGCGGCTTCCAGCACCAGGATGCCGCCGGCGATGATCGGGCGGCGGTCGGCCGACAGGCCGGGCAGGTCGATGTCCTCGATCCGCTTGGCCTTGAGCAGTTCATCGCGCAGCTGCGGCAGGGCCTCGGCGGTGATCGCACCCTTGCTCAGCTTCATCGTCGCGCAGATTTCGCTGATCGCCTTGTGCGTGCCCGATGAGCCCAGCGCTTCGTGCCAGCCCAGCGCGCGGTACTTGGTGGCGAACTGCTGGAACTCGGCGCCGATCTCGGTCAGCGCGTCCTTCCAGCGCTTGCGGCTCAGCTTGCCGCCGGGGAAGAAACGCCGGGTGCTGGCGATGCAGCCGGCCTGCAGGCTTTCGCGCTCCAGGGTCTGCATGCCCTGGCCGATGATGAATTCGGTCGAGCCGCCGCCGATGTCGATCACCAGGCGGCGCTGGTCCGGCTTGGGCGGCTGCGCGTGGGCCACGCCCAGGTAGATCAGGCGCGCCTCCTCGCGGCCGCTGACCACTTCGATGGCATGCCCCAGCGCGGTTTCGGCCGGCATCAGGAAGGCCTGCGGCGAGCGCAGCTGGCGCACGGTATTGGTGGCCAGCGCGCGGACGCGCACCGGCGGGATGGCGCGGATGCGCTGGCCAAACCGGGCCAGGCATTCCAGCGCGCGCTGCCGCGCATCGGCGGACAGGCCGCCCTTGCCATCCAGCCCGTCGGCCATGCGTACCGTCTCGCGCAGGCGGTCTACCACCCGCAGCTGCCCGAGCGTGTAGCGCGCAATGACCATGTGGAAGCTGTTCGATCCAAGATCGATGGCGGCGAGCAGGTCGCCATCCTGCAGGGCGGGCGGAGTCGTGGTGGTATGCGGCATGGGCGAATGTTAGCCGAAGGCCGGTGTGCGGCGTCACCGCGCGGCCTTCACATGTGGAGGGGTGCGACCACCGGTCGCTGCCTACAGACCCTGCATCAACGCCATTTGCGCCGCGTGCGGCGGCTCGTCATGGGCCGGGGCACACTTGTGGTAGTTGCCGTCCGCGCGCAGTTCCCAGGCGTTGAGGTTGTCGTCCAGGTAGTTCTGCAGGACATCGCGGTACACCTTGCGCGCCAGTTCCGGGTCCAGGATCGGGAAACAGGTCTCCACCCGGCGCAGCAGGTTGCGCTCCAGCCAGTCGGCGCTGGCGCAGTACAGCTCGGCCGCGCCATCGTTGCCGAACCAGTACACGCGGCTGTGTTCGAGGAAGCGCCCGACGATCGAGCGCACCCGGATGTTCTCCGACACCCCCGGCACGCCGGGGCGCAGCGTGCAGGCGCCGCGCACGATCAGGTCGATCTGCACGCCGGCCTGCGAGGCGGCATACAGCGCCCGTACCACCTGCGGTTCGTTCAGGGCGTTCATCTTGGCGATGATCCGGCCGGGGCGCCCGCTGGCGGCCAGCCGGGTCTCGCGCTCGATCCGCTGCAGCACGCCGGTGTGCAGGGTGAACGGCGACTGCAGCAGGCGCTTGAGCTTCATCCGCGGGGCCAGCCCGGACAGCTGCTGGAACAGCAGGTGCACATCGTTGCCGATATCCGCATCGGCGGTGATCAGGCTCAGGTCGGTGTAGGCGCGTGCGGTGCCGCTGTGATAGTTGCCGGTGCCCAGGTGCACGTAGCGCCGCAGCTTGCGGCCCTCGCGGCGCACGATCAGCAGCATCTTGGCGTGGGTCTTGTAGCCCACCACGCCGTACACCACCTGCACGCCGGCTTCCTGCAGGCGATCGGCCAGGCCGAGGTTGGCTTCCTCGTCGAAGCGCGCGCGCAGTTCCACCACCACCGTCACGTCCTTGCCGTTGCGTGCGGCCTGGATCAGTGCATCGACGATCAGCGAGTCCTTGCCGGTGCGGTACAGCGTCTGCTTGATGGCCAGCACGTTGGGGTCGATCGCCGCCTGCTTGATCAGATCGAGCACGGCGGTGAACGCGTCGAACGGGTGGTGCAGCAGCACATCCTGGCGGGCCACCACCTCGAAGATGCCGTCGCTGTCGCGCAGCGTGCGCGGGTTCATCGGCGGGTATTTGAGGTCCGGGCGGGCCAGCAGGTCGTACAGCTGCACCACACGGTTGAGGTTGACCGGCCCGTCGATGCGGTAGACCGCGTTTTCGGTCAGCCCGAAGTTCTGCAGCAGGGTGCGCACGATGTCACGCGGGCAATCCTGCGCGATCTCCAGCCGCACCGCAGGGCGGTACCCGCGGTCGACCAGCTCGTCGCGCAGTGCCAGCGCCAGGTTCTCCACTTCTTCCTCGTCCACCACCAGCTCGGAATTGCGGGTCACGCGGAACTGATAGGCGCCCTGGACCTCCATGCCCGGGAACAGCTCGTCCACGAAGGTGGACAGCACCGAGGACAGGAACACGTAGGTCTGCCCGCCGCCCAGCTTCTCAGGCAACTGGATGATGCGCGGCAGCGAGCGCGGCGCGCGCACGATGGCCAGGTGGCCGGCGCGGCCGAACGCATCGGTGCCCTTGAGCACCACCACGATGTTCAGCGATTTGTTGAGGATCTTCGGGAACGGGTGCGACGGGTCCAGGCCCAGCGGCGACAGCACCGGCATGATCTCGTTGCGGAAATACGCGCGCAGCCAGCGCTTCTGGCGATGCGTCCACGCATTGCGGCCGAGCACGTCGATGCCCGCTTCGTGCAGGGCCGGGCGCAGCGTGTCGTTCCAGCAGCGGTACTGCTGATCGACCAGTTGTGCGGCGCGGTCGTGGATGGCGTTGAGGATCGCCTGCGGGCTCATGCCGTCCGGTGCCGGCGGCAGGCCGAACTCCTGCGCGTGGCGCACGGCGGCGGCGCGGATCTCGAAGAACTCGTCGAGGTTGGTGCAGGAAATGCACAGGAAGCGCAGGCGCTCCAGCAGCGGCACCTGGGTATCCAGCGCCTGGGCCAGCACCCGGAAGTTGAAGTCGAGCTGGGACAGCTCGCGGTTGATGTACAGCGCGGGGTCGCGCAGCGGATCGCTGTCCACATTCACAACGGCTGGAGCGAGATTGCTCATGCGGAGAAATCCTCGGAAGCGGGAAGGGAGGCCAGCTCATTGCGCGCGCGCACGTGATCGGCATCGAAGTGGCAGGAGAACACGCTGCCCTTGCCGACCTCGCTCTGGATCTCCAGGCGGGCGTGGTGCAGGCCAAGAATGTGTTTGACGATCGACAGACCCAGCCCGGTGCCGCCGCTTTCGCGCGAACGGCTGCTGGAGACCCGGTAGAAACGCTCGGTCAGGCGTGGCAGGTGGGTGGCCGGAATGCCATAGCCGCTATCGCGCACCGACAGCACCGCGCCGTCGCCTTCGCGCGCCAGCACCACCTCCACCCGGCCACCGGCGGGCGTATAGCGCACCGCGTTGGTGACCAGGTTGGAGAAGGCGCTGTGCAGTTCCTTGTTGGACCCCTGCAGGTCGATCCCGGCGCTGTCGACGATGCTGATCTGGTGGCGGCCCTGGCTGTGCGCTTCGGCCTCGCGGCGCAGGGTGGCCAGCATCGGCGTCATCGCCACCGTTTCTTCTTCGGTATGTTCCTGCGATTCCAGCCGCGACAGCGTCAGCAGGTCTTCCACCAGCTGGGCCATGCGCTGGGACTGCTTGCGCATTTCCTCCAGCATCGGGCCGGTGCCGGGGAAGTCCTCCGGGTCCATCATGTCCAGGTAGCCGTGCACCACCGTCAATGGCGTGCGCAGCTCGTGCGAGACATTGGCCACGAAGTCGCGGCGCACCTGTTCCAGGCGCAGCAGCTTGCTCACGTCGCGCGCGATCAGCAGCCAGTAGTCCGGCGAGTAGGGGATCAGGCGCAGATTCAGGCGGATCGCCGGGTCCACCGGTGACGGCACGTCCAGGATCGGCTCGGCATTGCGGCCGCCCGCCAGCCAGTGCGCCAGCGGCATCGGCTGCAGCCGTTCGACCAGCGCCTCGCCGAGGTCCCCGGGATGGTGCAGGCCGAGCAGCGAGGTGGCCGCTTCGTTGAACCACTGCACGCGCTGGCTGTTGCGGTCCACCACCACCACCGCGTCGGGCAGTGCCGCCGCGGCGGCGCGGTAGCTGCGCAGCATGTCCAGCAGGCGTCGCTTGCGCGTGCGCATTTCCAGCTGGTTGCGGTACAGCAGCCGGTCCAGTTCATTCCACACGCCGGTGCCGTCGCCGACGTCCCAGCGATGGCGCGCGGTCAGCCGGCGCAGCACCCGGCGCAGCCGCCAGTAGTGCCAGGCCAGCGCACCGATGGCCGCCAGCGCGATGCACATCCATACCTGCCCCAGCAGCAGACCCAGCACAGCGGCCGCCAGCAGCAGGGTGGCCAGGGTAGCCAGCGTTTTCAACCAGGCAGAACGGATGTGGCGCGGCATTGCAGTCTCGTAAAAATGGTCCGTAGAGCGGGGCTCTGCCCCGCTGGATCAGGAGGCTCCGCCTCGCGCTGAACGGGCTGGAATCAGGTGGCGGTGGAGAAGCGGTAGCCCGCGCCGCGCACGGTCTGCACCATGTTCTCCGCACCGAACGGCTCCAGCGTTTTGCGCAGGCGACGGATGTGTACGTCGATGGTACGTTCTTCAACATACACGCTGCCGCCCCACACGTGGTCAAGCAGCTGCGCGCGGGTATAGACGCGCTCGGGATGCGTCATGAAGAAGTGCAGCAGGCGGTACTCGGTGGGGCCGATCGGCACCGGCTGGTCGCCGGCGAACACCCGGTGTGCGGCGCCATCGATACGGATCGTGCCGACCGCCACGCTGCCGTCCTCGTCGTCGTCGCGGGCACGGCGCATCACTGCACGGATGCGGGCCAGCAGCTCACGCGCCGAGAAGGGCTTGACCACGTAGTCGTCCACGCCGGCTTCCAGGCCGCCAACGCGGTCGTTCTCCTCGCCACGCGCAGTGAGCATGATGATCGGCACCTCGCGGGTGAGGGCCTCCTTGCGCCACCGCCGGGCCAGGTCCAGGCCGCTGGTGCCCGGGAGCATCCAGTCCAGCAGGATCAGGTCCGGGACGCGGTCGGCGATGGCGGTCTGCGCCTCGCGGGCATCGCCGGCGTGGATCGGGTCGTAATCACCCTTGCGCAGGGCGAAAGCGACCATTTCTCGGATCGCGGGTTCGTCGTCGACGATCAGGATGCGTTTCTGCACGTGCCCACCGTAATGCTTATCAGACCGGGATTGAGCCCAGTAGACTACGGTTTCATGACATGTTTGTGACGACCGGACCGGGTATCGGCGTGTTGTGCCATCGGGCGGTCATGTAGACCGGGCCGGCGGCCGGCTCAGCGCCGGTCCAGATCGGGGTCCTGGATGCCCTGCCGGCGCATTTCCAGCACGGTGGGCGTGATCGCCTCGATCCGCGCATCCACCCGGGCCCGGCCGACATAGTCCAGTGCCGGCTGGCGCTTGAGCGCCTGCAGCTGGATCAGCGCCTGCTCCGGTCGCCCGCTCAGGAACGCAGCTTCGGCGTAGGCCTCGCTGGCCCGGGTGGTATCCCCGGCCAGTTCGCTGGCGCGGGCGAAGCGGCTCTGGAACACCGGATCATTGCCACTTTGCGACAGCAGCGGGCGCAGCATGGCCTGGGCGCGCTGGCCGGCCTCGCGCCCGCCCTGTTCGTTGAGGATGGCGGCGAAGGTCAGCGCCACCGGCCGGCTGCCCGGGTGCTGGCGCAGCAGGGCCTCGAAGCGGGCATTGGCCTGGGCCGGCTGGCCGGCGCGGGATTCGGCCTCGCCCAGTGCCAGCGCCACCCACAGGTTGTCGGGGTGGTCGCGCAGCAGCCCCTGCAGGTCGTCGCGCGCCTTGCTGGCGGCGCTGCTGCGCAGCCGCGCCAGGGCCAGTCCATAGCGCTGCGGCTCGGTCAGGCCGCCCTTCTGCGCGCGCTGCAGGTTTTCATATTCGGTCAGCACATCGCCGGGTGTATCGGCGCTCAGCACCCGCAGGCGTTCACGGGCCCACTCGAACTGCCCGGTGGCGCCGCGGCTGAGCGTGTTCACCGAGACCTGCATGGACGCCGGCAGCAGGGGGTTGGTGCGCCGGACCAGCGGGTCGGACAACGCCGGGTCGGCCGGGTCCACGCGTTCCTGGCGCACGCCGCCGGGCACGGCGGTGGTCAGCAGCACGGTGTCCTTCTTCATCTGCTCGGCGCGGGACTTGGCCTCGCTGATGCGGGTGGTGGTCACCGGGTGGGTCTGCAGGAAGTCCGGCACCGAGTAGCCACCGGCGTTGCCCCGCATCGAGGCGGACATGCGTTCGAAGAAGCCGGCCATCGCATCCACGTCGTAGCCGCTGCGGGCCAGGGTGCGGATGCCGAGCCGGTCGGCCTCGGATTCATTGGACCGGGTGTAGTTGATCTGACGCTGCTGCATCAGGCCCATGCCGGAGGTGATGGCGGCCATCGTCGCATCGCCGGAGGAGTTGCCCCCGGCCTGCTGGGCGGCGACCACCGCCGCGAGCATGCCCAGCAGAATCGGGATCTGGTCGCGCTGGGCGCGTTCAACTCCGCGCAGCACATGCTGCTGGGTGACGTGGGCGATTTCATGGGACAGCACCGCGGCCACCTCGTCCTCGCGCTCGGCGGTCAGCACCAGCCCGGCGTTGACCCCGATGAAGCCGCCCAAGGTGGCGAAGGCGTTGATCTGGCGGTCCTTGAGCATGAAGAACGTGTAGGGCTGCCGTGGCTGGGCACTGTTGGAGCCCAGCCGTGCGCCCATCGTCTGCAGCCAGTCATCCACCAGCGGGTCGTCGAGCAGGTAGCCGTAGTTGCGCAGTTCGCGCAGCATCATCCCGCCGTACTCGGCCTGGCGCGCCGGGGTCAGCAGTTCGCCGGCCGAGGAGCCGATGTCCGGCAGCTTGCTGTCCTGGGCCGAGGCCAGCGGCACGGCCAGGGCCAGGGTCAACGCAGCGGAAAGCAGCAGAGGGCGCAAACGAAGCTCCTGGAAGGGTGGGGCGGGTCCAGCCGGTACAGGGTGGCAGGGCCCCTGCAAATCTACGGTTAATCCACAGTGTTGCGGCGGTGACGTGGAAATTCCAGCGGGCCGCTACCATATACAGACACTCGTTCCGCTGTGGAGTTTCCCGTGAGCCAAGATGTCGCTTCCACCCCGGGTGGCGCGCCCGCCATCACCATCTATTCGACCGCGGTCTGCCCCTACTGCGTGGCGGCCAAGAACTTCCTCAAGAGCAAGGGCCGCGACTGGACCGAAGTCCGGATCGACCTGGATCCGGTCGAGCGCGAGAAAATGATGGCCAAGACCCGTCGCACCAGCGTGCCGCAGATCTTCGTCGGCGACGTCCATGTGGGCGGTTACGACGACATGATGGCGCTGCACCGCGCCGGCAAGCTGGAGCCGCTGCTGGCCGGCGAGGGCCAGGCATGAGCGCGGCCGACGACGGCAGCAAGGACCGGATCGCCGAATTCACCGAATTCCGCCAGCGCATGAACCAGCGCATCCTTGGCGAGCCCAACCAGGTCGTGCGCCGCTTCTTCGCGCTGGATACCCAGACCTACCAGGCCGGCGCGCTGGATGTGAAGACCAAGGAGCTGCTCGGTCTGGTGGCCTCGATGGTGCTGCGCTGCGATGACTGCATCAGCTACCACGTGGCCCAGTGCAAGGACGCCGGTGTGACCCGCGAGGAGTTCTTCGAGACCTTCTCGGTCGGCCTGGTGGTCGGCGGCTCCATCGTGATCCCGCACCTGCGCCGCGCGGTCGACTTCCTGGACCAGCTGGAAGGTGGCGCCGAGGCGCCGGCCGTTCACGAACATTGATGGGAACTGTCCGACCGACGGTCGGGCGCCACCGGTGGTTTCCCCGCGAACGTACCGGCAGGTGCCGACCGCAGGTCGGTACGGCCCGCGGTCTGGGACTAAAGGCTGATTTGGGGTCCCCGGGCCGGCTCAGGCATAATTGCGGGTGAAACTTCCCTTGCGCCGGTGCTTCGCGCACCTGACGGATGGCGCTTCCCCCTCGGTTCGGAATACATATCAATGACGCAGAAAATCACGGTCATCCGCGGCGACGGCATCGGCCCGGAGATCATGGACGCTACCCTGTTCGTGCTCGGCAAGCTCGACACCGGCTTTGAATACGAAGACGCCGATGCGGGCCTGGTCGCGCTGGAGAAGCACGGCGACCTGATGCCGGCGGCCACGCTGGAGTCGATCGCACGCAACAAGATCGCGCTGAAGAGCCCGCTGACCACGCCGGTCGGTGGTGGCTTCACCTCGATCAACGTCAGCCTGCGTCGCCACTTCGACCTGTACGCCAACGTGCGTCCGGCGACCTCGTTCCCGAACACCAAGTCGCGCTTCGGCGACGGCGTGAACCTGATCACCGTCCGTGAGAACACCGAAGGCGCCTACCTGGCCGAAGGCCAGGAAGTCTCGGCCGACGGCGAAACCGCCTTCTCCGGCACCCGCATCACCCGCAAGGGCTCCGAGCGCATCGTGCGCTACGCCTTCGAGCTGGCCCGCAGCACCGGCCGCAAGAAGGTCACGGCCGTGCACAAGGCCAACATCATCAAGTCGACCTCGGGCCTGTTCCTGGCCGTGGCGCGCGAAGTGGCGGCCAAGTACCCGGACATCGAGTTCCAGGAAATGATCGTCGACAACGCCTGCATGCAGCTGGTGATGCGTCCGGAACAGTTCGACATCATCGTCACCACCAACCTGTTCGGCGACATCATCTCCGACCTGTGCGCCGGCCTCGTCGGCGGCCTGGGCCTGGCCCCGGGCGCCAACATCGGTGTGGACGCGGCGATCTTCGAAGCCGTGCACGGCACCGCGCCGGACATCGCCGGCCAGGGCAAGGCCAACCCGTGCGCGCTGCTGCTCGCCGCCGCACAGATGCTCGACCATGTCGGCCAGACCGACAACGCCGAGCGTCTGCGCAAGGCCATCGTGGCGACGCTGGAAGCCAAGGATTCGCTGACCGGCGACCTCGGCGGCACCGGCAACACGATGGGCTTCGCCCAGGCCATCGCCAGCCGTCTGTAAGCGGCCCAGGCATCGCCCGGTAACCTCCAGCGGGGCGCCTTCGGGCGCCCCGCTGCGTTTGCGTCGCAGGCGACGCGCAGCATGGCAGGAGCACGGCAATGGAGTCGGTGTATGTGATCGTGGCCCTCGGCGCGATCGTGGCGGGATTCGTGCAGGGCCTGTCGGGGTTCGCGTTTGGCCTGGTCGCCATGTCGTTCTGGGCGTGGACCCTGGATCCGCGGCTGGCGGCGACCCTGTCGGTGTTCGGCGCGCTGGTGGGGCAGCTGCTGGCGGCGTTCACCGTGCGACGTGGCTTCGACCTGCAGCGGCTGCTGCCGTTCGTGCTGGGCGGTCTGGCCGGCATTCCACTGGGGGTGGCGGTGCTGCCGCACCTGGACATGGATTGGTTCAAGGCGCTGCTGGGCGGGCTGCTGGTGATCTGGTGCCCGGCCATGCTGATGGCGCGGTCGCTGCCGCGGATCACCGCGGGCGGCCGGATCGCGGACGCGGCGGTCGGCATGGCCGGCGGCGTGCTCGGTGGCATCGGTGGATTCACCGGCACCCTGCCAACGCTGTGGTGCACGCTGCGCGGCATGGACAAGGATGCCCAGCGCGCCATCATCCAGAACTTCAACCTGTCCATGCTGCTGGTGACGATGGGCATCTACTTGGCCACCGGCGTGGTCACCCGGCAGGTGCTGCCGCTGTTCGCCATCGTCGCACCGGCCATGCTGCTGCCCACCCTGTTCGGCGCAAAGCTGTACATCGGCATCAGCGAGGCGCGCTTCCGGCAGATCGTGCTCGGCCTGCTCACCGCCTCCGGCGTGGCGTTGCTGGCCTCGTCGGTACCGGCGCTGCTGGCACGTGCGGGCTGATCAACGCAGAAGGGCGCCATCCGGCGCCCTTCTGCGTACTGCTGCTGCGGTGAGGCTCAGCGACTCTGCAGCTTGGACAGCAGGCGCAGGAATTCCACGTACAGCCACACCAGGGTGACCATCAGGCCGAACGCGCCGTACCACTCCATGTACTTGGGCGCACGTGCAGCGGCGCCGGTTTCGATGAAGTCGAAGTCCAGCACCAGGTTCAGCGCCGCCACCACCACCACGAACAGACTGAAGGCGATGCCCCAGCCGCTGGCTTCGTGGATGACCGGCACGTTGATGTTGAAGAAGCTGAGCACGAACGAGGCCAGGTACAGCAGCGCGATTCCGCCGGTGGCAGCCACCACGCCGAGCTTGAAGTTCTCGGTGACCTTGATCAGGCCGCTGCGGTAGGCCACCAGCAGGGCGAACAGGGTGCCGAAGGTGAGCAGCACGGCCTGGAACACGATGCCCGGGAACTTCATTTCGAACACGGCCGAGATCGCGCCGAGGAAGAAGCCTTCCACCAGTGCGTACAGCGGTGCGGTCACCGGCGACCAGGCCTTCTTGAACACCGTGACCAGTGCCAGCACCAGCCCGCCGATGGCGCCGCCGACGGCATAGATCATCGCGCCCGGGGCGATCTGCCCATCGGCGCCGACGGTCTGGCTCCAGGCGAACGCGGCGGTCAGCACGGTCAGCAACAGCAGGATGCCGGTCTTGTTGACCGTGCCATTGATGGTCATCGCCTGGTCGGGCGAGCTCACGACCGAGCCGCTGGCCAGGTCGAGGAAGGTCGACTCGGAAAGGGCGGGATTACCGCTGCGCATTGCCAATCTCCTTGAAAGGGGTAGGGTTCGGCCGTCCGGCCGCTGCATCGAGGATAGCCGAAGCAGGGGGCTGCGATGGCGACAGGTGAATTGGTGTGTGAAAACCGTTGACAGATGCCTCGCCGATTCCCACAATAGCCGACTCTTTCGGGGGGAACCTCGGAGGGAAACAAAACCGCCGGGGTATAGCGCAGTCTGGTAGCGCGCCTGCTTTGGGAGCAGGATGTCGGGGGTTCGAATCCCTCTACCCCGACCAATCCGCTGCTCAGAACGGGATTGGAAATGCGACAATCCGGATAGAGCGCCCGTAGCTCAACTGGATAGAGCACCGGCCTTCTAAGCCGGCGGTTACAGGTTCGATTCCTGTCGGGCGCGCCATTCGGTGCAAGCGGTAGGAAGCAAAGGTTTCAGTGGTGGCTGTAGCTCAGTTGGTTAGAGTACCGGATTGTGATTCCGGTGGTCGGGGGTTCGAATCCCCTCAGCCACCCCACTGATCAAAACCTGGTTCACCAAAAGTGAATCAGGGTTGCAAAAAAAGGCAGTCACGTTACAATGTGCGCCTGAGTTTTTCAGGGCTGTTAGCTCAGTTGGTAGAGCAGTTGACTCTTAATCAATAGGTCCAAGGTTCGAATCCTTGACAGCCCACCAAGACAGAAGCCATCCGGTCCGCCGGGTGGCTTTTTTCTTTTCTGGATCCTGCGGTCATCCGTGCGCGGTCCGGTGGAGAGCCCCCTTGAGTCAAGGGGGCGCGGCGAAGCCGCGGGGATCTGGGTGCTGATGAGATGGGGCCCACGGAGTGCACAGCACTGCGTGGGGCTGCGGCGCGAATGCGCGGCAGCTTCCCCAAGGTTCGAATCCTTGACAGCCCACCAAGACAGAAGCCATCCGGTCCGCCGGGTGGCTTTTTTCTTTTCCGGACGCCGGTGGAAATTCGTTTAGACAAAGTGCTTGCATCCGGCGGAAGAAGTCCTGCATAATTCGCCTCCCGATTTTCGGGCTGTTAGCTCAGTTGGTAGAGCAGTTGACTCTTAATCAATAGGTCCAAGGTTCGAATCCTTGACAGCCCACCAAGACAGAAGCCATCCGGTCCGCCGGGTGGCTTTTTTCTTTTCTGGATCCTGCGGTCATCCGTGCGCGGTCTGGTGGAGAGCCCCCTTGAGTCAAGGGGGCGCGGCGAAGCCGCGGGGATCTGGGTGCTGATGAGATGGGGCCCACGGAGTGCACAGCACTGCGTGGGGCTGCGGCGCGAATGCGCGGCAGCTTCCCCAAGGTTCGAATCCTTGACAGCCCACCAAGACAGAAGCCATCCGGTCCGCCGGGTGGCTTTTTTCTTTTCTGGATACTGCGGTCATCCGTGCGCGGTCTGGTGGAGAGCCCCCTTGAGTCAAGGGGGCGCGGCGAAGCCGTGGGGATCCGGGGGCTGATGAGATGGGGCCCACGGAGTGCACAGCACTGCGTGGGGCTGCGGCGCGAATGCGCGGCAGCGTCCCCAGCCTGCGCAACGTCTGGCGAAGAGCCCCAAAAGACGGGTTAAGCAATGTGATGACCTTCCTGTTTGCGCTCCCGCCTGCAACAATGCGGTGCTGAGCGCACGCTCGCGAAAGTGGCGGAATTGGTAGACGCCCTGGATTTAGGTTCCAGTGCCGCAAGGCGTGGGGGTTCGAGTCCCCCCTTTCGCACCAGTGCGGGCCGGTTTGGCCTGCACCCATGACCAAGGGCACGTCCCGGATCCGGGAGACGGCCACATGCTGGGCGTGACGCGCCCTGTGACGCTCCCGGCCCCGTGCTGGCGGCGCTGGCCGGAATCGGCGAAACTACAGGGCTGCGGCGGGCAAGCGCGTTCACGACCCCGCGTCCAAAACCCGTTTCATCCATCACATCGTGCCGGGGCCCATGCCTCCGGTGGCAGGAGTCAACATGCAAGCTTCGATCGAATCCACCGGCAACCTGGAACGCCGCCTGACCTTCTCGCTGCCGGAAGACCGCCTGCAGACCCACATCAGCGGCCGTCTGGGCGAAATCGCCCGTACCGCGCGGATCAAGGGCTTCCGTCCGGGCAAGATCCCGGCCAAGGTGATCGAGCAGCGTTTCGGCCAGCAGGTCCGCAGCGAGGCCGTTGACGGCCTGCTGCGCGAAACCTTCGATGCCGCACTGCGCGAGCATGAGCTGCGCATCGCCGGCACCCCGCGCATCGACAAGGGCGACGAAGGCGAGTTCTCCTTCGTGGCCACCGTCGAACTGGTGCCGGACTTCGGCGACGTGGACGTCAGCAAGCTGACCGTGGTGCGCCACACCGCCGAGATCAACGATGCCGACATCGACCAGATGATCCAGAACCTGCGCGAGCAGCGCCGCAGCTGGAGCCCGGTCACCCGTGGTGCCCAGGACGGCGATCTGGTCGCGCTGGAAACCTGGTCGCAGGCCGGCGACGAGCGCCTGCCGGCCGAAGGCAGCGAAAAGGGCAGCGTGATCGTGGGCCAGGGCATGATGTTCGAGCAGATCGAGCAGGGCCTGGTCGGTCTGGCCAAGGGTGAGGAAAAGACCCTCGACGTCGAGTTCCCGGCTGACTGGCGCGTGCCGGCGCTGGCGGGCAAGCAGGTCAAGGTCACCGTCAAGGCGGTGGACGTGTCCGAGCCGGTGCTGCCGGAGGTCGACGCCGACTTCATCAAGAGCTTCGGTGTGAAGGGTGGCGACGTGGAGCAGTTCCGCAAGGACATCCGCGCCAACCTGGAGCGCGAGCTGAAGGGCGCCCTGATGAACCGCCTGCGCCGTGAAGTGGGCGAGCAGCTGATCGCCGCCTACGCGTCGGTGGAAATGCCGCCGCGCCTGGTCGAGAACGAAGCCCGCGCCATGCTGGCCCAGCAGATCGAGCAGATCCGCCGCAGCGGCCGCAACCCGGGCGACGTCCCGGCCGACGCCCACGAAGGCTTCAAGGACGCCGCCGCCAAGCGCGTGCTGGTCGGCCTGCTGGTCGGTGAAGTGGCCCGCAAGAACGACCTGCGCCTGGACCCCAAGCGCCTGAATGAAACCATGCGCCTGATCGCCTCGACCTATGAAGAGCCGGAGCAGGTCATTGAGATGTACCGCAACGACCCCCAGCTGATGAGTGGGCTGCAGAACCGCGTGATGGAAGAGCAGGTGATCGACTGGATCGCCGAGCGCGCCCAGCACACCGAGCAGCCGATGTCGTTCCAGGACGCCATCCGTCAGTAATCGGACGGCGTTTCACGCCCCGCGCTCCGGCGCGGGGTTGTCCCCCCCAAGATAGGTGCCTCACGTAATGGACAACCGAACCAAAGCCCTGAACCTGGTTCCGATGGTGGTCGAGCAGACCAGCCGCGGCGAGCGCGCCTATGACATCTATTCGCGCCTGTTGAAGGAGCGCCTGATCTTCCTCGTGGGCCCGATCGACGATCACATGGCCAACGTGGTGGTGGCGCAGTTGCTGTTCCTGGAATCGGAGAACCCGGAAAAGGACATCAACATCTACATCAACTCGCCCGGTGGCGTGGTCACCGCCGGCATGGCGATCTACGACACCATGCAGTACATCAAGCCGAATGTGAGCACCACCTGCATCGGCCAGGCGGCCTCGATGGGCGCCCTCCTGCTGGCCGCGGGCGAAGCCGGCAAGCGCTATGCGCTGCCCAATTCGCGCGTGATGATCCACCAGCCGCTGGGCGGCTACCAGGGCCAGGCCACGGATATCGACATCCATGCGCGCGAGATCCTGACGCTGCGTTCGCGCCTGAATGAAATCCTGGCACGCCACACCGGCCAGTCGCTGGAGACCATCGCGCGCGATACCGAACGCGACAACTTCAAGAGCGCGTCCGAGGCGATGGCCTACGGGCTGGTCGACCAGGTGCTGGAACGTCGTCCGGAAGAGTCGATCCAGCCGGCGTGATGACGCCACCAGGCCGGCATTCCGGCTTGTTTCCGCAGGGTCGGGCAGGACTGGCGTCCTCCGGGCCCTGTGTTATTCTCGAATCGAACCCCCGTTCAGCGGGTGGGGTAACTGGGTAAGCGAAGCATGAGCGAAGACCGCCAAGGTCGTTCCACGGACAGCGGCAAGATCCTCTACTGCTCCTTCTGCGGTAAGAGCCAGCATGAGGTGCGCAAGCTGATTGCGGGTCCGAGCGTATTCATCTGCGATGAATGCGTGGAGCTGTGCAACGACATCATCCGTGAGGAGCTGGAGGAGAAGGCGCAGTCGGCACGCAGTTCGCTGCCCAAGCCGCGCGAGATCCTCGAGGTCCTGGACCAGTACGTGATCGGCCAGAACCGCGCCAAGCGCACGCTGGCCGTGGCCGTGTACAACCACTACAAGCGCATCGAAAGCCGCCAGAAGAACGACGAAGTCGAGCTGGCGAAGTCGAACATCCTGCTGGTCGGTCCGACCGGTTCGGGCAAGACGCTGCTGGCCGAAACCCTGGCCCGCCTGCTCAACGTGCCGTTCACCATGGCCGACGCCACCACGCTGACCGAAGCCGGTTACGTGGGCGAGGACGTGGAGAACATCATCCAGAAGCTGCTGCAGAAGTGCGACTACGACGTCGAGAAGGCACAGCAGGGCATCGTCTACATCGATGAAATCGACAAGATCTCGCGCAAGAGCGAGAACCCGTCGATCACCCGCGATGTGTCCGGCGAAGGCGTCCAGCAGGCCCTGCTGAAGCTGATCGAAGGCACCGTGGCCAGCGTTCCGCCGCAGGGCGGCCGCAAGCACCCGCAGCAGGAATTCCTGCAGGTGGACACCAAGAACATCCTGTTCATCTGCGGCGGTGCGTTTGCCGGGCTGGACAAGGTGATCCAGCAGCGGTCCAACGATTCGGGCGGCATCGGCTTCGGGGCCAAGGTCAAGAGCGCCGAGCGCAAGCAGGAAGTGGGCAAGGTGCTGGCTGAAGTCGAGCCGGAAGACCTGATCAAGTTCGGCCTGATTCCCGAGTTCGTCGGTCGTCTGCCGGTCGTGGCCACCCTGGAAGAGCTGGATGAAGCGGCCCTGGTGCGCATCCTGACCGAGCCGAAGAACGCCATCACCAAGCAGTTCAAGAAGCTGTTCGAGATGGAGCACGTCGAGCTCGAGTTCCGCCCGGACGCGCTGGCTGCCATTGCCCGCAAGGCGCTCAAGCGCAAGACCGGTGCCCGTGGCCTGCGTACGATCGTCGAATCGGTCCTGCTGGACACCATGTATGACCTGCCGTCGGCAGAGAACGTCAGCAAGGTGGTGGTGGACGAATCGGTGATCGAACACAAGTCCGAGCCGTACCTGATCTACCAGACGCCGCCGGCGCCTGAACAGAAGGCGGCTGGTGCTGAATAATCAGTTCAAGTAATTGAATTGAAAGAAATTTTTCAGAACAGCTTGCATCTAGAAGCCGATGGCCCCATAACGAGGCCATCGGCTTTTTTTGTATCCGGGCGAGGCCGCCCGGAGGCCATTCCCACTGTTCCACTGGAGCCCACATGGCCCGTTCCCCTACTGAGACTCTCGACCTGCCGGTACTGCCGCTGCGTGACGTGGTGGTGTTCCCGCACATGGTCATTCCGCTGTTCGTCGGCCGCGACAAGTCCATGCATGCGCTGGAGCAGGCGATGGAAGCGGACAAGCGCATCCTGCTGCTGGCGCAGAAGTCGGCCGAGACCGACGACCCGACCGCAGCCGACCTCTACCAGGTCGGCACGCTGGCCCAGGTACTGCAGCTGCTGAAGCTGCCCGACGGCACCATCAAGGTGCTGGTCGAGGGCCTGTCGCGCGTCAACGTCACCCAGGTCACCGAGCGCGACGGCTCGCTGCATGGCGTGGGCGTGGAAATCGAATCCGACGAATCGCGCGAACCGCGTGAGATCGAGGCGATCGCCCGGTCGCTGATGTCGCTGTTCGAGCAGTACGTCAAAACCAACCGCAAGCTGCCGCCGGAACTGCTGCAGACCCTGTCCGGTATCGACGAGCCGGCGCGCCTGGCCGATACGATCGCCGCGCACATCAGTGTGCGCCTGGCCGACAAGCAGCGCCTGCTGGAAACCCTGCAGATCGGCGACCGGCTGGAAATGCTGGTGGGCCTGGTCGACGGCGAAATCGACGTGCAGCAGATGGAAAAGCGCATCCGCGGCCGCGTCAAATCGCAGATGGAAAAGAGCCAGCGCGAGTACTACCTCAACGAACAGATGAAGGCCATCCAGAAGGAGCTGGGCGACCTCGACGACGCGCCGGGCGAACTGGAAGAACTGGCCCGCAAGATCGCCGAGGCGGGCATGCCCAAGCCGGTGGAAACCAAGGCGAAGGCGGAGCTGAACAAGCTCAAGCAGATGTCGCCGATGTCGGCCGAAGCGGCGGTCGTGCGCAATTACCTCGACTGGCTGCTGGGCGTGCCGTGGAAGAAGCGCACCAAGGTGCGCAAGGACCTCAAGGCCGCGCAGGACACCCTGGACGCCGATCACTTCGGCCTGGACAAGGTCAAGGACCGCATCCTCGAGTACCTCGCCGTGCAGTCGCGGGTGAAGCAGATGAAGGGGCCGATCCTGTGCCTGGTCGGGCCGCCGGGCGTGGGCAAGACCTCGCTGGGGCAGTCGATTGCCAAGGCAACCAACCGCAAGTTCGTGCGCATGAGCCTGGGTGGCGTGCGCGACGAGGCCGAGATCCGTGGCCACCGTCGCACCTACGTCGGTTCCATGCCGGGCCGCATCGTGCAGAACCTCAACAAGGTCGGCAGCAAGAACGCGCTGTTCGTGCTGGATGAGATCGACAAGATGTCGATGGACTTCCGCGGCGATCCGTCCTCGGCGCTGCTGGAAGTGCTCGATCCCGAACAGAACAACGCGTTCAACGACCACTACCTGGAAGTGGACCTGGACCTGTCCGAAGTGATGTTCGTGGCGACCTCCAACTCGCTCAACATCCCGGGCCCGCTGCTGGACCGCATGGAAGTCATCCGCATTCCTGGCTACACCGAGGATGAGAAGCTCAACATCGCCATGCGCTACCTGGTGCCCAAGCAGCTCAAGGCCAACGGCCTGAAGCCGGAGGAACTGGAGATCGGCGCCGACGCCATCCAGGACGTGGTGCGTTACTACACCCGCGAATCGGGCGTGCGCAACCTGGAACGCGAAGTCGCCAAGATCTGCCGCAAGGTGGTCAAGGAGATCGCGCTGGCGGGTCCGGCGGTGGCCGCCAAGCCGGCCAAGGCCGGCAAGAAGGCCGGCGCCAAGAAGAAGGCGCTGGTGTCGGTGAGCGGCAAGAACCTGGACAAGTACCTGGGCGTGCGCCGCTTCGACTTCGGCCGCGCCGAGGAACAGAACGAAATCGGCTTGGTCACCGGCCTGGCCTGGACCGAGGTGGGCGGCGACCTGCTGCAGATCGAATCCACCCTGGTCCCGGGCAAGGGCGCGCTGATCCTGACCGGCCAGCTCGGCAACGTGATGAAGGAATCGGCCTCGGCCGCCCTGTCGGTGGTGCGTTCGCGCGCCGAACGCCTGGGTATCGATGCCGAGTTCCTGCAGAAGCACGACGTGCACGTGCACGTGCCGGATGGCGCCACGCCCAAGGACGGCCCCAGCGCCGGCATCGCGATGGTCACCTCGCTGGTGTCGATGCTGACCAAGGTGCCGATCCGCGCCGAGGTCGCCATGACCGGTGAGATCACCCTGCGCGGTCGCGTGACCGCCATCGGTGGGCTCAAGGAGAAGCTGCTGGCGGCGCTGCGCGGCGGGATCACCACGGTGATCATCCCCGAGGAGAACCGTAAGGATCTGGCCGATATCCCGGCCAACGTCACCCGCGATCTGAAGATCGTGCCGGTGAAGTGGATCGAAGAGGTGCTCGACCTGGCCCTGGAGACGCCGCTGACGCCGAAGAAGGCCGGTAAAGATGGGCAGCGCGTCACAGTGCGTGGCAAGAGCAAGACAGCTTCCACTACGCGCGTCAAGCACTGACGCGCCATCTGGAAATCGCCGAAACCCGCGTCGTTATTGGCTTTTCAGCTTGCGTGGGTAGGGGGCGACTGGTATAAAAGCACCACTCGCGAGTCAGCAAAAAACTGAATTCGGCGAACTGAGAACTTCACGGTATCCGGCTGCACTGCTGGTCGGATGCTTTACTGTCGAATACGCGGAATCCCCGCCAAAGGAGCTGTAGAGAATGAACAAGACCGAATTGATCGACGCCGTTGCTGAAGCCGCCGACCTGACCAAGGCCGAGTCCAGCCGCGCCGTCGATGCCGTCATCGCTTCCGTCACCAAGGCCCTGAAGGGCGGTGAAGCGGTGACGCTGGTTGGCTTCGGCACGTTCCAGGTCCGCGCGCGCGCTGCCCGTACCGGCCGCAACCCGAAGACCGGCGACACCATCAAGATCGCTGCTTCGAAGAATCCGTCGTTCAAGGCTGGCAAAGCCCTGAAGGATGCCGTAAACTAAGCGGCTTGCTGGGGTGCTTAGCTCAGCGGTAGAGCGTCTCCTTTACACGGAGAGGGTCGGGGGTTCGAAACCCTCAGCACCCACCAAGCACTGCCAGTAACACAGGTTTGAAAGTGGAGCGGTAGTTCAGCTGGTTAGAATGCTGGCCTGTCACGCCGGAGGTCGCGGGTTCGAGTCCCGTCCGCTCCGCCACTACACCGGGCCCCTGAGCAATCGGGGGCCTTGTTTTCTGCAACGATGCGAGTCGCTGCGGTAAACAGAAGAGTCAAAGCGCGGAGCGGTAGTTCAGCTGGTTAGAATGCTGGCCTGTCACGCCGGAGGTCGCGGGTTCGAGTCCCGTCCGCTCCGCCAGTTTCAAATAAATCCTCGAAAAGTAGTAAATCGGGGTAGGTTTTTCAGAATATCTTCGGATATAATGAGCGCCTGCAAAGTTTCAAGCGCGGAGCGGTAGTTCAGCTGGTTAGAATGCTGGCCTGTCACGCCGGAGGTCGCGGGTTCGAGTCCCGTCCGCTCCGCCAATTCTTGAAGGCCCCTGGTGCAAACCAGGGGCTTTTCTTTTGCGCGTTCGCCGGCCCCCGGGGTGATCCCGCCCTGCGCAGCCGCCAGGCGGCGCCGCATGCCGCCGCGCCGCTTTTGGAGCCGCGCCCGAAGCGGGTTACACTGCCCGGCTCGCCAATCAGGCCTTGATTCTTCCCATGCTGCAGAAACTTCGCGACAAGACCTCAGGCTGGATCGTCACCGTGATCCTGGGGCTGCTGATGATTCCGTTCCTGTTCGTGATCGACAACAGCTACCTCGGTGGCGTCGGTGCGCAGAACGTGGCCAAGGTGGCGGCTCCGCCGACCTGGTGGAAGTCGGCGCCGTCATGGTGGCCGATGTCGTTCCTGTGGCAGCACCACGAGATCAGCTCGCAGGACTTCCGCGTGCGTTTCGAACAGGCCCGCCAGCAGGCGCGCCAGGAGCAGGGCGAGAACTTCGACCCGCGTGAGTTCGAAAGCACCGAGAACAAGCTGGCCGTGCTGGACCAGATGATCGACGAGCAGGTTGTGCGCCTGGCCGGCGAGCAGTCCGGCATCGTGATCGGCGACAAGGCCGTGCGCGACTACATCGTCTCGATCCCGGGGTTCATCGGGCCGGACGGCAAGTTCAACAACGACCAGTACCGCATCGCGCTGGCCAGCAGCAACCCGCCGCGTACCCCGACGCAGTTCGAAGCGCTGGTGCGCGAGAGCATCCAGCAGTCGGTCGTGCCCTCGGCGCTGCAGCTGTCCGGCTTCACCACCCAGGCCGAAGCCGAGCGTCTGATGAAGCTGCTGGGCGAAACGCGTGACGTGGAAATCGCCGCGCTGCCGGAAACGCCGGCCGATACCGCCGAGGTCACCGACGCGCAGATCAAGCAGTGGTACGACGCCCATCTGAAGGACTTCCGCCAGCCGGAGACGGTGACGCTGGAGTACGTCGAGATCAACGGCGCGACCCTGCCGGCTGCCGCGCCGGCCGACGAAGCCGCGCTGCGCAAGCGCTATGAAGACGAGAAGGCACGTTTCGCCACGCCCGAACAGCGTCTGGCCTCGCACATCCTGATCGCCGCCGATGGCAGCGATCCGGCCAAGCTGAAGGCCGCCGAGGAAAAGGCGACGCGCATTGCCGCCGAAGCCAAGGCGCCGGGCGCCGATTTCGCCGCACTGGCCAAGGCCAACTCGGAAGATCCGGGTTCCAAGGACACGGGTGGCGATCTGGGCTGGGTCGAACGCGGTGCGATGGTGAAGCCGTTCGAAGACGCGCTGTTCGCCATGAAGGCCGGTGAAGTGACCGGCCCGGTCAAGACCGACTTCGGCTACCACGTGCTGCAGCTGCGCGAACTCAAGGGCGGCCAGGGCCGTGCGTTTGAAGAGGTGCGCGACCAGCTGGCCGCCGAGCAGCTCAAGGCCGACAACGACCGCGCGTTCACCGAACTCAGCGGCCGTCTGGTCGATCTGGTGTACAAGAACCCGACCTCGCTGGACGGCGCGGCCAAGGAGCTCGGCCTGCCGGTGCAGACCCTGGGGCCGTTCAACCGCGCCACCGCCAGCGGCATCGCCACCAATCCGGCCGTGCTGCGCGCGGCGTTCTCCGACGTCCTGACCCAGGACGGCACGGTCAGCGACCCGATCGAGCTGGAGCCGAACCACAGCGTCATGATCCGCGTCACCGAGCACAGCGCCGAGCAGGCCCTGCCGCTGGACAAGGCGCGCGAGCAGGTGATCGCCGCGATCCATGCCGACCGTACCCGCCAGGCGTCGGAGAAGGCGGTGGATGCTCTGCTGGCCAAGCTCAAGGCCGGCCAGACCCTGCAGACCCTGCAGGCCAGCGAGAAGCTGCAGATCAGCCCGCTGCCGGGCCTGCCGCGCACGCAGCCGGTCCCGACCCCGGAAATCAACCGCGCGGTGTTCTCCGCGGCGCAGCCGGCCGACGGCAAGCCGAGCTACGGCAAGGTTGAGGTGCAGGGTCGTTACCTGGTGTTCGCGGTGAACAAGGTCACCCCGGGCAACGTGGCCGAAGTGACCCCGCAGCAACAGCAGCAGCTCAAGGAGCAGCTGAGCCAGATCGACGGCATGGCGGCGGCCAAGGCCTACATCCAGGCCATGCGCAAGCACTACAAGGTGCAGACCGAAGAAGCGAACCTGTAACCGACCCCGGTTCCAGGGACAGCAGAAAGCCCGGCATTGCCGGGCTTTCTGCGTTTTGTGTGGGGTGAAGGGTGGCTGGGGCAGAAACGGTGCTCCTCCCGTCCGTGTGGCACCCACCCATCGTGCGCGGAACCAGGCGCGGCGGCGGGGTTGGTCGGGCGCTGGGCCGCGATGCCCTTGTCGGCGAATGTCCCCCGGCGTCGGCCTGCGGCCGCCACCTCCTCCTTTACTTCGCCCACAAGGGCATCGCGGCCCACGTGTCGAGACGGTTGGCGCTTCAAAGCACTGCTTTCCTGCGCGCGCACCGCAAGCCGAGCGTCGTCGCGGTGCGCAGGCCCCAGGGCAACGTAAAGGAGGAGGGGACGACCGCAGGCCGGCGCCGGGGGACAGTTGCCCAGGGGCCTGCGGGCCGCGACGGGGCCCTTCACGCTCGCGGGAGACTTGATCGGAAACACCGCAGTGCGTATCTGTCCGGGCTCTTGAAATGAGCCGATCCACCTTTCAAAGGAAAAAAGACCCAAAAAAAAGCCCGGCATCGCCGGGCCTTTGACGCGTGTTGACCGGGACCCTGGCTCAGTCTTCGACCCGCAGCACCGCGCCGGGCTTGAGCACGCTGCTGCCGGACAACCCGTTGAGCGACAGCAGGGCCTTGAGCGGCATGCCGTAGCGGCGCGCGATGGTCCAGGCCGACTCGCCGTCGCGCACAGTGTGGCGGCGGCTGCGCGGGCGATCGGCGCTGGCCACCGTGCGGCTGGCGGCCGGGGCCGGCGCATTGCGCGGGCTGGTGGCTTCCGCCGGGGCGGAGGAAGGCGCGCTGGCCACGCTGGCGACACTGACGCTGGCATCCACCGGCGCGTGCGTGGTCGGGGCCAGCAGGGTCACCTGGCCGGAGGGGCGGCCCTTGCCGCTGGCCAAGGCCGGGTTGAGGCGGGCGATGCGGGCCGGGTCCAGCGAGCGCTGGGCAGCCCATTGCTGCACGCTGGTGCCGGCTGGCAGGGTGTGGCCCTTGAGCACCGGCACGGTGCGGTCCAGCGAGGCCATCACCGCCGGCTCGGTCTCGGCATCTTCAAGCACGCAGGCCAGCGCGTGCAGCTTCTCGACGTAGGCGTACGTGATCGGCGACAGGCCCGGCAGCTCGGCGGGGCGCGCGTTCTGCGCGTTCATGCCGGCTTTGCGCAGCGACTGCAGCACCCGGTACTCGCCGGCGTTGTAGGCCATCGTGGCCAGGCGCCAGTCGCCGCCGAACATGCCGTGCAGGGTCTTGAGGTAACGCACCGCCGCCTGGGTCGAATCCACCGCGGACAGGCGGCCGTCGTAGCCCGGCGTCATCTGCACGCGATGGTTCTTGGCGGTGGTGGCGATGAACTGCCACAGGCCGGTCGGGCCGCTGCCGTTGCGGGCGTTGGGGCGGTAGCCGCTTTCCACGAACGGGATCAGCGCGAATTCGGTCGGCAGATCGGCCTTGCGCAGCTCTTCGACCACATAGCCGAACAGCACCAGGGCGTCATCGTCCTGGTTGGCAAGGCGGGAAGGCGCGTGGGCAAACTGCTTCTGCCAGCGGGGGCTGGTGGCCTCGGTATTGCAGGTCGGCTCGGCCAGGCCCTCACGGAAACTGGCGAAGATCTCCTGGCCATTGCGTACCGACGGCGGCGGCAGGGCGGACGGGTCCAGCGGCAGCGAGGACAGGCCCGCGACGTTCTGCGACATTCCGGCGGTCAACGACTGGGCGCCCGCGCTGCCGGCCACGGCGATGGCCAGGCCGAGCGCGAGCGGCAACAATCGCCGACTCACGTACTGAATCCGTCTTTCCAGCGCCGCAGACCGGCGACCACGTCGACTTCATCGGTGACGGGACGACCCAGGTGGGCACTGACGGCCTGCTGGATCACGGGGGCGCGGGTACGCAGGAACGGGTTGCATTGCAGTTCGCTTGCCAGGGTTACCGGCAGCGTGGGGCGGTCATCGCGGCGCATGGCCAAAGCCTCCTCATGGCGCTGCGACAACGCAGCGTTGGTGGGGTCGACATGCCGCGCGAAGACGGCATTTGACACGGTGTACTCGTGGGCGCAACAGACCAGCAGTTGCGACGGCAGGGACGCCAGCTTGTGCAGCGATGCCAGAAGCTGGGACGGCGTACCTTCGAACATGCGCCCACAGCCCAGGCTGAACAGCGCATCGCCACTGAAAAGATGTTCAGCGGTGTGAAACGCGACATGGCTCCGGGTGTGCCCGGGCACGGATACTACGTGCAACCCCAGCCCCAATGCCTGAATGCATTCACCTTCGGCCACCCGATGGGCGGGCAGGGCGATCCGCGGTTCGACCGGTGCATACACCGCCACCCCCGGAAAACGGGCCTGCAGCTCGGCCACGCCGCCGATGTGATCGTCGTGGTGGTGGGTGAGCAGAATGGCCTCTGGACGCCAGTCCTGCTGCGCTGCGGCAGCCAGCACGGGCGCCGCCTGGCCGGGGTCGATGATCAACGCACGGCCGTCGTCGGCGACCAGCGTCCAGATGTAATTGTCCGCGAACGCGGGCAGGGCGGTCAGTCGCATAGAATTGGACCATGCCCGCCGCGCCGCGCCCCCGTCAAGCGACAGTCGCATCCTGGTTTGATACTGAACCGGCGCATGCGTTGCGCCGCCTGGAGTTCGAGCGCCTGCAACCGCTGCTGTCCGCGCACCCGGTGACGCCGTGGCTGTGGATCGCCCCGACCCCGGCGTGGCTGGAGCAGGCGACGCTGCCCGGGCGCGGCCTGCGCCTGTACCGGCAGGCCGATGGCTATGCCGGCGAGGCGCGTTGCAGCCTGCCGCTGCCGCTGCCGGACGAAAGCGTCAATGCCATCGTCCTGCAGCACGTTACCGCCCGTGACGCCGAGCGGTTGATCGACGAATGCACGCGCGTGCTGATGCCCGGCGGCCGCCTGTGGCTGTCCACGCTCAACCCGTTCAGCCCGTGGCGCAGCCAATGGCGCCGGCACGGCCTGGTGGTGCGCTCGCCACAGCGCCTGCGGCACACCCTGGCCCAGGCGGGGCTCACCTGCGAGGAGCTGCACTACCTCGGCCCGATGTGGCGCGACCGCGCGCCCGACCGTGGCAGCCTGGCGCCGCTGCGCGCGGCCTGCCTGTTCACCGCTGAAAAACGCACCCTGGCCCTGCCGGGGCCAACGCCACTGCCGGTACGCCGTTGGCACGGCACCGTGGCGACCTGATCTGGACTGCAATGAAAACAATTGAAATACACACCGACGGCTCCTGCCTTGGCAACCCCGGCCCCGGCGGCTGGGCGGCGCTGCTGCGCTACAACGCGCACGAGCGCGAGCTGAGCGGCGGTGAAGCGCACACCACCAACAACCGGATGGAGCTGATGGCGGCCATTTCCGGGTTGGAGGCGCTGACCGAGCCATGCAACATCGTGCTGTTCACCGATTCCCAGTATGTGCGCCAGGGGCTGACCCAGTGGATGCCGGGCTGGATCCGCAAGAACTGGAAGACCGCCGGCGGCGACCCGGTCAAGAACCGCGAACTGTGGGAGCGCCTGCATGCCGCCACGCTGCGCCACACCATCGACTGGCGCTGGGTGAAGGGGCATTCCGGTGACCCGGACAACGAGCGTGTGGACCAGCTCGCCCGCGACGCCGCCATCCGGATCCGTGCGGCAGGACCGGTACACTGAGCCCATGCGTCAGATCATCCTAGATACCGAAACCACCGGCCTGGAGTGGAAGAAGGGCAACCGCGTCGTCGAAATCGGCTGCGTGGAGTACCTCGAGCGCCGGCCCAGCGGCAACCACTTCCATCGCTACCTCAAGCCGGACTGCGAGTTCGAACCCGGCGCGCAGGAAGTCACCGGCCTGACCCTGGAGTTCCTCGCCGACAAACCCACGTTCGCCGAGATTGCCGAGGAATTCCTGGCCTTCATCGACGGCGCCGAGCTGATCATCCACAACGCGTCGTTCGATCTGGGCTTCCTGGACAACGAGCTGTCGCTGCTGGGCGATCAGTACGGCCGGATCACTGATCGCTGCCCGGTCATCGATACGCTGAAGATGGCCCGCGAACGCTTCCCGGGCCAGCGCAACTCGCTGGATGCGCTGTGCAAGCGGCTGGGCGTGGACAACGCGCATCGCCAGTTGCACGGCGGCCTGCTCGATGCCCAGATCCTGGGCGATGTGTACATCGCGCTGACCTCGGGCCAGGAGGAAATCGGCTTCGGGTCGGCTGACGATGGCCGGCCGGGCACGGCCCACGCCCAGGCCTTCGACACCTCGCGCCTGCTGCCGCGCCCGCGCGTGGTGGCCACCGCCTCTGAGCTGGAGGCCCATGAGGCGCGCTTGGCCAAGCTGCGCAAGAAGGCCGGTCGCGCCATCTGGGACGGCGAGCCGGAGATCGCCGAAGCCGCCAGCGCCTGAGCGCAGCGCAGCCGACCAGCGGTCGGCTCTACCGGTGCGGTTGCCGCGTCAGTGGCAGCGCACCAGGATCACGGTGATGTTGTCCGAGCCGCCGCCATCCAGTGCGGCGGCCACCAGGGTATCCACGCATTCCTGCGCGCTGGCGTCGTCGAAGGCGAGGGTGCGGGCGATCCCCTGGTCCTCCACTTCTTCGGTGAGGCCGTCGCTGCACAGCAGCAGCTGCATGCCGGGGCGCAGTTCGCCGGTGGTGGTGGCCACGTTCAAGTGCGCCGGGTCGGTCACCCCCAGCGCCTGGGTCACCACGTTGCGGTGCGGGTGCGCGCGCGCCTGTTCGGCGGTCAGGTTGCCCTGGCTGACCATTTCCTGGACCACGCTATGATCCTGGCTCAGCTGGGCCAACGTGCCGTCGCGCCACAGGTAGGCCCGGCTGTCGCCGACCCACGCCACTTCGTAGCGATTGCCCTGCACGCGCGCGGCGACCACGGTGGTGCCCATCGGCAGGCTGTCGTTGCGGCGACGCGAGGTGCGGATGATTTCCTCATCGGCTACACGGATCGCCTGGGCGAGGGTGGCGCCGCGACGGATCTCGCGCACGATGGTCTCGCGGGCCAGGGCGCTGGCGACCTCGCCGCAGGCATGGCCGCCCATGCCGTCGGCCACCAGCCACAGGGCCAGCTCCCCGTCGCCGTAGTAGGTGTCCTCGTTGAGGTCACGGCGCAGGCCGGGGTGGGTGAGGTGTCCGAATTCGATCATGGCGGGGCGATGGCCGGGGATTGTTGCGGGGATGAACGGCATGATCGCGGCCCGCCGGACATCCGGCAAGGCATCCATACAGAAGAAATTCACTTCATTGCACGCAATGACTTGTCGTCGGCGCGTCCTGCCCGTATCATTCGCTCCCCGGTTCGCCGGGACCATCTGGAGAGGTGGCAGAGCGGTTGAATGTACCTGACTCGAAATCAGGCAGGCGTTTATAGCGCCTCGGGGGTTCGAATCCCCCCCTCTCCGCCAGATCAATGAAGAAGCCGCCCACTGGGCGGCTTTTTTATTGGTCTGACGGGGAGACGGGTTGATCGCACACCCGCTGGGGTTCGACGGATTCGCCTGGAGCGCATTGCGGGCAGAGCCGACCGTTGGTCGGCTGCTCTCCGGTCCGGCGGCGGGCACCCCGCACGGCGCGGTCCGTTAAACTGGCCGCCTCACGTAACGGATGCCCCACCATGACCGCTGAAATCCTCGTTCCCGTGTCCTTCGGCGAGCTGCTCGACAAGATCTCGATCCTGCAGATCAAGTCCGAGCGCATCAGCGATCCGGCCAAGCTGGCCAATATCCACGCCGAGTTGAGCGCGCTGGAACAGACCTGGATGGCGCATCCGGCCGCGGTCAAGGATGTCGCGCGCCTGCGCGCCGAGCTCAAAGCCGTCAACGAGCGCCTGTGGGATACCGAAGACGCCATCCGCCTGCAGGACAAGGCCCAGGCCTTCGACGAGCGCTTCATCGAACTGGCCCGCACGGTCTACCTGCAGAACGACGCGCGCGCCCGTATCAAGAAGGACATCAATCTCGCGCTGGGCTCGGCCTACGTCGAAGAGAAGTCGTACAAGGACTACGCCGCGGGCGTCTGAGCGGCGACGGAGCCGGGCAGCGCCCGGCCCTACCGGTCGGCGACGTACCGTTCGAAGGCCGCAATGCCGTCCTCGACGGTGATCAGCTGCATCACGTCGTCGAACTCCACCTTGGCGCCCCACTTCAGTTCACTGGCCGGCTTGCCCAGGAATCTGCGCGCGGCATCGTCGTAGCGGTCCACGCAGTAGCGGCGGTCCGAGTACGGGCCGCTGCGATGTGGATTGCTCGCCGCATGCAGACCCAGCACCTTCGCGCCCATCGCGTTGGCGATGTGCATCGGCCCCGAATCGGGGGTCATCACCAGGTTGGCGCGGGCCAGCAGCGCCGGCAGCTGCTTGAGCGTGTCCTTGCCGACCAGGTCCAGCGCCGGGGTCTGCAGCTGGGCCTGGATGGCATCGGTCATGTCCCGCTCCAGCGTGCTGCGGCCGCCGCACAGCACCACCCGCCAGCCGCGTGCGGTGGCGTGGTTGGCCACGGCGGCGTAGCGATCGGCGTACCAGTTGCGGCGCACATGGCTGGAGCAGGGCGAGATGATCAGCACCGGCCGGCCGTCGTCCTCCCACTGCGCCTGCGCCCACTCGAACGCCGCCGGCGGCACGGCCAGATCCCAGCTCACCGTGTCCTGCACCAGGCCCAGCGGCTCGCAGAAGCTGCCGATCGCGTCGAGCACGTGGATGCCGGGCCGATCAGGGATGCGTTCGTTGATGAAAAGCCCGTGAAGATCCTTGGAGCGGGCACGGTCGTAGCCGATCCGGCGCTGCGCCGGCACGAACGCCGACAGCACGTTGGCGCGGAACGCCACCTGCATCTGCAGCAGCGCCTCGAACCGGCCCGGCGGCAGGCTGGCGCGCAGCGCGCGCATCCCGGCCAGCCCGGTCTTCTTGTCGTAGGGGTGGAACACCACGCCGGGCAATCCGTCGAGCAGCTTGTGCCCGGCCTTGTCGATGATCCAGTGCAGGGTCTGGCCCGGTCGGGCGCGCTGCAGGGTGCGGACGAGGGGGACCACATGGGTCACGTCCCCGAGTGCGGACAAACGCAAAAGGCACAAGGAAGAGGACGCTGATGGCATGGTGTTGTTAGACTCGAAGGAATGGTCGCATTCGACGCCACTGAAGCGCTGACGCCCTGCCGCGATGGACGCGGGATGGGTGCCATTCTGTTCGACCGCGAGCGGCTGCGGCAAGCCGAGATGAGCCTGTTCTCGCCGGCGCACTGGGGCGAGCGTGCGCGCCCGGTGGGTGACGGGGGGCGCGGCGGCGCCTGGTTTGTCGATGCGCCGTTCGGCCACAGCGTGCTGCGCCAGTACCTGCGCGGCGGCGTGGCAGCCAAATTCAGCCGCGACCAGTACTTCTGGCGCGGGGCCAACCACACCCGCAGCTTTGCCGAATTCCGCCTGATGCGCGCGCTGCGCGCGCAGAAGCTGCCGGTGCCGCGCCCGATCGCCGCGTTCTACATGCGCGAGGGCCTGCGGTACCGCGCCGCCATCCTGATGGAACGCCTGGAGGGCGTGCGCTCGCTGGCCGACCGTGCGCTGGTGGCGGGCCGTGGCGCACCCTGGGAGGAGACCGGCCGCCTGATCGCCCGGTTCCACCGCGCCGGCCTGGACCACGCCGACCTCAATGCGCACAACATCCTGTTCGACGCCAACGGGCACGGCTGGCTGATCGATTTCGACCGCGGCGTGCAGCGTATTCCCGCTACCCGCTGGCGCGAGCGCAATCTCAAGCGGTTGCTGCGCTCGCTGATCAAGCTGCGCGGCGAACGCAGCCACGACGACGTGGAAAAAGACTATGCACGGCTGCGCCGTGCCTACGACCTGGCCTGGAACCGGGGTTACTGATGGACTGGGCGCTGCGTTTCATGGGGGTCGGCAATGCGTCGGCCGTCGAACTGGGGTCGCCGATGGCGGTGATCGAGCGTGCCGGGCGGCCGTGGCTGACCATCGACTGCGGCGGCGAAGGGCTCACCGCCTTCCAGGCCCACTACGGGCACATGCCGCAGGCGTTGTTCGTGACCCATGTGCACCTGGACCACGTGGCCGGGTTCGAACGCCTGTTCGTCGATGCATTCTTCTCGCCGCAGCGTCGTGGGCGCATCCGTCTGTACGTGCCGGCCACTGTGGTGCCGCTGCTGCACCGGCGGGTGGCCGACTACCCGAACGTGCTGGCCGAAGGCGGCGCCAACTTCTGGGACGCGTTCCAGTTGATCGTGGTCGGTGACGCCTTCTGGCATGACGGCGTGCGCATGGAGGTGTTCCCGGTGCGCCATCACTGGCCCGAGACCGCCTACGGCCTGCGCCTGAAGGGCGCGCTGACCTGGAGCGGCGACACCCGTCCGATCCCGGAAATGCTCGCGCGCTTTGCGGATGACAACGAGCTGATCGCCCACGACTGCGGCCTGCACGGCAATCCGTCGCATACCGGTGTGGATGACCTGGAGCGCGAGTACAGCCGCGAGCTGCAGGCGCGGATGATGCTGTACCACTACGCCAGCCACGCCGATGGCGAGGCCCTGCGCCAGCGCGGCCATCGCGTGGCGCTGCCCGGCGAACGCGTGGTGCTGGCCGCGCCGACCGCGGCGAACGTGGTCGCGCAGGACCCCTGAGCATGGCGGGCAGCCAGGTGCATGGCGCGCTGGCCGATCATCTGGAGGCGCTGGAACGCGCGCTGCACGATCCGGTCGTGCGTGGCGACGTTGCACGCCTGTCGGCCTTGCTGGATGACGACTTCAGCGAGATCGGCAGTTCCGGCGCGGTCTTTGGTCGCGACGCGGCGCTGGCCGAGATCCCGTGCGATCGCGCGCAGGTGTGCATCGTGTCCGAGGATTACGCGGTGGTGTTGCTGGCGCCGTCACTGGCGCAGGTGCGTTATCGCAGCGCCTATGTGATCGACGGAGCGCGCCAGCGCACGGTGCTGCGCAGTTCGCTGTGGCGGCAGTGCGGGGACGTGTGGCGGATGGTGTTCCACCAGGGCACGCCAGTGCCGGACCCCCAAAAAGGTGGCGGCCCCGCCGGCTGACCTCGGCGCCCGCGTCGATCGATACCGTTGCTGCCTTCCGGCCCTGGCGGGATTTTCGACCTAGCGTCGCGAGGGGCCGACGGGGCCACCATAGAGACGTTCCGCAGACAGGGCGATCAGGATCGGCCGCTGGTTGCTGGAGCTGCGCGACGGAACAGGTCCGGCAGTGCAGTCGCGCATTCTAGCGCATGCGCGGCACGCAGTGCCAGACTGCCGAGTCTGAATCCCGTGTAGCCCGCTGCCCGGCAGACCGCCCATCGGGCGGGCAGGTGGGTAAAATACGCTGCACAGGAGGAACGACCTCCCCCGCATCGGGCATTACTGACCAGGACGGCCTGGCCCCATCAAGGAGGGCCGCATGGCCTGGATCTATCTGTTGGCAGCCGGTGTACTGGAAATTGTCTGGGCGTTCGCGATGAAGCAGTCCGACGGTTTCAGCAAGCTCACTCCCTCGATCATCACCCTGGTCACCATGACTGCCAGTTTCTGGCTGTTGTCGCTGGCCATGCGCACCTTGCCGCTGGGTACCGCCTATACGATCTGGACCGGCATCGGCGCGGTCGGCGCGTTCGTGGTCGGCATCGTCTTCCTCGGCGAGCAGGTCAGCGCGATGCGGATCGGCGCGGCAGTGCTGATCGTCAGCGGGCTGGTGCTGATGAAGGTCTCGAGCGGCTGAGCCGTCAGCGGCCCGGGCCGTGGCCGTCGGTCACGCCCCGGGTCACGGTGACGCCCAGGGCGGGTTCACCCGGCGGTCCAGCGGCCGCCGCCCTGGGTGCAACTGTCCGGCAGTCCGGCCAGGTCGTCAGCAGCGCGCTCGTAGTAGTAGCCATCGAAGGCAAGGCCGAACAGCCCCGTGCAGCTGCCCTGCGACGGCGACGGGCAGGCATCCATGTAGCTGACCTGGCCGGCCTTGCCGCCCATCTGCGCAGAGGTGGACGCCAACCCTTCGCAGATCTTCTTCAGCTCTGCCTCGCTCGAGGCGCCGCTGGACTGCACGCAGTCGCGGGAGCGGATGGTCTTGCCGAACAGCGTGAACTCACCGGCAATCATGCAGGCCCGGGGCGGCTGCGCCTGGCCTGGGGTGGTGTGGGTCACCGCTGCGTTGGGCGCCGGTGTGGCATCGGCCTGCGGAGTGCTGGCCTCCGGCGCTGGCGCTCCCGACGCAACCGGCGCGTCGGGGGCTGCCGGTTGCGTGCAGGCGGCCATGCCGACCGCGCAGGCCAGTACGAGGGCATACCGCGGAATCATCCGTGTCATCGCGCATTCCTTGCAGTTGACTGAGCGGCTGATCCTGCCACAGGGAAGGGGCGACGCACCATTGCCCCACTTGGGGGGCATCCCCGCAGCCGGGCTAGTGTGCAGTGGCTCCAATGTAGGCAAGGAAGCGCAGTGCCGCGTCCTTGCCTTCAAACGAGGCCTCAACGCGGTCACCGTTGGAGTAACGCACGAGGATCTCGTACTTGCGGAACGCGCCTTCGTCGACCTTGCTCTGGTCATGCTCGGCAACGAACTGCGTTGCCGCATCCACGCCGGCGAACTCCCTTTCGGCACCGTGCAGTGGCATGACCATGACCTTGGATACGCCCCTGTCGATGGCCTTCTTCAGGTTGTCGAAGAATCCCTCCAGCTGCGTTTTATTGCTCCCGGTCAGGTGCGCTTTGAACGAGGCTCTCTTTTCGGGCGTGAGCGCTTCGATCTGTTCCACGGCATGTGCGAATTGCTGATCCGGCGTGTCCTCATCGAATCGTGCGTCAATGCCAACGGAGGCGAATGCCTCAACAATCGAGTCATAGGGCATCAGGATGGTCTCGAAGCCACAGCTGCGCATCTGCGCCAGCGACTCCTTGGTAAACACGCCCGCGAGAATGACGCCAAGGAAGGGCTTGTCCCAGTGGTGCTTTTCGGCGATCGGCATGACCGCACCCTGGATCTCCTGGGCTTTTGCGCGGGAGTGTTTCGTGTAGCGGCGCCAGGCCGCTTCAATGAAGGCGACGGGACGCCCAAGGACGTCATCGGTTCCGCCCGACTCGATGACGAAATCAAGGTCGTGGACGTTCTCGTAGCGGTCCTGCCAGCTGACCTTCGAACCCGAGCGCGCGGTGCGCTTGCCCTTCTTGTCCAGGTACAGTCCGCGCGTATCGCAGTACGTCTGGAGCTGCGGCAGGATGATCTCCTCCAGGAGGTCGCCGATGATCTGTCCAAAGCGGTGTGATGGAGATTTCGCCACAGTCAACCCTCAATCCATAGATGGCCTTCGTGCAAAGGCACGGTGTGTTTCCGGTTCTTCCACTTCGTGTTGCGGTCGCGCAGCTTTTCGAACGAGTACGAGGTGAAGCCTGCGGCTACCGCGAGGCGACCCAGCCATTCGTCGACAGGCACATAGACGCCGTAAGGCGCGGAGTCGCCGACCACAAAGCACATCCGCGCGCCGTCGCGGCAGGCGCGGCGAAGCATGGTGAACGTGGCCGCCATGTCGTAGAAATACGCCGCCACCATGATGTGGTAGGCCTTCTTGCCGCCTTTGCTGAGCCTGACCGTGGCGAGCTCGTTGCAGACCTCGCTTATCTCGCTGTGAATGGCTGACAGGCTGGGATGTGCAAGCACGCTGGCCAGATCGACGCGGTCAGCCGCGGCGTGCTGGGAGCACGAACGGACGATGTGCTGACGAACGGCACCCTGCAGGTCGCCCCAGCCCTTGATCTCCCCCCAGAACATCATTTCCAGGCGGGTGGCATCCGCATAGTCGTAGTTGTTTGCATAGGGCGGGGAGGTCAGGACGAGATCGACGGAGCCGGGCTCGATCGGGATCTGCCCGTTGCGCGAATCGTGCGCGAACACACGGGCAGAGCCGCTCCATCCCTGTTCCTGGGCCGCGCGCATGTCCGCCGCCATCTGCTGCACCTTGGCATCGAATGCCACCCGTGGCTCCAGCACCTTGGCCTTCGACTTGTTGGGCAGGATGTACTGCCATTGCGCCGTACCCACGCCGCTGCAGACGCGAAGGATGCCCGTGATGGCCAGCCATACCAGACGTGCCGCCGCAGGATCGAGCGTGGCCGCCGCCGTGGTGTACCCGTTGCGCAGGGCATAGAGCTGGGCAAGCACGTCAACGGCGTAGCACTTCTGCAGCAGATCGGGCGCACTCTGCGCCTCGGCGATCAGCGTTTCCCACGCGTCGAGATGCTTCTTTACCGTCTCGGCGGCGTCCAGGAACGCATCGCTGTCGCTGGGCCAGGACAGCTTGGCCTCGGCAATGCGATTCACGAACGGATGGCTCTCGAACCCGAACGCGGCCGCGCCGCAGCGCTCGGCCGCGACAAGCGTGGTGCCGGATCCTGCAAAGGGGTCAAGCACCGTGCACTGCTTGCCGCCGTGGGCATCGATGACGCTTTCCGCCCATTCAGCCGAGAAGCCCGCCGAATAACGGAACCAGCGGTGGACCGGCAGTCGCATGTTGTCGGTGAACGTTCCTGACCGGGCGGTCTGCAGCGGCTTCGCCTTCGGCCTGGCGGTAGGGGGGGGGGCGAACAGCAAGTGAGGCCTCACGTGTATGCGATGGGGGGATGGTAACGTCGAGACGACTGACGCCGCCAAAGAATCGCGCAACGGCGTCGCGGCGGCTGAGATCGAACGGTCGAAAAGCAGAAAGGCCGCCCGAAGGCGGCCTTTCTACGTTTGTCTGGCGGAGAGAGGGGGATTCGAACCCCCGAAGCGCGGTTTAGACGCTTACACACTTTCCAGGCGTGCTCCTTCAACCACTCGGACACCTCTCCGGACCTGCGGCAACAACCCGCTGCAGGGGCGCAAATTCTAGCGGGGGAATCCCGATCGCACAAGCGGCACGACGCAGGGGGCAGGGGGGCTGGACAGGCGTGGCACAATGGACGTCCCGATGAAGACGGTGGCCTGATGTCCTATCTCGTCCTTGCCCGCAAGTGGCGTCCGAAGCGTTTTGCCGAGCTGGTGGGCCAGGAACACGTGGTCCGCGCGCTCAGCAATGCGCTGGACAGCGGCCGTGTGCACCATGCGTTTCTGTTTACCGGCACCCGCGGGGTGGGCAAGACCACCATCGCGCGTATTTTCGCCAAGTCGCTGAACTGCGAGCAGGGCACCAGCGCCGACCCGTGCGGCCAGTGCCCGGCCTGCCTGGACATCGATTCGGGTCGCTACATCGACCTGCTGGAGATCGATGCGGCGTCCAATACCGGTGTCGATGACGTCCGCGAGGTGATCGAGAACGCCCAGTACATGCCCTCGCGTGGCAAGTACAAGGTCTACCTGATCGACGAAGTGCACATGCTGTCCAAGGCCGCGTTCAACGCGCTGCTGAAGACGCTGGAAGAGCCGCCGGAGCACGTGAAGTTCCTGCTGGCCACCACCGATCCGCAGAAGCTGCCGGTGACGGTGCTGTCGCGCTGCCTGCAGTTCAACCTCAAGCGGCTCGACGAGGACCAGATCCAGGGGCAGATGACCCGGATTCTGGCCGCTGAAGAGATCGAATCGGACCCGAGCGCGATCGTCCAGCTGGCCAAGGCCGCCGATGGCAGCCTGCGCGACGGCCTGTCGCTGCTGGACCAGGCCATCGCCTACGCCGGCGGCGCGCTGCGCGAGGACGTGGTGCGCACGATGCTGGGCACGGTCGACCGTACCCAGGTGGCCGCCATGCTCGATGCGCTGGCCGACGGCGACGGCCCCCGGCTGTTGCAGGTGGTGGCCCTGCTGGCGGAATTCTCGCCGGACTGGGGTGGCGTGCTGGAAGCGCTGGCCGAAGGCCTGCACCGCATCCAGGTGCAGCAGCTGGTCCCGGGCGCACCGGCGGCGGGCGAGGGCATCGATGCGGTGGCCTTCGCCGAGCGCCTGCGGCCGGAAGTGGTGCAGCTCTGGTATCAGATGGCGCTGAACGGGCGCCGCGATCTGTATCTGGCGCCCAGTCCGCGCGCCGGGTTTGAAATGGCCGTGCTGCGCATGCTGGCATTCCGCCCGGCGGCTGCCGTGCCGCCGGTGCCGCGTGATCCCGGCACCGGCACCGACGTGGGCAGCAGGGAGGGCAGCGGCAGCGGCCACGGTGTTGGTTCGGTCGCTGCGGCAGCCGCCGCGCCGGCACCCGCGCCGGTAGCCGCCGCGCCTGCCGCACCGAAGGCCGCTCCCGCCGTGGAGCCGCCGGCACCGGCACCGGCCCCCGCGCCTGCCCCGCCCAAGCCCGCAGCACCGGCCGTGGTCGCCGATCCGGACGACCTGCCGCCGTGGCACCAGGACGGCGCCGCCGACGACCGCGACGAAGCCCTGGCTGCGGAAATGGCCACGCCCGATGCGGCGATGGTCGCGCCGTGGGAAGCGCCGCCTGAACGACCGGCACCGCCGGCCCCCGCACCGCAGCGCCCGCAGGGGATTGCGATTGCCCCAACCGTGGCCGACGCTCCGGTGGCCGCCGCCGCCCCGGGTGCCCCGATCACCCTGGCCAGCGCCGAGGCCTGGCTGGAACTGGTGGCCCAGAGCCAGCTCAATGGGCCGTCGCGGCAGCTCGCGGCGCATGCGGCGTTCATCGGCTATCAACGCGGCGTCTTGAAACTGGCGGTATCGCCCGGATTTGAGTATCTGTGTTCGGACCGCTCGCTGGCGGCGCTGACCGACGCCCTGACCGGTCCGCTGGGTCAGGCGCCGAAGATCGTCATCGAAGCCGGTGGCGCGGAGGCCGAAACGCTGCACCAGCGTTCGGACCGCCAGCGCGGCGAACGACAACAGGCGGCCGAAGCCGTTTTCATGGCCGATCCGGACGTGCAGTTGCTGGTCCAGCAACACGGCGCCCGGGTCGTGACCGATTCCATCCGACCCTTTGATGAGTAACGAACCATGCGTGGCAATATCGCCCAACTGATGCAGCAGGCCCAGAAAATGCAGGAAAACCTGCAGAAGGCCCAGGAAGACCTCGCCAAGCTGGAAGTGACCGGCAGTGCCGGCGGCGGCATGGTCAGCGTGACCCTGACCGGTGCCAAGGAGTGCCGCAAGGTGCGCATCGACCCGGCTGTGCTGGCCGATCCGGAAATGGCCGAAGACCTGATCGCGGCGGCCTTCAACGATGCCTCCAACAAGATCGACGCCGAATCCAAGAACCGCATGGGCTCGGCCACGGCCGGCATGCAGCTGCCCCCGGGCATGAAGCTGCCGTTCTGATTCCGGCGCCGGCGCCGGCCCTGCCTGGCGTCCCGCGTTGCCTGCGCCGCGAAGCCCCCGGGCTTCGCGCGTTCGTTTCTGAAGTGAGTGCGCCGCCATGAGCCTGCCCCTGCTCGAACAACTGATCGAGGCCTTCCGGGTGCTGCCCGGCGTGGGCCAGAAGACTGCACAGCGCATGGCCTACCACGTGCTGGAGCGGGAACGTGATGGCGGGCAGCGCCTGTCGGAGGTGTTGGCGCAGGCGATCGAGCGGATCGGGCATTGCGTGCAATGCCGCGATTTCAGTGAAAGCGAGCTCTGCACGGTCTGCGCCAATGGCAGCCGCGAGCGCCAGCAGCTGTGCGCGGTGGAGTCGCCGGCCGACCGCCTGGCGATCGAACACGCCACCGGCTTCCGCGGCGTGTACTTCGTGCTGCAGGGCCGGTTGTCGCCCCTGGATGGCATCGGCCCGCGCGAGCTCGGGCTGGACCAGCTCGACGCGCGCCTGAAGCAGGGCGAGGTGCAGGAGCTGATCATCGCCACCAGCGCCACGGTGGAGGGCGAGGCCACGGCCCACTATCTGGCGCAGCTGGCGCGCACGCACAAGGTGCGGCCCAGCCGCCTGGCCCAAGGGCTGCCGTTGGGCGGTGAACTGGAGTACGTGGACCGCGGCACGCTGTCGCACGCCTTCGGCACGCGCACCGACATCCAGGAATGAGGTCGCGCGGCAAGGGTCGAATCCGGCGGCGCATCCGCGCTACTCTCCAGGGCCCTGTTCGTTACGGTGCCCCATGAGCAACGACACCCTGTTCGGCAAGATCATCCGCCGCGAGATTCCCGCCACCATCGTCTATGAAGACGACGAGGTGCTGGCCTTCAAGGACATCGCACCGCAGGCGCCGGTGCACGTGCTGTTCATTCCGAAGAACGAGGCGATTCCGACGCTGGACGATGTGCAGCCGTCGCAGGCGCACCTGATCGGCAAGCTGGCGCTGGCCGCCGCCGAATACGCGCGCCGCGAAGGGTTCGCCGAGAACGGCTACCGCATCGTCATGAACTGCCGGGGCGATGCCGGGCAGACCGTGTACCACATCCACCTGCATCTGCTCGCCGGCGCGCCGCTGGGGCATTTCGGGGCATGAAAAAACGCCACCCTGGGGTGGCGTTTTTTTTACTGCGTTCTCTTACCACCAGCCCCAGCCGCGGTAGCCCCAGCCTGGGCCCCATGCCGGGCCCCACGGGCCGTAGGGATAGGCCGGCACGACGTCGACCTGGCGCTGTTCCGGCCACAGGTAGATCACGTCCGCGTTGATCTTCGGCAGGCGGTAGTCGTACTCGCCGATGCGGGTGTTCTGGTAGCCGTCGATCTTGCCGATGAAGGTCACGTCGCGGCCCGGCTCGAACACGGCCGGATCGTAGAAACCGGCGCGGCAGGCGATGAAGCGGCCGTCGCTGGCATCGGAGGAGGTGGTGCTCGGGCGGCCGCTGCCGTTGAGCGGGCGCGAGATCATCTGGAAGCAGGTCTCACCCTGGCCCGGCGTGGTTTCGATGATGCGCCCGCCCCAGCGGACGGGCGTGCCGACCTGCTGGGTAGCCACCGAGTCGCGCGGGGTGACGACGCTGAACTGTCCCTGCAGCGGTTTGGGTGCGGTTGCACAGGCGGCCAGTGCCAGAGAGGCGGCCAGGGGAAGCAGCAGTTGGATCTTCATGAGGATGCTCCGGGGTTCGGGCGATGCCTGCGCAGGTCGCGCAATAATGAAGCGAGGTCGACGTCTGCGCCAGCGTACCGCGCATGAACGAAACGGATGCTGAGTGCCAGAAGGGCGGGGTCGGGCCGTTGTGCGTCGACACGCCGCGCCCAGTCGCCGGCGGGTTCGGCGGGGGCACGGGCCAGACCGTACCGCGCGTAGCGCCGGTTCAACCGGTGCCAGGCGCGCAGCAGCGGATCGCGCTCCCGCTCCCCGCGTGCCAACAGCCACGCCATCCACCCTAGCGCGGCCAGTGCGAAGACCATGAAAACAGCGATCAGCTGTGACGGTTCCAGCCGGTCGATGCCCAGCGGCCGCAGCAGCTGCTGCTGCCGGTTGGCATCGAAGGACAGCACCATGTCGTTCCAGCCGCGGCGCAGCCAATCGCTGAGCTGGCTGGCCTGCAGCCAGCGCGACTGCATGCCGCTGCCCGCGCGGGCACCCAGGCGGTCTTCCAGCGTGTCGTACACGCGCTCAGGCGCCACGGCGGCCGTCGGGTCCACCCGGACCCAGCCGCGCCCGTCCAGCCACACTTCGGTCCAGGCATGGGCATCCATCCGCCGCACTACCCAGTAGTTGCCATAGGGGTTGCGCACGCCACCGGCGAAACCGGTGACCACCCGTGCGGGAATCCCGGCGTTGCGCATCAGCACCACGAACGCGCCGCTGAAGTGTTCACAGAAGCCGGCCTGGTGGTCGAACAGGAACTCATCCACGCCGTTGCGCCCGGGCAGCGGCGTGTCCAGGGTGTAGGCGAAGCGCTGGCCGATCCAGTCCAGGGCGCGCTGCACGATCGCCGCATCGTTCTGGCCGGCATCGCGGCGCCACGCCTGGGCCAGCGCCGCCGTGCGCGGGTTGAAGCCGGCCGGCAGGGCCAGCGCGAGCTGGCGCTGGTAAGGCGTCAGCGGCTGGGTATAGGCGGTGGCCGGGGAGGACTGCAGCCGCCAGCGGGTCAGCGCGGCCAGGGGCGCCCGGCTGCGCAGGCTGTGGTCGGCGCTGAGCTCGCTGCCGGGCGGTGCCGCCAGCGGCAGGTCCAGCGCCACCAGCTGGCGGCGGTCGGTGGGTTCGTAGTCGATCTGGTAGTCCCAGCGCGTGGCCGCGTGGACCACCTGCGGCGGCGGCCGCCGGTCGATGCTGCGATCCTGTTCCCAGCGGCGGCCATCGAACCGGGTCATCACCGGGCCGCGCCAGTAGCGTTGCTCCGGCGCCGGCACGGCACCGAAGAACTGCACGCGCAGGGCCGGGGTGTCATCGGCCATCAGGTCCACCCAGGTGCCCGGTTCCATGCTGTCGGACAATCCGGGCTTGGCCACCGCACGCTCGGGGATGCCCCACAGCGGCTCGCTCAGGCGCGGGAACAGCCAGAACGCGGCCAGCGCCAGCGGCAGCCCCAGCGCCACCAGCCGGGCGATGCCGCGTGCCTGCCCGCGCGCGGCGGGCGGCGTGGCCTGGCCTTCCACATGCGCCAGCCGCTGCAGCGTGAGCAGGGCGGTCAACGCGGCCAGCACCGCCAGCGCAAGCGTCAGCGGCCCTTGGTCGAGCAGGAACGCGGCGAACGGGGCGAACAAGGCAAAGCCGAGCAGGCTGCGGGCGTCGCGCAGGGAGCGCAGCTCGCTGGGTTTGATCGCCAGCATCGCCGCCAGCAGCGCGCAGCCGGTGTCGCGGCCGGGCCGGGCACCCATCTGCCAGTAGATCGCGCCGAGCATGCCCAGCACCAGCAGCACGCGCAGCGGCGCGGGCAGCACCCGGCCACGCGAGGTCAGTGCCGTGCCGATCGCGACAGCGGCCACCACGGCGGCCAGCGCGTTGGGCAGTTGCAGCAGCAGCGGCAGCAGGCCGAGGGCGGCGCTCGCCAGGCTCCAGTCGCGCGCGCTGCGTGGCAGGTCGGGGGACAGCACGGGATCAGCCATGCGGCAGCACCGCCAGCGCGCGCTGGCACAGGTGGTGGTGGGCGTTGCCGCTGCCCGGGCCCAGCACCGGTTGCCCGGGCAGGCTCAGCGTGTAGCGGCGCCCTTCGCGTTCGGCCAGGTCGACCCAGCGCGCCAGCCGCGCGATCCGTGCTTCGGTCGGCAGCGGCGCCAGGTGCCGCCAGTCCAGCTGGACGTCCAGCCCGACCGGGCGCTCGTACTCGCGTACCAGCAGCGTGTCGCGGCGGGCCGAGTGCTTCCAGGCGATGCTGCGCGGCGGGTCGCCGGCGCGGTAGGGGCGCAGTTGATGCAGTTCCTCGCCACTGGGATGCACGCGCGTGTGGAGCGGGTCGCCGCCGCCGTCGGGCAGTGCCGGTGCCTGGGTTTCGGGCGCCGCGTAGACCAGCAGCGGCGTGTCCGGCCACACCCAGGTCCAGGCGCGCACCAGGCCCAGCGGCTGGGTCGTGGAGAGCCGGATGCGGTCCAGGTCCAGCCAGCCGCGCTGCGTGGTGGGCACATCCAGGTCGGCTTCGGTCTGGTCATCCTGTGCCAGATGCGCGAAGGCGAGGGCGTCCTGGTGCTCGATGCGCAGCCCACGCCGGGCGCGGGCATCGCGACGCGACAGGCTGATGCGCAGGCGCAGCGGGTGGCCGGCGGTCACCGGTTCGGCCGACACCGCGTCCACCTGCACGCCCGACAGCTGCAGGTGCGCGCTGATCGCGCTGGCGATGCCGGTCGTGCTCAACAGCAGGGCCAGCAGCAGCGCGGGGTTGTTGTTGTAGTTCAGCGCACCCAGCAGCATCGCGCACACCAGCACGGCCACGAACAGGCCGAAGCGCGTCGGCAGCACGTAGATGCGGCGACGGTCTATGCGTCGTGGCAATGATTCGGGCTGGCGCGGGCGCGTGTAATGCCGGCCGCTGGCCGGCAACATCCTCTCCTTCAAGCGGTCTCCCCAGCCGCTGTGCATCTCAGTCGACCTGGACGGTCTGCAGGATCGCGCGCGCCAGCGCCGGTCCCGTGGAGGCCTCGGCCTCGGGTACCAGGCGGTGCCCTGCCACGGCGACGAACAGGGTCTGCACGTCTTCGGGCACCACATGCGCGCGCCCCAGCAGCAGCGCATGCGCCTTGGCCGCACGCAGCAGGGCCAGCCCGGCGCGCGGCGACAGGCCCACGCGCACGCCGGCATGCTGCCGGCTGCGGGTCAGCAGCGCCTGCACGTACCCGATCAGCGCGTCGCTGGCGTGCACCTGGCCTACCGCCTCGCGCAGCGTGCGCACGTCGGCTTCGCTCAGCTGGGCGGTCGCCCGGGCGATCAGGTGGCGGCGGTCGGTGCCGCGCAGCAGTTCGCGCTCCGATTCCGGATTGGGATAGCCCAGTGCCAGGCGCAGCAGGAAGCGGTCCAGCTGCGAGTCCGGCAACGGGAACGTGCCCGACAGATCCACCGGATTCTGGGTGGCGATGACGAAGAACGGATCAGGCAGCGGATGGGTGGTGCCATCCAGCGTGACCTGCTGCTCGGCCATCGCTTCAAGCAGCGCGCTCTGCGTACGGGGTGGCGCGCGGTTGATCTCGTCGGCCAGCAGTACATGCGTGAAGACCGGGCCGGGATGGAACTGGAACTGACGGCTGCCGGCGTCATAAACCGAGACGCCGAGCACATCTGCGGGCAGGAGGTCCGAGGTGAACTGCACCCGCTGGAAGCCCAGTCCCAGGCTGGATGCCAGTGCGTGGGCGAGGGTGGTCTTGCCCAGGCCGGGCAGGTCTTCGATCAACAGGTGGCCACCGGACAGCAGTGCCACGAATGCCAGCCGCACCTCGTGCTGCTTGCCCAGCAGCAGGGCGTTGACCTGGTCCTGGGCGCTGCGCAGGGACTGCCGCAGCACATCGGTTAGCATGGCTGGCACGTGGGGCGAGTTGTCCATGTCCGTCTCGTGTCGATGATTCCACTGATTCTATAGAGCAATGCAAGGCGAACAACGCGCACGCACAATTTTCCTGTTGCTATGGACGCTGGTCACCGCCGTCAAACTGGTGGTGGCCGCGCGCCTTCCCCTGTTCGTGGACGAAGCGTTCTACTGGCAGGAAGGGCAGCACCTGGCGGCGGCCTATTCGGACCTGCCCGGGCTGACGGCGTGGCTGTCGCGGCTGGGCGTGGAGATAGGTGGTCCGCATGTGCTGGCACAGCGCCTGCCGTTCCTGGCGATCGGTGCATGGCTGCCGTGGGCGGTGTCGCGCATCGCCACGCGCTGGTTCGGTGCGGTGGCGGGCTGGCAGGCGGGCAGCCTCACCCTGTTGATGCCGCTGTCGGCCACGCTGGGCATGCTGGCGGTACCGGATGTGCCGATGGCGCTGGCCGCGGTGCTGTGCCTGGATGCCGGCGCACGGCTGCTGCGCCAGGTCGATGCAGCGGCGGCGGTGAAGCTGGCGCTGGGCCTGATGATCGGCGCGCTCAGCCACTACCGTTTCATCGGTGTGATCGTGGTCGGGTTCATCGCGTTGCTGCTGATTCCGCAGGGCCGCCGCATGCTGCGCGATCCGCGCGTGTGGGTGGCGCTGGCGGTTGGCGTGCTGGCGTGGTTGCCGCTGCTGGCGTGGAATGCCGACAACCATGAGGCCGGGCTGAAATTCCAGGTCGTCGAACGCCACCCGTGGGCCTTCCAGTGGAGCGGCCTGTGGTTCCTGGTGATCCAGCCGATGCTGGTTACGCCGATCCTGTGCGTGGCGATGTGGAAGGTGGCCCTGGCCGGTACCCGCGCCGGCGGTGGCGCGCGCGCGCAATGGCGCTACTTCGGCCTGATCGGTGCGGTGTCGACGGTGGCGATCTTCGTGCTCGGCTTCTTCACCGATGTGGAGCGCATCAGTTTCCACTGGCCGCTGCCGGGCTACCTGGCGCTGCTGATCGCGGTGCCGGTGGTTTTCAACGGCTGGCCGCGCTGGCTGCGGCGCACCGGCTGGTGGATGGCCGGTGCCGGCCTGGCGCTGGCGTTCTCCTATTACCTGATGGCGTCCACCCCGGCGCTGCGCGAGCAGTTGGCGGGCTACAAGTACTACCCGCGCAATTTCGCCGGCTGGCAGCCGTTGGCCAATGCCGTGCGCGACGAACTGGCGACGATGCCCCCCGGCACGCGGGTGCTGGCCGGCAACTTCAAGGTCGGCGCGGAGCTGGGCTTCCAGCTGCGCGACCCGTCGATCGAGGTGCTGCAGCATCCCTTGAACGACAAGCACGGGCGCAGCGCGCAGCTCGGCCTGTGGGGGCTCCTGCACGATGGGCAGCGGGATGCGCCGATGCTGCTGGTGCTGTCGCCCAGCGACCAGCGCTACCGCGACCTGCTGGAGCGTTACCACGATGTCTGCCGCCAGGTGGGCCCGCTGCCGCCACCGCGGGTGGTGAGCAACGATCATGGTTTCCAGCGTTTCCTGTTGTTCAAGCTGCCGGCCGAACGCGCCGCCGGGCCCTGCGTGACGCCGGCGATGGCCTGGATCGATACGCCGGTGGCCGATGCCACGGTGGACGGCATGCTCGATGTGCGCGGCTGGGCGTTCAAGGATGGCGTCGGCCTGGCCCGGGTGGAGCTGCTGGTCGATGATCGCCCGGTGGCCGAGGCGCAGTACGGGCGGGCCTATGACGTGACCGCGTTCTGGAAGATCTCCAACGACCCGCAGCACCCCAACGTGGGCTTTGATGCCCGCATCGATACCCGCGCGCTGACGCCTGGCCGGCATTGGCTGGGCATGAACCTGTACGGGCGCGACGGCAGTGTCGAGCGCTGGCAGGACCAGGTGTTCGTGGTCCCTGCGCGCGCCGCCGCCGGCGACGCTCAGGGCAAGCGGTAACCGGCCTGGCGCAGCAGCTGCGCCACGGCGATCAGCGGCAGCCCGATCAGCGCGGTCGGGTCGCTGTTGTCGATCGCCTCGAACAGGGTGATGCCCAGGCCTTCGCACTTGAAGCTGCCGGCGCAGTCCAGCGGCTGCTCGGCGGCGATGTAGCGCGCGATCTCGTCGGCCCCCAGCGTGCGGAAGCGGACTTCGGTCAGGTCGCAGGCCTGATGGATCGCGCCATCGCGGATCAGGCAGATGGCCGTATGGAACGCCACCGACTGGCCGGACATCGCCGCCAGCTGGGCCTGCGCGGCGGCCACGGTGCCGGGCTTGCCCAGCGGGGCGCCGTTCAGCTCGGCGACCTGGTCCGACCCCAGCGTCCAGCGGCCCGGGTGTCGTGAAGCCACCTCGGCCGCCTTGGCCCGCGCCAGCCGTACCGCCAGTGCGCGCGGCGCCTCGCCGGGGGCGGGGGTCTCGTCCACGTCCGGCCGCGCGGTATCCAGTGGCACCCCGAGGCGCTCCAGCAGATCGCGGCGGTAGCGGGAAGTGGAGGCAAGCAGGAGCGGGGTCATGCGACAATACCGGGCGCGGAAGGCCGGCAGTCTGGCTGTTCCGGGGCACCAGCTGCAACCTGACTGAAACCGGATTTGACAGCAGGCCGGGCGATCCTTAACATTCAGCGGCTTATGTCCGCGAACGTGCCCGAATTGCTGGATGCTTGGCGGATGGTCGCAGCGCGCAGGCGCTTCGACGGCCAGGTCGATCTGGCTGAATTGACCCGCCTGCAAGGCCTTGTTGCCGATACCGAAGGCCGGTGCACCTATGCACTGGAATTCGCGCACGACGACATCCTGCGGGTATCCTATGTTGAACTGACCATCGACACCGAGTTGCCGCTGATCTGTCAGCGCAGCCTGCAGCGCTTCCTGCTGCCGGTCTCGATGGTGCAACGGCTTGGCCTGATCCGCAGCGAAGAGGATGAATCCTCGTTGCCGGAGGGGTACGAGCCGTGGCTGGTCCCCGAGGACGGCCAACTGCGTCCGCTGGAACTGGTCGAGGACGAACTCGTCCTGGCCGTCCCGGTGGTACCGCTGTCTCCCGATGGTGAGGCGGTGGATCGCGACTGGGCACCGACCGAAGAAGAAATCAGCAAGGCCAATCCGTTCGCGGCATTGGCGGCGTTGAAAAAACAATAGCAGCCGGTTGTCGTCGGCGGCTGCGGCGAAAGCGAAGACTGTGCTGGGCGCTGGCGTCCTGTGCGACGAAACGACGAAGCAAAACGAACCGAGTTTGGAGCAATCCCATGGCTGTGCAGAAATCCCGTGTTACCCCGTCCCGCCGCGGTATGCGCCGTGCGCATGACGCCCTGAGCGCCAAGCAGCTGTCGACCGACCCGACCACGGGCGAAGTGCATCTGCGTCACCACATCACCGCTGACGGTTTCTACCGTGGCAAGAAGGTGATCACGACCAAGTCGAACTCGGCCGTCGAAGAAGATTGATTCGTGAAGGCCGCTGCCCGGTCGGGCAGCGGCCTTTGCCCCATTCTTCCCGATCGTCGCTGTTGACGATCGTGCTACAGGATATGCAATGAGCAAGCGGATCTACTCGAGGATCGCGGGCACTGGTAGCTATTTGCCCGAAAAAGTGTTGACCAACCAGGATCTGGAGAAAATGGTCGACACCAGCGATGAGTGGATCCAATCGCGCACCGGTATCCGTGAGCGGCATATCGCCGCAGAAACGGAAACCACCAGCGACCTCGGCTACCACGCCGCGGTGCGTGCGCTGGAAGCGGCCGGTATCGACGCTTCGCAGCTGGACATGATCGTGGTGGGTACGACCACCCCGGATCTGATCTTCCCGTCCACCGCGTGCCTGATCCAGGCCAAGCTCGGTGCGACCGGTTGCCCCGCCTTCGACGTCAACGCCGCCTGTTCGGGCTTCGTGTTCGCGTTGAGCGTGGCCGACAAATTCATCCGTTCCGGTGATGCACGCCATGTGCTGGTCATCGGTGCGGAAACCCTGACCCGGATCGTCGACTGGACCGAGCGCACCACCTGCGTGCTGTTCGGCGATGGCGCCGGCGCGGTCGTGCTCAAGGCCGACGAAGACACCGGCATCCTCAGCACCCACCTGCATTCGGATGGCAGCAAGAAAGAGCTGCTGTGGAATCCGGTCGGCGTGTCGGCCGGTTTCGGCGAGGGCGAGAATGCCCGCGGCGCGATCCTGATGAAGGGCAACGACGTGTTCAAGTACGCCGTCAAGGCGCTGGACTCGGTCGTGGACGAAACCCTGGATGCCAATGGCCTGACCAAGGCAGACCTGGACTGGCTGATCCCGCACCAGGCCAACCTGCGCATCATCGAAGCCACCGCCAAGCGGTTGGAGATGTCGATGGAGCAGGTGGTGGTGACCGTGGACAAGCACGGCAATACCTCGTCCGCCTCGGTGCCGATGGCGCTGGATGTGGCGATCCGCTCCGGGCGCGTCGAGCGCGGCCAGCTCCTGCTGTTGGAAGCCTTCGGCGGCGGCTTCACCTGGGGTTCCGCACTGCTGCGCTATTGATAGCGCACGTTACGACAACGTGATGCAGTCGTTACGGCCCCATTCGGGGCCGTAAGCATTTCAGGAGATCCGTCATGGTTGAGCCCATCGTCATTGAAGGGCAACGCGCCTGGCTGAAGCAGTACGGCGAAGGAAGTCGGGTAGTGGCCCTGGGCCTGCTCAACTTCATCGCGCGGCGGTTCCAGCTGGACGCCCTGCGTCCGCCGCCGCACCGGGGCGGCGATGCCGCCCGCGAAACCGAAGCCCGCCGCTTGGCCGAGTTGAAGGACCAGGGGGTGAATGTGCCGCCGGTGATCGGCAGCGGTCACGCCGCACTGGTGCTGGGCGACAACGGCAGCTCGTTCAATACCTGCCTGCGCCAGGCCGATGAAGCGGGCCGCGATCGACTGGTGTCGGTGGCGATGCAGGCGATCGCCTCGGCGCACCGCAATGGCGCCTATTTCGGCCAGCCGCTGCCGCGCAACCTGACCTGGGACGGGCAGCAGGTGGGCTTCATCGATTTCGAGGAAGACCCGCTGGAAGTGATGGACCTTGCCCAGGCCCAGGCGCGCGACTGGCTGATGTTCGGCTATGGCGTGGCCAAGTACTACGAGGACCGCCCGCAGCGGCTGCAGCAGCTGATGGCCGATGCAATGGACGGTGCCGAGGCACCGGTCCTGGCGCACGCGCACGAAGTCTCCGGCCGCCTGCGCGGTCTGGCCCGCGCCAGCCTGAAAATGGGCCGCTCGGCCCGCGCCCTGGCCCATGCGATCCTGATCGTGCACGGCGCCACCACGTTGGGCGTGCTGATGCTGGCCGTGATCTGTTTCGACTTCTTCTCCGACGGCGACCTGGACATTCTGCAGTTGCTGGTGTGATCGAAGGCGCTGGTTGCTTGTGTGTCGAGGGTTCGGTGCGACGTGCGTGACTTCCCGGGACACGCCGCAAGTACGTCCCTGTAGGCTCCATCGCCGCATCCATGCGGCGAAGGGTCCCGTGAACCCACGCACGCCGCACCGCCGACAGTTGGCCGGCGCGCATGGGCAATCCACGTCAACGCACACAGCGTTCGCTGTGCCACGCCAGCCCGCTGCACCCGCTTCTGCCCGTTCCATGCGCACCGACGCACCGTGCGGGGACCGGGGCGAGTGGGGGTGTGGGACCGTAGAAAACATGGATGTTTTCTACGAGCCTACACGGACGTATTCACGGCGTGTCCCACACTCCCACTCGTCGCGGTCCTCATCAGGGACCGTGCAGCGCAGGTGCTGTTGCCGTTCGCTTGAAGGGGTTGCACACGCCGTGCCCAGCCCCCTCAATACGCGGCAGTACAGACGGAGGGCGGTGTTCCCCCTTATCATTTGCCGTTCGATTTTTGCAGGCGGATGACCGCGTGACCGATTCCAATCTCGCTTTCGTGTTCCCAGGCCAGGGCTCGCAGTCCGTGGGCATGCTCGCCGAACTGGCCGAACTGCACCCCCAGGTGCGTGAGGCGTTCAGCGAAGCGTCCGAGGGTGCCGGCGTGGACCTGTGGGCGCTGTCGCAGGGCGGTCCCGAGGAAATGCTCAACCGCACCGAATACACCCAGCCGGCCCTGCTGGCCGCCAGCATTGGCGTGTGGCGCGTCTGGAATGCCGTGGGCGGTGCCCAGCCGGCGGTGCTGGCCGGCCACAGCCTGGGCGAGTACACCGCCCTGGTGGCGGCGGGCGCACTGTCGCTGCGTGATGGCGCCCACCTGGTGCGCCTGCGTGGCCAGCTGATGCAGGATGCCGCGCCCACCGGCGTTGGCGCGATGGCCGCCGTGCTCGGTGCCGAGGATGCGCTGGTGCTGGAGGTCTGCGAGCAGGCCGCCGGCAGCCAGGTCGTGGTTCCGGCCAACTACAACTCGCCCGGCCAGATCGTGATCGGTGGCGATGCCGCCGCGGTTGACCGCGCGCTGGCGCTGCTGGCCGAGAAGGGCGTGCGCAAGGCGGTCAAACTGGCCGTCAGCGTCCCCTCGCACACCCCGCTGATGCGCGAAGCCGCCAACCGCCTGGCCGAAACGATGGCCGGCCTGGACTGGCACGCCCCGGCGCTGCCGGTGGTGCAGAACGTGGATGCCCGCATTCACGACGGCATCGATGCGATCCGCCAGGCGCTGGTCCAGCAGCTGTACCTGCCGGTGCAGTGGACCGGTTGCGTGCAGGCGCTGGCCGCCCGTGGCGTCACCCGCGTGGCCGAGTGCGGTCCGGGCAAGGTCCTGACCGGATTGATCAAGCGCATCGACAAATCGCTGGACGCGCGCACACTGTCCACGCCCGCTGATTTTGAAGCCGCCCGCGAGACCTGGGCCGCCTGATCTTTCGACCGCCTCCGCAACGGCATGGCCCTGTGCCTGCGCTGCGGACCGGTCCCGTCCGAGGAAACACAGATGAGCAAGCCCCTTCAGGGTGAAATCGCACTGGTGACCGGCGCCAGCCGTGGCATCGGCGCGGCGATCGCCGACGCACTGGCCGCGCAGGGCGCGACCGTCATCGGCACCGCCACCACCGACACCGGCGCTGCCGCCATCGGCGAACGCCTGGCCGCCGTGGGTGGCCACGGCCGCGCGCTGAACGTTACCGACGCGGCCGCGCTGGATGCCGTGCTCGACGGCATCGCCAAGGAGTTTGGTGCCATCACCATCCTGGTCAACAATGCCGGCATCACCCGCGACAACCTGCTGCTGCGCATGAAGGACGAGGACTGGCAGGCCATCCTCGACACCAACCTCACCAGCGTGTTCCGCACCTCCAAGGCCGTCATCCGCGGCATGATGAAGGCGCGCAAGGGCCGCATCATCAATATCGCCTCGGTGATCGGCGTGACCGGCAACGCCGGCCAGGCCAACTATGCGGCGGCCAAGGCGGGCATCATTGCCTTCTCCAAGTCGCTGGCCAAGGAAATCGGTTCGCGCGGCATCACCGTCAACGTGGTGGCGCCGGGCTTCATCGATACCGACATGACCAAGGCCCTGCCGGAAGAACAGCGCACCGGCCTGGTCAAGTCGATCGCCCTGGAACGCCTCGGCGAACCGTCCGACATCGCCAATGCGGTGGCGTTCCTGGCCGGTCCCTCGGCCAGCTACATCACCGGCGAAACCCTCCATGTGAACGGCGGCATGTACATGCCGTAAGCATGTGGCGCATGGATCGCGCCGCAAGTGGTTGATCTGAAAGATGTTTTGCAGCGATGCAAGGCGTCGCTGGTTTCCACTACACTATCCCACGGTCATCCATCACCGGATGGCGTCATTTTTGAACCACTACTCCATCTGGAGCGATATCCAATGAGCACCATCGAAGAACGCGTCAAGAAAATCGTCGTCGAACAGCTTGGCGTCAAGGAAGAAGAAGTCACCAACAGCGCATCGTTCGTCGATGACCTGGGCGCTGACTCGCTGGACACCGTTGAACTGGTGATGGCGCTGGAAGAAGAGTTCGAGTGCGAAATCCCGGACGAAGAAGCCGAAAAGATCAGCACCGTCCAGGCTGCGATCGACTACATCAACGCCCACGTCAAGGCTTGATGTCAGGCGGCTTGCGCGCGGCCGTGGCAATCGCCGCGACCGCGTGCGGCAAACTCATGGGGCCGCACATGCGGCCCTGTGCATTTGAGCGTTACACCGCGTGATACCCGCAACACCCGGGTCAGGAGAATCTGCAATGAAGCGTCGCGTCGTCGTTACCGGCATGGGCATGGTCTCGCCGTTGGGCAATGATATGGCCACCAGTTGGAAGGGCATCACCGAAGGCCGTTCCGGCATCGGTCCGCTGACCAACGTTTCGCAGTCCTACCTGGACCGTTTCACCACCAAGATCGCAGGTGAGGTCAAGGACTTCGACATCACCGCCGACAACGAACAGTTCGGCAAATTCCGGGTCAGCGGCAAGGATGCCAGGAAGATGGACCCGTTCATCCATTACGGCCTCGGTGCCTCGTTCATGGCCCTGCACGATGCGGGCCTGGACATCACCGATGCCAATGCCGAGCGCATCGGCGCCATCGTCGGCGCCGGCATCGGCGGTCTGCTGGGCATCGAGGAACAGACCATCGAGTTCCATGAGGGCAAGAAGATCTCGCCCTTCTACGTGCCCAAGACCATCATCAACATGCTGCCGGGCCAGCTCAGCATCATCACCGGCCTGAAAGGCCCGTCGTTCTCGGCGGTGTCGGCCTGCGCCACGTCCAACCACTCCATCGGCACCGCCATGCGCATGATCCAGTACGGCGATGCGGACGTGATGGTGGTGGGTGGCGCCGAGCGCGGCTCCTCGCCGACCGCCCTGGGCGGCTTCTGCGCGATGAAGGCCATGAGCACCCGCAACGACGCGCCGGCCGAAGCCTCGCGTCCGTGGGACAAGGACCGTGACGGTTTCGTGCTGGGCGACGGCGCCGGCATCCTGATCCTGGAAGAGTACGAACACGCCAAGGCGCGTGGCGCGCGCATCTATGCCGAGCTGGCCGGTTTCGGCGCCAGTTCCGATGCGTACCACATGACCGCGCCGAGCGAGAACGGCGAAGGCGCCGCGCGCTGCATGACGATGGCCCTCAAGGACGCCGGTGTGACCCCGGACCAGGTGGGCTACCTCAACGCGCACGGCACCTCCACCCCGCTGGGTGACCTCGGCGAAACGATGGCCATGAAGACCGCGTTCGGCGACCACGCCTACAAGATGATGGTCAGCTCGACCAAGTCGATGACCGGCCACCTGCTCGGTGCCGCCGGTGGTGTCGAGGCGATCTTCTCGGTGCTGGCGCTGCGCGACAACATCATCCCGCCGACCATCAACCTGCAGCAGCCGGGCGAAGGCTGCGACCTGGATTACGTGCCCAACGTGGCGCGCGAACAGAAGGTGGATGTGGTCATGTCCAACGGCTTCGGCTTCGGCGGTACCAACGGCACGCTGGTGTTCAAGCGCGTCTGATCCACGCGCCGTCGTACCCCGCACCCGGGCCGCCATCATGGCGGCCTTGGTGTATCTGGCCCCCGCGCTCCTTTCCGGTTCCCTGCCATGCTCCAGATCCAGCCGTTGCCCGCCACCACCGACCTGCTCGCGCTGCAGCGCGTGGCCCCGTCGCGCTATCCGCTGCTGATGGAATCCACCGCGTCGGGCACCGCCCAGGGCCGGTGGGACCTGCTGCTGATGGCCAACGGCCAGTCGCTGGCGCTGCACGCCGACGGCGTGGTCCGCGACGCTGAGGGCATGGCCCAGGCGGGCAGCTTCCTCGAAGCGCTGGACGCGCACTGGGCGGCCCTGCGCCTGCCCCGCGAAGATACCCTGCTGCCGTTCCGCGGCGGCTGGGCGCTGATGCTGGATTACGAACTGGCCGGGCAGATCGAAACCGTGCTGCGGCTGCCTGCGCGCGCTGACGGCCTGCCTTCGGCACTGGCCCTGCGCTGCCCGGCCGCCGTGCTGCACGACCGCGTGCTGGGCCAGTACCACGCGCTCTGCGAAACCGACCACGCCGCGCTGCTGTCGACCCTGCTGGCCGACGTGCAGGCATCGACCACGCTGGCGCCGCTGCCGGCCTGGCAGCCGCCGGCCGACGTGGCGGAGGACGCCCCCGAACGCTTCACCGACGGTGTCGGCACCGTCATCGATTACCTCCGCGCCGGCGACGTGTTCCAGGTCAACCTGTCGCGGCGCTGGGCGGCACAGTTCGCCCAGCCGCTCTCGCCGCAGGCCCTGTATGCCCAGCTGCGGGTGGCCAACCCGGCCCCGTTCGCCGGCCTGTTCATGGCGCAGGGCAGGGCGGTGGTCAGCTCCTCGCCCGAGCGCCTGGTCTCGGTGCATGGCGATGACGTGCAGACCCGCCCGATCGCCGGCACCCGCCCGCGTTTCGCCGGCGACGACGATGCCGCACGCATCCAGGAGCTGGTCGGCCATCCCAAGGAGCGTGCCGAGCACGTCATGCTGATCGACCTGGAGCGCAACGACCTGGGCCGCATCTGCACGCCCGGCAGCGTCGAGGTCGATGAGCTGATGACGGTGGAAAGCTACGCCCACGTGCATCACATCGTCAGCAACGTGCGTGGTCGCCTGCGCCAGGATGTCAGCCCCGGCGCGGTGATCGCCGCCACGTTCCCCGGCGGCACCATCACCGGCTGCCCCAAGGTGCGCTGCATGCAGATCATTGCCGAACTGGAGCAGACCGCACGCGGCGCCTACACCGGCGCGTTCGGTTGGCTGAACCGCGATGGCGACCTGGACCTGAACATCCTGATCCGCACCGCCGAAGTGGCCGCCGACACGGCGGTGTTCCGCACCGGTGCCGGCATCGTGGTCGATTCGGACCCGGTCAAGGAACTGGACGAAACCCGTGCCAAGGCGCGTGGCCTGCTGCGTGCGCTGGGGCGGCAGGACTGAGCCACGGTATGCTGTCCGACGGGGTGCCGGCCGCTGGCCGGTGCCGCGCACTGAATAACGACACGAGGTGAACATGGCGGGTGCGAAACGGGGATGTCTGGCCGTGCTGGCGGTACTGCTGCTGGGGGGGCTGGTGCTGGCGGCGGTGGGTGCCTGGTTCTGGCACGACCAGAGCCGCTTCGCCGACGCGCCGATCACCCCGGACCAGTCCAGCGTGGTGATCGCCTCCGGCGATGGCCTGAATACGGTGCTGGGCAAGCTGCGCGCTGCCGGTGTGGACGAAGGCAACGATACCCAGTGGACGCTGCTGGCACGCCAGCTCGATGCCGCCGGCAAGCTCAAGGTGGGCGAGTACGCGCTCGACGCCGGCCTCACCCCGCGCGAACTGCTCATCCGCATGCGTCAGGGCCGCGTGCTGCAGCACCGGCTGACCATCGTCGAAGGCTGGAACATCCGCCAGGTGCGCGCCGCGCTCAAGCGTGCCGATCCGCTGCGCCACACCACCGACGACATGGACGACGCCGCGCTGATGAAGGCGCTGGGCTTCCCTGGCGAACACCCCGAAGGCCGCTTCCTGCCGGAGACCTATGTCTACCAGCGCGGCGACAGCGACCTGGACGTGCTCAAGCGCGCCCATGCCGCAATGGAGAAGGAGCTGACCGCCGCCTGGGACAGCCGCGCCGACGACCTGCCGCTGAATTCGCCGTATGAGCTGCTGATCCTCGCCTCGATCATCGAGAAGGAAACCGCGCTGCCCAGCGAGCGCCCCCAGATCGCCGGCGTGTTCATGCGCCGCCTGAAGATCGGCATGCGCCTGCAGACCGATCCGACCGTGATCTACGGCATCGGCAGCAGCTACGACGGCAACATCCGCAAGCGCGATCTCACCACCGATACCCCGTACAACACCTACACCCGCGCCGGCCTCACGCCGACGCCGATCGCCATGCCCGGCCGCGACGCCCTGCATGCGGCCGCGCAGCCCGCCGCAGGCGACGCGCTGTACTTCGTGGCGGTCGGCGACGGCAGCGGCGCGCATGTGTTCTCGGCCAACTACACCGACCACAACGCGGCGGTTGCGCGGTACCTGCAGCAGCTGCGCCAGCAGCGCAGCCAGGCGGCACCGCAATGACTACCTCGCTGCTGCGCCACCCGCGCCTGATCAGCCTGGAGGGCGGCGAAGGCGCGGGCAAGACCACCGCCATCAATGCCCTCCGCGATGCGTTGCACGCGCGTGGTCACGATGTGCTGCTCACCCGCGAGCCCGGTGGCACACCGCTGGCCGAGCGCATCCGCGCGCTGGTGCTCACCCCCGATGCAGAGATCGCCGCAGAGCCGCTGTCGGCCGAAGCCGAGCTGCTGCTGGTGTTTGCTGCGCGCGCCCAGCATGTGCGCGAGGTGATCCAGCCAGCCCTGCAACGTGGCGGCTACGTCATCAGCGACCGCTTCACCGATTCCAGCTACGCCTACCAGGGTGGCGGACGCGGCCTGGACCCGGCCTGGATCGCCGACCTCGAGCGCCGGGCCGTCGGCCTGCTGCCGGGGCTGACCCTGCTGCTCGATGTGGACGTGGCCGTCGGCCGCGCCCGCGCCAATGGCCGCGACCTGTGGCCGGACCGCATCGAGAGCGAGCAGGACGATTTCTTCCAGCGGGTGCGTGCGGTGTTCCGCCAGCGCGCCAGCCATGACCCCGCGCGTTTCCGCCTGATCGACGCCGGCCAGGACCAGTCCGGCGTGGCGCGGTCGGTGGTGGCCGCGGTGGACGCGTGGCTGGCACAGGAGCCTGCCCATGACTGACACCTTCTCGCCCTGGCAGCAGCGCGCCTACGACCAGACCGTGGCGGCGCTGGATGCCGGCCGCCTTGGCCACGGGCTGCTCATCTGCGGCCCGGCCGGGCTGGGCAAGCGTGCGGTTGCGCTGCGCCTTGCCGAGCACGTGCTCGGGCGTGGCGAACCGGCCGCGGCCAAGCGCAGCGCACAGCTGATTGCCGCCGGTACCCACCCGGACCTGCAGCTGATCTCGTTCATTCCCAACAAGTCCGGCGACAAGCTGCGCACCGAGATCGTGATCGAGCAGGTGCGCGAGATCTCGCAGAAGCTGGCGCTGACCCCACAGTACGGCATTGCCCAGGTAGTGATCGTCGATCCGGCCGATGCGATCAATCGCGCCGCCTGCAACGCGCTGCTCAAGACCCTCGAAGAGCCGCAGCCCGGCCGCTACCTCTGGCTGATCAGCAGCGACCCGGCGCGCCTGCCGGCGACCGTACGCAGCCGCTGCCAGCGGCTGGAGTTCAAGCTGCCGCCGCGCGAGGAAGCGCTGGCGTGGCTGCAGGCGCAGGGCCACAGCGACGCCAGTGCGCGCGAAGCCCTCGACGCCGCACGCGGCCATCCCGGCCTGGCCGATGACTGGCTGCGCGAGGATGGCCTGGCGCTGCGCCGCCAGGTGGCCACCGATCTGGAATCGCTGGTGGCCGGCCGCGCCGGCGCGGTGGAACTGGCCCAGCGCTGGACCGGCGACGAGCACGGTGCGCTGCGCCTGCGCCATGCCGCCGACCTCGCGCTGGCCCAGGCGGCAGGCGGCGGCTTGACCGATCCGGACCGATTGCACAAGCTGGCGTCGTGGTTCGACGCCGCCAACCGAACCCGCGATCTGCTGCGCACCACCGTGCGCGCCGATCTGGCGGTGGTGGAATTGTTGTTGGCCTGGAACAAGGTCAACGAGCGGCACCCAAGGGGAACTAGAGCATGAGCGCCACCAACGCCCGCCAGGGCATCCTGTCCCTGGCCGTGAAGGACAAGGCCGCGCTGTACAGCGCATACATGCCGTTCGTGAAGAACGGCGGCATCTTCGTGCCCACGCCCAAGCGTTACTTTCTCGGCGACGAGGTGTTCCTGCTGCTGACCCTGCCGGACTCCAGCGAACGCCTGCCGGTGGCCGGCAAGGTGATCTGGGTGACCCCGGCCGGTGCGCAGGGCAACCGCGCCGCCGGCATCGGCGTACAGCTTGCCGAAGGCACCGAAGGCGAGGCGGTACGGCACAAGATCGAGACGCTGCTGGCCGGCATCCTCACCTCGGACAAGCCCACGCACACGATGTGAAGAAATTTCAGGAAAACCGTTGACGTGAAAATTTGCCGCCCTATAATGAGCGGCTCAGCAGCATCGGGCGGTTAGCTCAGCGGTAGAGCATTGCCTTCACACGGCAAGGGTCGCAGGTTCGAACCCTGCACCGCCCACCATGATTCAGCCGAAAAAGCCTCCGGAAACGGGGGCTTTTTTGTTGGGTGCAAATCGGTCTGCAGCGGATTCGCCTCGCCTGCTGCGAAGCGCGTGTGCGGATATCCTGGCATCAGTGCATGCGCCGTATCAGGCACATGTCGAAGTCCGATGCGTTGTCGTCTGACGGTATCTCGACCTCCACGCCCATCTTCGGCAGGTTCCGCTGCCAGAACGCCTTCGCCTGCAGATCCTTGCGCCAGGTGGCCAGCAGCCACGGCCCGCTCTGCGGCGTCACCAGCGCCGCAACGACGGCGGCCGCGATGCCGTTGCCGCGGTGTGCGGGCGAGACGAACAGGTCGGCCAGTTCGCGTATCGGTTGGCCCTGGAACGCGACGTCGTCCACCAGCACAAAGCCGCACAGCGTGTCATCCCGCCAAAGCAGTTGCGCCCACGCCGGTTGCGCGTTGAGCGTGGCTTCCACGTCGCTCCGCGCGCAGTCGTACAGACCGTCGGGTTGAATCTCTTCGCCGCTCCAGGCCGACGCTTCGAAGTAGTACAGCTGCAGCAACCGGAACAGGGTATCGGTGTCCGCCACCGTCGCGATGGTCATTCTCAACGGGGTGGTCACGGGCGGTTCCTGGGTGTTGACGCCTGCAGTATCCCTCATCTGCCCGCCCGTCCCGCGAGGCTGCGCCACCGGTCGGCGCAGCCGCAGACGAGGCGCATGTGAGGCGCGGTCTGCCCGCATCTCCGGCTGAGCCCGTCGCCCGGGGGCACTTTCACGAAACTTCCATGTTCCTGAATGTGCTGTTAGGATCCTGAAAAATGAACGACCTATTCAGGTAACGCCTTATCCGCTGAACAGCCCGCCAACAGGAATTGGAGAGAGCATGAAGCTCCGCGCGACAAGCAAGTCACGTTCCAGGGTTCTACTGTTACTGCCCCTCGTTTTTCTCGGCGGCGCCGCCGTCGAGGCCATCGGTTCGGAAAAGCCCAGCGAGGCCGAAACCGTTCATGTGCGCGCCAAGCGCCTGCAGTACCAGACCATCAATCTGCACCTGTTCACCTCAGGTGCGCGCGGCGGCTGGGGGGGCTTCACAGGCGGCGGTGGCGGTGGCTCGGCACCTACCAAGACCGCCAAAGAGCAAGAGACGGACGACCGCGAGAAGGACTGCGGGGGAACCACGGGCAATCCCATCGTCCTCTACACCGGCAACAAGGTCGAACATGAGCTGGATTTTGCCAGCGCCAGTGAGATGGGACTGTTCCTGCGACGCAGTTACAACCACCACTGGAGTGCGACCGGCTTGTTCGGCAATCACTGGCTGAGCAACTTCGACTATTCGCTGGCGTTCTCCGATGGCCAGAACACCGTCTGGAACCAGCGTCCCGATGGCCGCCGCATCAAGTTCCAGCGGGATCCGGCAAGTGGGCGCTGGAACGAGAACAAGGCACAGCCTGTCGCCTATATCGTCAAGAATGGCGATGGCAGTTTCACGCTCTACAACGATGAAAACGGCGTAGAGACCTACAACCCCGAAGGCTACGTCACCCGGCTGCGGAACGAGCAGGGCGTTGCATGGACGTTCGCCTACAACAGCAAGTACCTGCAGACTGTTACGCACTCCTCCGGGCGACAGGTGAAATTTACCTGGAGCGGTGGACAGGTCACCCAGGTCATCGACCCGGCAGGCAACGCCTACCAGTATTCGTACACGCCCAATGTCTTTGGTACGGGGCGAGGGCGCCTGGCCTCCACGACGTTGCCGGGTGCCCCTGCCACCACCATTTCCTATCACTACGAAGACGCGCGCTATCCCGGAGGGTTCACCGGGAAATCGCTCAACGGCGTGCGGTATTCCACCTTCGCCTACGATGAGAACAAGCGCGCCACGCTGTCCGAGCATGCCGGAGGTGTTGAACGCCACACCATCAGCTACGTCGTTGAAAGCACCGAGCAGATCCTGCCGCCTCCCTCTCCGGTGCGCCCCGGCGGCATCCTTGTCGACGAGGAGCGGGGCTGGTGCGAGGACACTCGCAACGGCCGGATGTGCTACCAGCCGCGTTCGCTGCCAGGCGGCACCGTGGGCATGGCCTCGACCGGCGGTGCGCAGCTGCTGGCGACGTCCGACAGCAAGGCGCGTCCGGTCAAGATCAAGGCCACCGAAACCAATCCACTGGGCCGCAAGACGACCTACGCCTACGAAGACGGGCGTCAGGTGTCGGTGACAGGCACCGCGTCTCCGCGTTGCGCTGCGCAGTACAAGGAGAGCAGCTATGACGCCAATGGCTACCCCAACCTGGTGCACGATTTTGCCGACAATCTGACCGACTTCGACTACAGCGCCCAGGGCTATCTGCTCAAGCAGGTGGAAGGCGTTGGGACACCTGCCCAACGCACCACGACGTACGAATGGGATACCGCTCGCAACCGTCAAACCAAGGCGTCGGTCGCCGGCAATCTGGAAACCCTCTATACCTACGATGCGCGCGGCAACATAGCCACGGTGACCGAGCGCAATCTCAGCAGCCGCGGTGTCGCAGGGCAGAGCAGAACCACCACGACGACCTACACCTACCATGCAAGTGGAGTGATGGCCTCGATGAAGGTCGACGGCCCGCTGGCACAGGATGAGGTCACCTCGGTCTACGATGCCAACGGCGATCTGGTCAGCGTGACCAATGCGCTTGGGCACGTCATCACCCTCAGTGGCTACAACGGCCTGGGACAGGCTGGGCGCGTCACCGATGCCAACGGGCAGGTCCGTGAGTACACCTACGACGCACGCGGCCGACTGACCAGCCAGCGCGAGAGCTTCGGCAATACCTGGGGTACGACGACCTTCGGCTATGACGGCGCGGGGAACCTCGCGAGCGTCACCCGGCCTGACGGGGTGACGGAGCGATACGAGTACGACGCAGCGCGTCGTCGCCTGGCAGATGTCGCGCCTCTGGGCGATGGCACCTACACGTGGACCCGCTACAGCTACGATGCGGCGTCGAACATCACCCGCAAGGAAGTGGCTCACACCGACTACCCTCTGGGCAGTACGGTTGCGGGTGTCATCGACGTGGTGACGCATGACGCAAACTGGAACTGGTTCGCCCGCGGCTGGGCCTGCAGTACCGGTTCAAACGGTTCCATCGAGGTGCATGGCTACGCCGAAGGCACCTTCCTTGCCGGTACGCAGGCAAACCTGGCCAGCGAAGCCGGCGTCGCTGCGGCGTGCCAGGCGGGCGGCAACGCGTACCGGTTCCAGTTGCCGATTTCCCTCGCCCAGCGGCAACAGCTTGGGGGACGAAAAATCACCATCTACGGGTTGTCGCCGCAGGGAGGTGCCCACAATCGCCCCTTGGGCAATTCGGGGGCCTTCGCGGTACCCCCGGCGACCGTGGTGGGCGACATTGGCGGCGTCACTCATGACGGCAACGGGAACTACGCGGTGGAAGGCTGGGCATGTTCGGTGGGCATCGACAGTCCCATCACGGTGCACGCCTATGTGGGCGGTTCGGCGGGGGGCGGAACGTTCGCCGTCTCCGGTACGGCCAACCGGCCGACCGATGGCAACGTCGCCAATGCCTGCCAGGCAAAGGGCACCGCCTATGGGTTCAAGTTGCCGCTGGATATGACGCTTCGGCAGAACCACGGTGGCAAGTCCATCCACATTCATGGGATCTCGCCGACTGGCCAGGCGCACCTGGTCATCAACCGGTCGGGCGCATTCGCGGTGCCGGCCATCGTCCGCAGCGCGGAATTCGTCACCTTCAACTCGACCTCGTACCACATCTACAACGGGGACCGGGTAACGCTGACGGCGCAGGTCCGGAACACAGGCAACGTGACGTGGGACGGAAACACCTATCTCGCATGGGGGCAGGACTTCCCCACTCAATCGCAGGGCCTGTCGGCGCCGGTTCCTCCCGGAGGCGTAGCCACCTTCAGCGTTGATGTTGCCCCTTACCACGATGGCGTGGGGATCGGCGGATATTCCTACGTAGCGCAGATGGCAACAAGCGGCGCTGTGTGGGGACCGCGTCCCTACGTCAGCATCGCGGTCGAGAATCCGAACTGGCATTGCCCGAACGGGCCGAACGGGCCGAACTGCCAGGAACCGATGCGGGTGACGCCGCCAGTGTGGTTGGATGCCAAGGAGGGAGTCCGCTGATGTCAGTACTTACCTTGACCATGATCGGGTTGAACGCTGTGACCTTCAGCGCCAACTACGACTACGACGAGCTCGGCCGCGTCATCGCCGAGCGTGGCAACAACGGCCAGAACATACGGTATGCCTACGACGCCGAGGGCCGGACCACCCAGATCACCGATTCCCAGAATCGGGTCACGCGGCTGAGTTACGACGCACTCGGTCGCATGACCAAGGTGGTGAATGCGACGGGCGGTATCACTCAGCTCTCCTACGACCTGGGGGATCGCCCGATACGGGTTGTTGACCCGCGCGGCCTTGCAACAGCCTACGAATACGATGGATTCGGCAGTCTGTGGAAGCAGACCAGTCCGGACACCGGCGTGACATCGCATCAGTACGATGCGGCCGGCCAGCGGGTGGGAACCACCCGCAACGATGGCAGCACGATGGCCATCGGCTACGATGGCCTGGGCCGCATGACGTCACTGCAATCGGATGGGAAACAGCAGGCCATCACCTACGACTGGTGCGCCTGGGGCAAAGGGAGGCTGTGCGGCCTCTCCGGACCGGGTACGGCAACACACTTCGCGTATGTCCCCAGTGGGCAGTTGTGGATCCGTCGCGATTTCATCACGGCGGCAGGGCAGCAGACCGATCACAGCACCGAGTATCAGTACGACGGAATCGGTCGCCTGAACCAGATCACCTATCCCAACGCCGACAAGGTCAGCTACGCCTACGGTGCGGCCGGGCGGCTGGCCTCGATGAACGCAACCATCAATGGAACGGTGCGCCCCGTGATCGCACAGGCCAGCTGGAAAGCCACGGGTGCACCCGCGTCGCTGGCCTATGGCAACGGTCTGGTCCGCGGGTACAACCACGATGCCGATGGACGACTGACCGCGATGTCGGTATGGGGGCCGAACAGTGCGCGGCTGAGCTACTGGGACTACCAGTACAGTGCAGATGGCGAGATAACCGGCATCGTCGATACCGCCGCACCGAACCTGACCCAGACGATCGGTTACGACGCGCTCAGCCGACTCACGCAGTTGAGCCGCTTTGGCATCAACAACCAGCTTTCCTATGATGCTGGCGGCAACCACGACCGGTATCAGGCAGGAACCCAGCTGACGCAGTACAGCATCGACCCCCAGAGCAACCGCGTTCTGGGCTATACCAACCAGGACGGCAGCCGCCAGTACCAGTACGACGCGCTGGGCAACCGCATCAGCGAGACCGCTGGCAGCCGGGTCAGTACCTACGAGTACAGCCCGTTCAACCGCATGAGCCGGAGCAGCATCGGTGGGGTGGTCACCGACTACCTGGTCAATGCACAGGGACAGCGGGTTGCCAAGGTGAACGCCGCCACCACGAGCCGCTACTTCTATGCCAATCAGAACCAGATGATGGCCGAGCTTACCAACAGCATCTGGACCAACTACCTCTGGTTCGATGGCGAACTGGTGGGCCTGGCGCGAAGTGGCCAGCTCAACTTCGTGCATACCGATCACCTGGGCCGGCCCGATTTTGTCAGCAACGCCCAGCAGGCAACGGTGTGGAAGGCCTACAACTACGCGTATGGTCGCAGCGTGCAGCAGGACACCATCGGTGGTCTCAACATCGGCTTCCCAGGGCAGTACCATGATGCCGAGAGCGGCCTCTGGTACAACGGCTTCCGGGACTATGACGCAACGATCGCACGCTACGTCCAGAGTGACCCGATCGGTCTGGCGGGCGGCTTGAACACCTATGCCTATGCGGCGGGGAACCCCATCCGGCACACCGATCCACTCGGCCTGGAACCGTTGGCGGCATCGACCATCATCCGATGCGGTGTGGGTGCAGTCGGCGGCTACATGTCGGTAGACGGGTTCAAGGCGGCCAAGCAGGACTTCGACAAGCTGCAGAAGGCGAGGGCGGAGGCTGCGGACAAGCAGGCCTGTGAGGATGCCAAGAACGACACCGCCCGTGCAGGCGACAGCAACCCGGCGCTCACCAAGGCGGCGGGAGTGGTGGCCGACGCCGCCAATGCGTTCTCCAGTCAGGGGGCGTCGTTCAAGGCAACGATGGCCATGTCAGTGGTATCGGGCGGACTGGGGTTGCCCCCGTGCTGGATCGTGGGTGCGGCAGTGGGTGTTTTCGCGGCCGATGGTAGTGCCTCGCGGCGATCAGAGGCCCGGCTGAACGATGCCGTCCAGTGGCTGAAGGACAACACGCGATGAAGGCGCCGGTTCGCTTCTGGATCCATCTGGGCAGCCAACTGGGGATCTTTGCGATCCTCGCCTGGTTGCCTGCCACGATGGTGGGGGCGTTCGTGACGGCTCTCGCGGGCCAACCGGCGCTGTCGTCCAGCAGCGGACCGATCAGTTTGGTCGGCACGGTGTTCGGGTTCTGCGTGATCACACTGCTCTTTGTCGGGGCAGTGGCCGTTACCGGCGAGCTGTTGGGACTGATACGGTTCTATGGCCGCAACGCCGACGACCGTCAGGAGGTGCAGCCGGTCTACCGGAAAGCGCTGCTGGTGGCGGTAGCGGTACTCGCCTGGGGGGCGGTGATCTCACTGGCAGCCCTCTTCATGATGATCAGGCCGGCGTAGTGGCACGAACCTGCGAGTCATCGATGCTCCGCGCGCGGCTGCTGGCCAGTGATGTGGCCGCGTGCTTTTACTGCTTCGCCACATTTCCGCCCAGCACCATCAACGAATGGTGCGATGGCGACGATCAGGATCAGACCGCGCTCTGCCCGACATGCGGGGTGGATGCGGTGGTCGGCTTCATGGGCCCGGTGGATGTGGCATGGCTGCATGCCGCGCATCAGCGGGGCTTCACGTAGATCGATTCCCACGCGGTCCGGTGCTGGCCACATGCAGACCCGATCGCCAGAGGACGCTGCTCACTCGCAGCGGTTGATATCGCGATTGACCAGCGCCGCATTGCCCGGGGCCAGTTGCTGCAGGCTGGACATCGCGGTGCCTGGCACGCCGGACGACGGCTTGCCCAGAATGAGCAGCGTGCCGCCCGGCTGGGCGACGACGGTGGTCAGGTCCTGACGCGACGGCATGCCGCGCGGGTAGGCAGAAACGGGCTGTTTCGCGTAGCGGCCATCGAGCGTCACCTGCAGTGCCGCATGCGTGTCGTCGCTATAGGGCGCCATGAACATCATCGAGATCGGCTCGCCGGTGTCTTTCAGCGTCATCAGGCTGGCAACGGACATGGACGTAGTGCCGATCCGGCACAGGCCGTCGCGCTTGAGGATCATCAGGGAGACGGTCGCGGGGCGGCAGGTGTCTTCGTCTACGCGTTCCTGCAGGTCGTTGGGCAATGCCTTGAATGCATCCACGGCCTTCGCACCCGCCAGTTCGGCATCCACCGGGCACTCAGGGAGCGTCGAGGCGATCTCCGCTTCGCGTGTGTCGGGCGCGTCTAGCGTGAATGAGTCGAGGAACTGCGGGCCCGTCTTCATCGCAATGGCGCACCGCGCCGGGGTGGTTTCGACGGTCAGAATGACGTTGTCCTGGTCCGCACGCACGATGCGCATGAGCGCGCACTGCGTGCGGTTGTCGAGGCGTCGCGTGATCGCGGTGAGGCCACGATGGGGCGCGCGCTCCGTGGTCGCGCCAGGCAGTGCGCCGGCGGCGGCCAGGGTGTTGAAGTACGTGTCGGCAAGCGCCGCGTCGCGGTAGTGGATCCGGGTTGCGCCAAACCGGGTGCCCCCGGCGTCGCAGCCCAGTACATCGCCCTTCACCACGTCGCCGCTTCCCGGCGTGAACGTGAAATCGTTGAACAGGCAGGGCAGGCGCACCGAGAAGTTGCCCTGGGTAGAGATTGCGTTCGTCCAGCCGTCCGGGCCAAGCGCGCCCGCACCATTGCGATGCGCAGTGATCTTTGCCGCAGTACTTTCGCTCGCCGCGCAGACCGTGGCGCTTGCGCAGAACAGCACCAGGGCAAGGGTGGTGGTGACGTGCTTCATCCGTGAATGCATCCGGTGTGCGATCGATGTGGAAGGGGTGAGGCAGGATAGAGCCGCGTGCGGCCTGCAGCAATGGATGCCGGACGTCACTTCCCACGCTCGATGACAGGACATCCCCGGTTGGGGAGTGCTTGAAGTGATGTTGACAAGGCAACGGGCACATTGGAATCTGCGCCGCTCTGCGCTGGTAAGGCGCTTTTTGGGGGAGTGGCAATGCAGCAGGGAATGAAGCGGGGGTCGTGGGGACGCGGCGCACTCATCGGAACACTGCTGGCCGGCGGGATGCTGGCTGGATCGGTGCAGGCGGCGCCCTTTGTGCCCGGTGCGCACAAGGGGCCGAAGCAGGGCGTACAGAACGAGGTGGCCGTGCTTGGCACCGCGCATCTGTCGCATCTGCCGGCCACCTTCGATCCTGCCTCGCTTGGCGAACTGATCGACCGGCTGGCGGCGTGGAAGCCGCAGGCGATCGCGATCGAGACGGTATCCGGGCAGCAATGCGACATGCTGCGCCGCTACCCGGGGCGCTATGCACTGTCGATCAAGGATTACTGCCCCGACCTGTCGGCGGCGAAGGAGGCGACGGGGCTGGATGTGCCGGCGGCGACGGCCGCGGCAGAGAAGCTGCTGAGCGCGTGGCCTGCACAACCGACGGCCGCGCAGCGCCGCACCCTGGCCGCCCTGTTCCTGGCCGCCGGCGAGCCTGACTCGGCACTCGTCCAATGGCTGCGCCTTCCCGAGGCGGACCGGGTGGCAGACGACAATCTGAAACAGACCCTGGTGGACGCGCTGGAAGCGTCGCGCGTCAACCGCAATGAAACCACGCTGGTTGCGGCCCCGCTCGCGGCGCGGCTGGGCCATGAGCGGCTGTGGCCGATGGATGACCACAGCTCCGATCAGTTCGGACCCAATCCCAAGGCCTACGTGACCGCGATCAGGAAGGCGTGGGACAACCCGGCGGTGAAGCGCCGGAGCACGATGTTCGACGGCGTGGAAGCGCAGGTCGACACACCGGAACGGGCGCTGGCGATGTATCGGCGCTACAACCAGCCCGACGTGGCCGACATTGCGTTCGAGAGCGACTACGGCGCCGCGCTTGAAGAGCCGTCCGCGCCAGGCTACGGGCGCATGTACGTGACCTCCTGGGAAACGCGCAACCTGCGCATGGCGGCCAACGTCCGCGATCTGCTGGGGCCGACCCCGGGGATGCGCGCGCTGGTGATCGTCGGCGCCTCGCACAAGGCGTACCTGGATGCCTACCTCGAGCAGATGCACGATGTGCGCATCGTCGACGTCACGCCGCTGCTGAAATGAGGTAGCCGGGCCCGGCGCATGCCGGGCCCGGACCCCAGTGCCGGCAGCGCGGGCGGGACTGCCTTATGATCCACCCACTTCACTCCCGCACCGGCATCATGGAACGAGCCCGTACGACCCTTGCTGGACGCCGCCTGTGGGCGTGTGTCGCCCTGCTCACGCTGCTGCTGGGGTGTATCGCCCCCGCGCTGGCGCAGACCGCGCGCAAACCGTCGCCCTACGAGTACCGGCAGGGCAGCGATGCATCCGCCACGCCGGTGGCCGAGGGACCGGATTACCTGTCGCGCATCGACAGCCGCGCCCAGTTCATGCGGCTTGCGCGCGTCTACAACGCCGGCACGGCGCTGGAAATGCCGCACCTGATCTTCGTGATCGACCGGCGCAACGCGGCGCGCATCTACTACATCAACACCCCGCGCATTGCGCTGCACGAGCAGTTCGTACGCCGCCAACGGCTGCTGCCGGGCATGGACAAGGCCACGCTCAATGCGCAGTACCGCGATCCGCAGCGGCGCTTCCTGTTCGGCACGATCAGTTGGCAGCAGGATCTGCCGGGTTACACCTACGAGTTCTGGGAGGGCGACCAGCTCACCGCGCCCCTGCTGCAGCAGAGCGACCAGGTGGTGCGCGCCTCGTTCCGCGACCCCATCCGCTTCAAGACCAACTCCACCCAGCACGAGCAGCTGGCCAGCACCATGAAGCTGCCTTACGTCAGCCAGGAGGCCCTGCTGCGCGAACAGCGCTTCCTGCCGCTGAACACCGGCCGCGCGGAAGGCCGGCTGCGCATCGTGCGTTCCGAGCAGCAGCTGCGCACGCTGTCGCCGCGCGATATTCCGGTGCTGGATGAGGTGCCGATCGCGCTGGCACCGGTGGCCGGCCTGGTGACGCAGCGACCGTCCACGCTGCTGTCGCACGTCAACCTGCTGGCCAAGGGCTGGGGCATCCCCAACGCATACGTGGCCGACGCGCAGAATGCGCTGCGCCAATATGACGGGCGCTGGGTGACGCTGGAGGTGACCGCCAACAACTACCGGGTCACGCCGCTGGCGCGCCCGGCCAGAACGCCTTCCGCCACGGCGGCCCGCCCGGTGGCACGCAATCTGCCCCGCCCGGACCTGACGGTGGTGGCGCTCAAGCCGCTGGCCTCCTTGCGTGCGCGCGACAGTTCCCATTGCGGGGTAAAGGCGGCCAACCTGGGCACGCTGAAAACGGCCCTGCCGCCTGCCGCGCGCGTGCCGGACGGTTTCTGCATCCCGTTCTCGCACTACCAGGCGATGATGCAGCGGCTGCAGATCGACGAGCGGCTGCACGCGCTGCAGCGGCGCCCCGGCTTCGGCACGGACCCGGACGTGCGCCGTGAGGCGCTGGCCACGCTGCGTGCCGAGATCGCCAATGCCGCGCCCGATCCGGCCTTCATCCGCACGTTGGAGGCCCGCTGGCGCGAGCAGCTGCAGGGAGGCGGTGTGTTCGTGCGCAGCTCGTCCAACTCCGAGGACCTGCCCGGCTTCAGTGGTGCCGGCCTGTACACCACCGTTCCCAACGTGACCCGCGCCGATGACCTGGCCAAGGCCGTGCAGACGGTGTGGGCATCGGTCTACAACTTCGAGGCGTACGAAGCGCGCACGGCCGCCGGGCTCCAGCAGGATGCCGTGGCGATGGCGGTACTGGTCCAGCGCGCCGCGCCGTCAGACAGTTCCGGCGTGATGATCACCCGTGACCCCTTCGATGCCGCGCGCCGCCACATCACCTACATTTCGGCCAAGCGCGGATTGGGTATCCGCGTGGTGGAGGGCAAGCGCCAGGCCGAGCAGGTGATGTACTCCAGCTGGTCCAAGGCGGTGCAGGTGCTGAGCCGCTCGGCCGAGGACACCCAACTGGTGGCCGATGCCGCGGGTGGCGTCCGCGAGGTGCCCATCAGCGGCTCGCGCCAGGTGCTGACCGATGCACTGATTGCGCGGCTTGCCCGGATCGGGGTGACCACCAAGCAGGCATTGGGCGGCGTGGACCAGGACATCGAGTGGGCGGTGGTGGGCGACGAGGTGCTGATGCTGCAGTCGCGGCCGTATGTGGACGGAAGCGCGCGCTGACGGGCGGCTGCCTGCCCACGCCCGCTTGCTGGCCGTCCTGTGCTTGCCTATGCTCCAGCCAGATCAGGGGGATCGGGGGGGCAGGGACGATGAAGAAGATCATGATCGGCGCGGTACTGTGCCTGGTCGCCGCGTACGGCTACAGCAAGCTCAGGCACGTTGACCTTGCCGATGTTGGAACCTCCCGCAGCTCCTGGGCTGCACCTGAACCTGCCACTGCAGCACCTGCGCGCTACAGCTGCGATGGCCGCACGCACTGCTCGCACATGCGCTCGTGCGAAGAGGCCACGTACTTCATCCAGAACTGCCCCAATACGCAGATGGACGGGGACAACGATGGCATTCCGTGCGAGCAGCAGTGGTGCGGGTGAGTGACCGGGTGAGGGTGAGCGACCCGGGGCAGTGGCAGAGCCGCCCGGCAATGGCGTTCAATGCGTTCACCCTTGCCCACCGCCTGGAACAACGATGCCCGCGCTTGCCCTGCTGATTGCCGCTGTCGCTGCCGCGAACACGCCATCCGCGCCGGATGCCGCCACCCTGGCGGCCATCGAGGCCACCTGCCTGGACTATGTGGACGGCCAGCTGGAGGCGGACCCGGACCGGGTGGCGCGGTCGCTGCACCCGGACCTGGCCAAGCGCAGGGTGCTGGGCGATACCCCGGACGAGCGGCTGGGCCTGCGCCGCATGAGCAGGGAGGAACTGGTGGAGCTCACCCGCCAGGGCGCGTTGAAGACCCCGAGGGAGCAGTGGAACCGCAGCTGCCGCGTGCTGGATGTGACGGCGGATGCGGCCTCGGTGCGGTTGGAGACGCCGTGGTTCGTGGACTACTTCCACATGGGGCGTTTCGGCGAACGCTGGATCATCGTCAACGCGCTCTGGTACAGCAAGCCGGCGTCGACGCGCACCCCGCAGCCCTGACGCGGGGCGCGGGCGCGAGTCGCCGATGCTTACTCCACCCGCACCAGTTGGTGCTTCACGCTGGGCCACAAGGCCAGCTTGTGGGTCACGTTGGTGATGGTACGGCGCGGGTCGGTGGGATGGGGCCGGGACGAGGTGGTGGTTCTGCCCTGGCGCCACAACCCGAACATCACGATCTCCGTGCCCACCGGGAAGGACTGCAGCCACGCCGCATCGCTGTGCCCGACACTGATTTCATAGAAATCCCGGCGGTCGGTCACGCCGGTGTGCTGGTACTTCGGTGCGCAGTTGAGGTACACCGAACCGGGCTGGGTGGCGCGGTGCGAGCGGACCGTGCCGACCAGCGCCAGGGGCAGGTCGGTGGATGTCGCGCCCAGCCGTTCCCAGGCCTCGTCGTACCGGTCCTGCGTGTAGAAGAAGCTGCTCCAGTCGACCTTCTTCTTGCCCAGGCGCAGGGTCAGGTGCGTCGCCAGCAGCGTGTCGCTGCCGCACATCGCGCGCAGGATGAGCAGATCGGCAAGGGTGCGCAGGTAGCCCGCCAGTACCGGGTCCGCGCCGTGATGCTCAGCACCGCCACGTTTCAGGCCCTGCTGCAGGAGCAACAGCCGCAGCTCGTGCGTTCCTTCGCCAAGCGGGGGCAGGAAGTCGGCATCGGCGCCGGCGGCGAGCAGGGCCTGCAGATGCGCCGGCGCATCGTACCGGCAGCCGGGGCGGTGCTCTGCTTCCTTGCCCAGGTCGATGTAGGCCGGTATGTGCACGGGCTCGGCATGACCGGCGTGGCGCCTGCTGTGCCCGGGCACGAACGTCACCGGAACGCCGCACCCCGGGCTGTCGCACAGCAGGGTGGGCAGGGTCTGGTTTGTGTCATGACGCTTCTGCAGGTCGTCAACACGGTGCAGGGTGCCGTGCGTACCCACGGCGGTGCGCATCTTCATGCCGCGACTCATCGTGGATCGCTGCGTGATTCGGCGGCGGGCATCGTCGCAAACCGCAGGCGGTTGTGGTCCGGATCGACCACCATCATCTCGCGCCCGCCCCACGGCATGTCTGCCGGCGCGCGGAACACCGGCGCGCCGGCCGCCACGAACGCGGCATGCACGGCATCCACGTCCGCCACGCGGAAGTACACCGCACCGCCCGGCTCGCAGTCGCCGGCGTGCTCGCTCAGGAACAGCTGCTGGCCCTGGCGGCTGATCTGCACGAACAGCGGCATGCCGTCGGCGAACCGGTGTTCCCAGTCAATGGCAAACCCGAGCCGCTGATAGAACGGCACGCTGCGGGTGGCGTCGGTCATGCGCAGCTGCGGAATGACGGTCTGATGCGCGTCCGCGTCCATCAGCCCGGGTACGCCGGGAAGCGTTCGTCGGGGTGGTGCTTTTTCCATTCGGTATGGGCCACGGTGCCTTCCCAGGCGAGGAAAGCCTGGGGCACGCGGCCGCGGCCGGACCAGGTGACCTGGCTGTGCGGCAGCCAGTAACGCGGCGGCGCCTCTACCGCCGCCTTGGCGGGCTTGGCGCGGGGGGCGGGGCTGGCCGGCTGCTCCACGGCCACGGTGGCCCGGATCCTGCGCTGCTGTTCCGGGCTGAAATCGGCGAAACTGGCGTTGAGCAGCACGGTGACGCGCTCATACGCCTCCTTGGTAGCTACCCGCAGCAGGGCGGCCGGGGAGGCGGAGGCGGGCGGTTTACGGGGCATGCGAATCCAGGGAAGGGGGAGCTGACGGGGGGCACGATAGCAAATGCCCGTGTGAAGCCGTGGCTGGCGCCCCGTAGAGTGCCTGTACTGACCCATCCGCGTTGTCCCCCACCAGGAGCATTGCATGGCCCCGTCCGAACCGGATCCCACCGCCGGCACCCCCGCCGACTACAGCGACCGCTTGTACCGGGTGTATCTCGAGGTGGGCGAGTGGCAGCACATCGCACGCGATGCGATCACCGCCTTTCTGCTCGAACGCAGCCAGGCGCATCCCGCGTTCGACTTCACGCCCGCAGCGCTGCACGCCCGGCCGCATGGCTACGAGGTGGACCTGCCGATGCAGTTGATTCCGGAAGTGGTGCGCGCGCTGGCCGAGCGCAATGTGGCTGTCTACCAGGTGGTGCGAGCCGCGCTGGAGTGACCCGGCCGTGAGCCCGGCGGACCAGGCACCGGCGGTGGGTTCGGGCAGAATACGTCGCTCGGACTGGACCACGCTGCGTGCGTCGCATCGCACGCGCAGCGCGGCAGTCGTCCCTACATGGAGGTTGCAATGACGTTCCAGGCGTGCGTGCGTTCTGTCCGCGTGGCGGTGGTGCTGATGGGCCTGTCGTTGGCAGGGTGTGGTGAGGCGCCATCGACGCCGACAGGGGCGGGGGCGGTTGGGCCGACGCCCACGGCCACGGCGCCGTCCACCGACCCGGCGGCGGCGCTGGTGGCGCGCTTCAACATGGGCGACGGTCTCGCCAAGCTGGCCGACGAGGCTGCACGCGCCACCACCACGTTTGCGTCGATGGCCGAACAGAGCGGTGCCCCTGCGGCGAAGCAACGGGTGCAGGCCGAGATCAGCCGCCTGCTGCCGGCCTACCAGGCCCGCTGGGACGGTACGCTGGCGGCAATCTATGCCCGGCACTTCTCCGCAGACGCGCTGCGTTCGCTGGCATCACAAGGAACCCGCTCACCGCACGCGGCACGGTTCAAGGCGCTGCAGAACACGGTGGCTGCCGAGATGCGCACCGAGGCGCAGCCGCTGCTGCGGCAGCTGGTTGCCGAGGCGCTGACCAATGCTGCGCAACCGCGCTGATACCGCGAACCAAACCTACGCCCTTACCCGAGAGAGACCGCAATGGCAGACCCCTACAACAACAGCGCGCACACGCCTGCGGTAACCAGGCTCGACGATTCGATGGTGACCACGGCAATGGAACTGCCCGGCTTCCGCGTGGTGCGCAGTCTCGGCGTGGTACGCGGCATTACCGTGCGCTCGCGCTCGATCGTGGGCAACTTCCTCGGCGGCCTGCAGACGTTGTTCGGCGGCAACATCACCATCTACACCGAGCTGTGCGAGCAGGCGCGCGAGGAAACCTACCGCGACATGGCCAAGCACGCGCGATTGCTGGGTGCCAATGCGATCATCGCCATGCGCTATGACGCGACCGACATCATGACCGGGTTGACCGAGGTGCTGTGCTACGGGACGGCGGTGGTGGTGGAGCCGACCAGCCGGTGAGGTACCGCGCGGCGTACCGGAAGCGGTACGCCGCAGTTGCGTTCAACGATCTGTTCCCTTCTGAAGAAACGCAGTCAGATTCAACAAGCCGGCCAGCGCGCTTTCAAGGTAGGCGACGAAGCTGCTGTGATGCTCCTGCAACTGTGTCCAGTAGGTCACGATTTCGTTCTCTTCGCCAGGATGCGTGAACGTTGGATCCAGCAAGACGAAGTCTTCACCTTTGCCGGGCGGCCCGGACAGCTGAATCGCGTCGCCAAGACGTGCCATCAGCCACGGCTCATCCTCCGATGCCTCCTCTTCAAGCATGCTCCTCCAGTCGGAGGCAATCGCCGCGTTCTCATTGCCGAATGGCTGGATCAACTCGACCGGAAGCAAGGTGCTGATGTAGTTGCCGGGCATCAAGAACCCATTGCTGACAGACAGAAACTGCTTGTAGCTTGGCGGAAGCGAGATCCCAAGCCGCGCCTCTGCGGCGAGAATGCTGGCCTTGGATGCGGGGGGCATTCCGAGCCAGACGACATCCCCCGACAGGCAGCGTCGCGCCAGATCGGCCAGTGCGGAATCCGGGTGCGTTGCGAGGAATGGACTCAGCCCAAGGTCGACGTGCGCCTCTGCTGGCGAGGCTCTCCAGTGCGCGATTGCAGCAGTGTTCATTGCCTGTATCAGCTCATCCATTGCCATCATCGTTACTGTCTCCGATCAATGACTGGTGCGCCGCTGCGTTCGCGCGACGTCTCATTCGCATTACTCGACGACCTTCACCCAGAACTGCTCACCATCGAGCACGTGTGCCGCGGTGCAGAAGAAGTTGCCCAGTCTGCGCCCGACCTTCTGATTGTCTTCGCCAAGAATGTAGCGTACCGACATGGATGATTCCGGCACGACAGAGGCGTCCTGGTTCGTTGCTGCAAACGGGTATTCGTCACAGTTCAGTCCAGCGCCCGCGCTCTCTGGAAATCGCGTGCGACACCGTTGCCCGGCTGCAGTGCGGTTGGCGGTGTTTAGTCTGGCGTCTCTCGTTCGTGTCAGTGCCGCGCCTCTCATCCCAGCATCGTGATGCGCTGCGATACGCGCCAGGTATCGCAGCGGCATACAACGGGTATTGGATACCCGCGCGGTATGTAGCGTCTCCGCCGCCCGTCTGGGCTGACGTGCCGTCACCAAGCCGATGCAGGGCATGGGCTTGGCGTGCGCGTCTCATGGCAGACATCATCGCCACCGCACAGGAAAGCGGGCTGCTCGGGCATGTGATGGAACTACCTGTAATTGCAAACAAGCTCGTGGATGAGTTTGGTAAAGGTCGAACTGGCCTCATACCCTTGGCGACTGTACATGATTGTCCACAGCTCTCCTTCTGGACTTGTGTTGACCGTGTCGATAAGCGCGAACCAATCAAAGTCGCTGGGGCATGCAGAGATCTGGAGGGCCTCGCCGATATGTGCTGTGAAATCAGCTTCCTCAAGATACGGGTCGGCTTCGTGCAGATCAGTCCACATTGCCACAATCGGGTAGTTGTCGTCGCTAAACCGCCGTACAAGTTCAATCGGCAGTAGTACGCAGCAGTAAGTGCCGGGAACAAGGAATCCGTTCGACTCCAGCAGGAACTCACGGTAGCTCGCAGGGAGAATCACGCCAAGACGTTGTTCGGCTTCGCGAATCTGCTCAAGTGATGCTCCCGGTTGCCCGAGCCATCCAACATGTTCCCTGCCGATCCGGGCGGCAAGTTGAGCCAGCGGACTGTCCGGAAAACCATTGATGAACGGCTCAAGGCCAAGATACTCGATTGGTTCGAGCCGCTTTCGCTCGATGTTTGCGAGAGCTGCTGCGTTCAATTCGTCAAGTAACTGCTTCCACATGATGAGCCTCTCTCCGGCGGGTCAATCCACAACCTTGACCCAGAACTCTTCTCCATCCAGAAGCCGCGCATGCGTGCAGTAGAACGCGCCCAGCTTTCCACCCACCTTCTTGTTGTCTTCGCCGAGAATGTAACGGACAGACATGGATGTATCCGGTACGAGAGATGCGCCCTCATGCGTTGCTGCGAAAGGATACTCGTCGCAGTTCAGTCCAGTCGCGGCTCCATCAGGAAAGCGTGCTCTGCACAGCGCCCCGGATACGTTGCGATTCTCTCCTGCAACTCTCTTGTTCCTCAAGCGTCGCAAAGGTACACCCCGCGCATCGGGATTTTCATGCCACCTGCCGATCGTGCCGGGGAGCGTCGACTGTGCAACCTTGATGTGCTCGGCCGACTCATCCGTATCGGGATCGCTCAGGCTTACCTCGAAGACGGCAGGGTAGTCGGCGAATCGACACCCGGACGTACCGCTCCTGGCTGCTTTGTCGCAGCGAAGTGTCGGTGCCGAACTCTGGATCAGTGATTGGTCGTTGTTGAAGCGCGACAGCACCAGTTGGGTGTCCTGGCCTGTCTTTCCTTCATCGGTATTGAATCCCAGGGGGACGGCAAAGTCGTACGTACCTGGGCCCGAAAGAGTCAGGGGAGCGAAAGGCTGCTTGTCGGTGCAGCTCCCGCAGTAAAGCTCGGGCGTAACCACCAGCCCGGCCATTGCATTGCCCTGCACGGCATCGAACACCACGCGGACGCGATGCATCCATGTCTGGCCATTTCGGGGCAGGGACACATAGTCGTACAGCGTAACGGTGGCGGTTTCGGTCTGGCCGGTGTCGGGGTTGTGGGAGGAATAGGGTGCAGTTCGCTTCACGCAGTAGTGCAGGCGCGAGCCTGCAGCGTCTGCTTCGTCCTGGTCGCTGGCGTCCTTGCAGACCTCGTCGAAGGGAAGCTCTGGATTCTCCAGCGCGGCCTCGTACTGCCGAAGCTCGGCCATCGACATGCTGGCGATCATCTGCGCGTCCGACGGACAGTCGTCGTCTTCGCGTGCGTTCACACAGACGCTGAAAAGCAGGGCGACCAGCGCCAGTGCACGCGGTGTGCAGTTCATGGTGGGCTCCTTGGGTGCAACGGCGACAGGCGCACGGCGGCGTGCGGTGCCGTGGGTGATACGCCGAAACCCAGGAGGTGCTATGTAGGGAAAGTGCGGGGCGAATGCGAAGCGTGACGGGACATGTATGTCGTTTACGACCACTGGCACGCTTCGGATGCCTCACCCTGCGGCCGCAGGGCCGATGCTGTGAACCCGTTCCGATCCATGCTGTGCCGCATTCGGCACGTTCTGGTGCGACGGGCTGCGGCTATGATTGAGGCGGCCGCCCCGCGCCGCATGCCTGCGTCCGCCGTTCAAAGGAAGATGATGCCGACGACCGTCCCCCGCGTTTCCTCGCCCTGCCTGCGTGTCTGCGCGGCCGTGGTGGCCTGCCTGCCGTTGCCGGCGATGGCCTCGGATTTCACCGGCATGCTGACCGGGCTGACCCTGATGCTGCTCGGGCTGGTGCTGCTGCTGGTGGCGCCGCTGCTGCTGGTGCGACGGCACGCCTGGGCGCGCTGGCTGGGCACGGGGCTGGGCGGCTTGGCGATGCTGGTCGCGGTGGGCACGTTCTGTGTGGATACGTGGCGGGTGCTGGCGCGGATGCGGGCGGACACGGCAATACCGCAGCTGATGTATGTGGCGCTGTACATCGCGCTGTGGCTGGCCATCGGGTATGTGATCGCGCGCCTTCGACGCCGGCCGCTGCCGGGCGCCAACTGAGCGCCGCGATACGCGCCAGGTATCGCAGCGGCATACAACGGGTATTGGATACCCGCGCGGTATCCGGCCGATGCTGTGTGGATGACAACGCACAAGACGCTTTCTTTCGATGGACAGGTAGGCCTGGTGACCGGTGCTGCCGGCGGCCTCGGCCTGGCGTACAGCCGGTTGCTGGCCCAGCGCGGCGCACGGGTGGTGATGCAGGACGTAGGGGCCGGGCTGGATGGCACCGGCTGCGATCCGCAGCGGATCGCGATGGCCGCCGCGCGGCTGCGCGAGGAGGGCCTGGAGGCGCAGGCAGCACCCGGTGGTATCGCCCGCCGCAGCGACTGCCGTGCGCAGGTGGACGCGATCCTGCAGCAGCATGGCCGGCTGGACTTCATCATCCACAACGCCGGCTGGGTCGAGTACCAGCAGATTGACGTGCTCGACGAGGCGCGCTTCGACCAGATGATGACCATCGCGGCGAAGGCCCCGCTGTGGCTGGCGCAGGCGGCCTGGCCGGCGATGCAGGCGGCCGGCTACGGGCGGATCGTGCTGACCACGTCCGACCGCGCGCTGTATCCGCAGTACGTGCAGAAGGGTCTGGCGGCCTATGCCGCGGCGAAGCTAGCGGCGGTGGGCATCGTCAATGTGCTGGCCGACGAGGGCGCGGCGCACGGCATCGTGGTGAACGCGGTGTCGCCGGTGGCCAAGACCCGGATGTGGGGCGTGACCGGCGAGCCGGATGAGCTGCACCCGGCTGCGGTGGCGCCCGGTGTTGCGTTCCTCGCATCGGCGGCGTGCCGGCAGGGGGGCTGGATACTGCGTGCCAGCAATGGCCAGTTCCATGCCACCCGCAGCGTGGAAGCGGCGGGCGTTGCGTATCCGCGCGATCTGCAGGCGGTGGAGGCCGGCAGCATTGAGGCGGTGGCCGCGCAGTGGCCGGCGATCGCACAGGCGATGATCGAACCGCGCTGACCGCGCGCGGTTTACTCTGGTGGCTGTTTTCCAGAGCGACAGCGCACATGGTCGATCTCCGCCAGCTCCGTCAGTTCGTGGCCGTTGCCGAGGAGCTGCACTTCCATCGTGCGGCGGCGCGGCTGCACATGTCGCAGCCGCCGCTGACGGCCGCCATCCGGCGGCTGGAGGAGGACATCGGCAGCGAGCTGATCCAGCGCGGCAACCGCACACTGGGGCTGACCGCCGCCGGCAAGGTGCTGCTGGCAGAGGCCCGCGCGACCCTGCAGCAGGCCGACCACGCGCTGGTGGCGACCCGTGACGCTGCGGCAGGGCGTACCGGCACGGTGCGGGTCGGCTATGTGGGCAGCGCGCTGTATGGGCGCCTGCCACAGGTGATCCGCGCGTTCCGGGTCAGCCACCCACAGGTGCGGCTGGAACTGATCGAGGCGACGTCCGCACGCCAGGTCGAGATGCTGCGCGGGCAACGGCTGGATGTGGGTGTGGTGATCCCACCGGTGAACGAGGCCGGCGACATGCGCCTGCATGCATTCGACGTGGATCGCCTGGCGATCGCGCTGCCGCGTGCGCATCGCCTGGCAGGCATGCGATCCATCGCGGTGGCCGCACTGGCCGATGAGCCTTTCGTGCTGTGGCCGGCACGCGAAGGGCAGGGCTTCCATGCGCAGGTGGTACGCCTGTGCGCGGCCGCGGGGTTCGTGCCGCGCGTGGTGCAGGAGGCGCATGGCATGCACGCGGTATTGTCGCTGGTGGCGGTGGAGGCGGGTATCGCGATCGTGCCGGCCAGCATGCAGGGTTTCCGCGCCGACGAAGTGCACTACCAGCCGCTGGAGGAGGTGTCGGCGCGTTTCGATCTGCAGATGTGCCTGCGCGCCGGTGAGCCGTCGCCGGCGCTGCGGCAGTGGCTGCAGGCGGCGGAATGAGCGTCAGCGCGTGCGCCGCCGCCAAGCCCGGATGACCACGGCGATCAACGCGGCGAACACGCCCCAGGACACCACGTCGAACACGCCATCGCCGACCAGCGCGCTGACCAGGCCGAGCACGCTGGCAGCGGCGATCCATGCCGGGGCAACGAAGGGATGGCGGACCGAAGGCGTGGGCCGGTTCATGCGGTGTCCCCGGTCCGGGCCGCCCGTTCGATCTCGGTCACGCGCGCCTCGGTGCTGCCCCGCTTGAACCACAGGTACAGGCCGGTGACCAGCACTGCGATGGTGAGCAGATCGAGCAGCGCCCACAGGATCTTCAGCGGCAGCTTGCCGTAGTCGCCGAAGTGCAGCGGCTGGCTGATCAGCAGTACGGTCATGTAGGCCGGCAACTGTGGCTGCGCAGTGAGCGCACCGGTGCCGGCATCGATCAGCACGGGCCGGTACAGGCGCTCGGTCAGCGGTGTGCTGCCCTGCATGAACACACCGTAGTGGTGGTCGCCGCTGTAACCGGTGCCGGGGAAGCTGACGAACGCCGGCCGCATGCCGGGCTCGGCGGCACGGGCGGTGTCCACGGCGGCCTGCAGCGATGCCAGCACAACCGGGCGGGGCTGGCCGGCGTAGCGTGCGGCGAACTCGCCGAGCTGCTCGCTCTGCCAGGCCTGTTCCAGCGGTTTGGCGATGGTGTTGATGGCACCGGTAATGCCCACCACGAGCGCCCAGCCCAGGGTGACCACGCCCAGCAGGTTGTGCAGGTCCAGCCAGGCCAGGCGGCGGCTGCGCCCGGTGCGCAGGGTGCCGAACGGCTGCCGGCGCATGAAGGGGCCATACAGCACCAGCCCCGAGACGATGGCGACGGCGAACAGCAGGCCCATCGCGCCCATGAACAACATGCCCGGCAGGCCGAGGAACAGGTCGGTGTGCAGGCGGTACAGGAAGTACATCACGCCTTCATTGAACTGGGGTGCGGGAAGCAGCTGGCCGGAGCTGGCGTCGAGCAGCGCGGTCTTCATCTGCGGGGGCGGCGTATCCGGTCGCGTGCCGGTATTGACGTAGACGGTGTGTCCGTCCCAATCCCAACCAACGAACAGCGGCACGTTCCCCGGGTAGGCGGCCAGCGCGGTACGCACCTGGGCATCCAGGTCGCGCGGCGCGGCGCGCGCCTGCGGAGCGTCCACGTGTGGTTCGCTGAGATGGGCGATCTCCTCGCCGAACACCAGGGGCAGGCCTGTCACGCACAACAGCAGCAGAAACACGGTGCAGACCAGGCTGGTCCACTTGTGCACGAGGAACCAGGTTTTGAGGGTGGATCGTTGCATGTGCGCTCTGGCGATGGCTGGAGGCGGGGGTGGTGCAGGGCGGCGGCACGGGGCCACCGCCGCCGGGTGGATCAGAAACGGTAGCTGATGGTGCCGGTAACGGTGCGCGGGTTGCCGGTGAAACAGTCGCCGAAGTTGCGGCACGGCGCGTAGTACTTCCTGTCGGCCAGGTTGGTGATGTTCAGCGCCATCGTCCAGTCGGTGACCTGTACTTCCAGCAGCGCGTCCACCAGGGTGTAGCTCGGCGTGCGGATGAAGCCGCCGTAGCCCAGCGACTGGGTGTTGCCGACATAACGGCCGCCCAGACCCACGCGCAGGCGTGCGGCGTCGTCAAGCTGGAACCCCTTGGCCACCCAGAGCGAGGACAGCTCCTGCGGGGTGTCGTTGAGGCGCTGGTCCACTTCGAGGGCGAAGTTGCTTCTGGTCACTTCGGCCTTGTTGCGTGCATAGGCTGCGGTCACGGTGAGGTCGTTGGCGAGGGTGAACTGGCCTTCCAGCTCCACGCCCTTGGACTGGATTTCACCGGTCTGGATGACGTTGAGCACGTTGTCCGGATCGTTGGTCTGGCGGTTGGTCTCGGTGATGCGGTAGACCGACGCGGTGACGAGCATGTTGCGCGCCGGCTGCCACTTCACGCCGCCCTCGACCTGGTGCCCCTGCATGGGCTTGAACGCACGGCCGTACAGGTCCTGGCCGGTGACCGGCAGGAACGATTCGCTGTAGCTGATGTACGGCGATACGCCGCCGCCGACATCGCCGATCAGGCCGGCGCGGTACGTGGTGGCGTTGTCGGTCTGGCTGGGCAGGCCTTCGGTCTTGCTGCGCGCGTGGTCGCGGCGGGCGCCGAGTACCAGCGATACGCGATCGGCCCAGCGGATCTGGTCCTGCACGTACACGCCCAGCTGGGTGGTGCGCTGGTCCGGCAGGCGGTTCCAGCCGTTGATGGTGACGCCGCTGGAGACGGGGGTGTAGATGTCGATCGGGGTCGGGGTGGCATCCAGCCCGGCCGACGCCTCGCGGTAATCGCTGTAGTCCACGCCGGCCAGCAGCAGGTGCTGGAACGCGCCGGTGGCGAAGTCGAACTGCACGGCGGTATCGCTGGCCAGCGCACGCACGTCCGGGCGCACACCGTAGGCGTTGCGGTTGACCACGCGCTTGTCCGCATCGATGAAGGGATCGAGCGGGTTGGTGTAGGTATCCGGATAGAGTTCGCGGAATTCGGTCTTGCCATCCAGATAGCGCACCGAGGAACGCAGGCTGACGGTGTCGCTGAAACGGTGATCGAACAAGGCGGTGATGCTGTAGACGCGCGAGTCGAGCAGGTCGAAATCGCGGTCGCCAAGGAACGTGGACGGATCCAGGCGCGGCGTGCCGGCCGGCGCGTTCAGCGTGGCCACTACCGGCAGGAACTGCTGGCTGGAGGCGGTCTTGTCGTGCTGGTAGCTGGTGAGCAGGGTGAGCGTGCTGCGTTCGCCGCGCCAGCTGATCGAGGGGGCGATGTAGATGCGGTCGTCGTCGACGAAGTCGGTCTGCATGCCCGCGTTGCGCACCAGGCCCACCACGCGGCCGGCGAGGGTGCCGGCGTCATTCAGCGCGCCCCCGACATCGGCCTGGAACTGCTTGCGGTCGAAGTTGCCCAGCTGCACACCGACCTCGCCACCGATGTCGGTGAAGGTCGGGCGCTTGGTCATGGCATTGATGATGCCGCCGGTGGCGCCGGCGCCATACAGCACCGACGACGGGCCGCGCAGCACTTCCACCCGTTCCAGGCCGTAGACCTCGGTGCGCGCCATCGGATTGAAGCCGTAGCTGCGGCGCAGGCCGTCCAGGTACTGCACCGGATCCAGGCCGCGCACGGTGCTGCCGTCGCTGCGGGTATCCAGGCCGTAGGCATCGGCGGTGACGCCGGCGCTGTAGCGCAGGGTTTCCTGCAGGTTGTGCGCGCCGCGGTCGGTGAAGAGGTCGGCGGTGACCACGCTGATGGCCTGCGGGGTCTGGGTGAGCGGGGTGTCGGTCTTGGTTGCGGTGCTGGCGCGCTCTGCGACCACGGTGACCGCGTCCAGCGTGCGCGCATCGCTGCCGTCCTGGGCATGGGCAAGGGCCGAGGCGAGCAGGGCGGGAGCGCCCAGGCCCAGCAGCAGAGAGGAGCGGCGCGGAGCAGGCATGACGGAAATCCGGGGGGAGGTTGGGGGCGGATTATCAGGACGTCCCCCCATCAATGCAAATGAGTCTTAAACGCGTGGTGGGCGCCCGGCGCATTCATGCGAATGCCACAGGCCCTGCACGTCGCGTAGGCGGCCACACCCGTAACGTGGATCGTCCCCACCGCCGCTGGAGACCCCCATGAACCCCTTGCAGACCGCGACCCGTGCAATGCGTGATGGGCTGGAGGAAGTGGCAGCGCTGCTGGTCGGCGAGCGCGCCACTGCCCTGCGCAGCGACGACCGTGCCGCGCCCGGGATAGGCATTCCGCTGCCCCGCCGCTTGCCGCTCAAGCGCCCGCTGCTGCATGGCCGGAAGGGCATGGCGCCGTGGCAGAAGGTCGGCAGCGCGCCGCGTTCGGGGCGGTTGAACGACGACGGCACGCGCTGCCTCGACAAACCTGAACACGCGAACATGTTGCCTGCACCGGGGTTGTGGCTAACTAGCGCCCCGGATCATCAACGACGGAACGACGCGTGTGAAGAAAGCAGGACGATGGGGGCTGGCCGCCCTGATGCTGGTGGCGGCCCTGTGGGTGACCGGCTGGCTGGCCTTCCAGTTGCCCGGGCCCGCGTGGATACGTTACGTGGTGGTCGCTGGCTGGGCATTGTTTGCCGTGGGTACCGCAGTCGCGGTGGGCCGCGCCCGCGCCGGCCGTTGGCCGGGGCCGGTGTTCGTGGCCGTGCTGGTCCTGACCGGTGTGTGGTGGCTGCTGGTGGCGCCCCGCCAGGATCGGGTCTGGGCAGATGATGTCGCGCAGCGGCTGAAAGTGGTCACGTTCGACGGCACCCACGTGGTACTCGACAACGTGCGCAACTTCACCTGGCGCAGCGAGGACGATCATGACGTGCGCTGGGAGCGCCGCACCTACGACCTTGATCAGCTGCGCTCGGCCGATCTGATCCTGTCGTACTGGATGGGGCCGACGATCGCGCACACTCTGGTGTCGTTCGGTTTCGCGGACGGTCGTTACCTGGTGTTCTCGCTGGAGATCCGCAAGGAGCGGGGCGAGTCGTTCTCGGCGCTGGGTGGGTTCTTCCGCAAATTCGAAATGACGCTGGTGGCATCGGAGGAAACCGACATCGTGCGCGTGCGCAGCAATGTGCGTGGCGAAGATGTGTATCTGTACCGCCTGCAGGGCATGACCCGCGAACAGCTCAAGGGGCTGTTCGTGTCCTACCTGGGCGAGGCGCGCAAGCTGGACGCCGCACCGGCGTTCTACAACACGCTGACCAGCAACTGCACCACCATCGTCTACGAACTGGCCAAGCAGATCGCGCCGGGGCTGCCGCTGGATTACCGCCTGCTGGTGTCCGGCTATTTCGCCGAGTACGCGCGCGACCTGGGTGTACTGACCCCGGGCGTGCCGTTTGCCACGCTGAAGGCGCGTGGGCGCATTACCGAGCGCGCACGGGCCGCCGGCGATGCGCCCGATTTCTCCCGTCAGATCCGCCGCGGCGTGCCCGGCATCGAGCAAGGAAGCGAACCATGATGGTGCGTGTGAGCGGCCTGTCGCGCCGCGTGCTGCCGTTGCTGGCCGTGGTGCTGTCGCTGCTGTTGTCCAGCGGCTGCGCGATGGTGACGATGAAGCAGGTGGCGCCTACCGAGTACCTGGCCAACAAGCGCGGCGACGTGCTGACGTCAGGCAAGTTGAGTGCCGCCTCGCAGGAAACGTTGAGCGTCATCGGCCTGGATGAGGAGCTGTGCGCCAAGGACACGGTGTCCTGCCAGAAAACACTGGAGGATACGGCGGTACTGCCGGAGGAGCAGCGGCTGTCGGCGCTGTCCGAGCTGTGGGTGAAGACGGCGCTGGGCCTGAGCCCGAAGCCGAAGGACCGCGACAAGCATCCGATGTCCGACGCGGCGCTGGATGCCTGGCTGGAGGCGGCGCGTTACGCCTATGCCTATCTGTTCTTCAGCGGCCGCACGCCGTCCGACCGCGCGTTCGAAGACCGCCAGACGCAGGTGCGCGACTACTACAACTATGCGGCCGAGCAGACCGCGGCGGTGGTGTTCAAGCGTGCCCGTGAGAGCGCGCTGGAAGGTGAGGACTACAACGCGCCGGTCGCGGGCGAGCGCTGGACGCTGACCTCGGATTTCGATGAGCTGCGCATGTCCAGCATCCCCACCAGCATGGTCTCGGCCTCGTCGGTGAGCTTTGCCGGGCTGCGCAGTACCTACCGCCGGGACGGCTTCGGCGCCGAACTGGTGGTGGTGATGGACCCGCCCAAGCTGGTGGCCCCGGCGGATGGACAGAAGGCCGAGATTCCGCAGTACAGCGAAATGTCGGCGATCAACGCCACCGCGCTGCTGCGCTTCAAGGGCGACTCCCTGCAGCAGGTGCTGGACACCACCCAGGTGTTGTTCGACGTGTATTCGCCGGAGTCCACCGAAAGCGTGGACCTGCACGGCGAGAAGGTGCCGCTGGCCGGCAATTTCACCGCCGCCTACGGCATGTGGCTGGCCCAGTCGGGCTTCGCCACGCAGTCGCTGCGGACCTTGTTCGGGCTGAGCGAAGGCATCGCCGAACCGCACATGTACCTGATGCAGCCGTGGGATCCGAACCGCCGCATCATCTTCATGCTGCACGGTCTGGGCAGCAGTCCCGAGGCGTGGGTGAACGTGGCCAACGAGGTCATGGGCGACCCCGAGCTGCGCCGGCATTTCCAGGTGTGGCAGGTGTACTACCCGACCAATGCGCCGATCGCGCTGAACCGGTTCGAGATCAATGAGGCGTTCAACAACACGCTCAGGCACTTCGATCCCACCGGTACCAGCCCGGCATCAAAGGACATGGTGTTCATCGGTCACAGCATGGGCGGGGTGCTGGCGCGCCTGCTGGTCACGTCGTCCGGCGACGTGCTGTGGGACCAGTTGCTGGCCAACTACGACCTCAAGGGCGAGCGCCTGAAGCGGGTGGAGGCCAAGCTCGGGCCGCTGCTGCACTTCACCGCCGAACCCAACGTGGAGCGCGCGATCTTCATCGCCGCCCCGCACAAGGGCACCGACATCGCCGGCAACCGCCTTGGTCGCCTGATCGGGCGGCTGGTGCGCCTGCCGATCACCATCCTGGGCAAGTTCGAGGATGTGTTCCAGACGCTGCAGCAGGCCGAGACCCAGTCCGCGCAGCCGACCAAGCTGCAGATTCCCAACAGCATCGACAACCTCAAGGCCAGCGACCCGTTCGTGAAGGCGGCCGGGGCGTTGCCGATCATGCCGGGGCTGAAGTACCACTCGATCATCGCCCAGCGCAAACCCGAGGTGCCGCTGGCGCAGTCCGATGATGGGCTGGTGCCGTACTGGAGCGCGCATCTGGAGGGAGCGGTGTCGGAGAAGGTGATCATCTCCGGCCACAGCGTGCAGGAAACCCCGCAGGCGGTACTAGAAATCCGCCGCATCCTGCGCGAAGACCTCAAGGACGTAGGCGACGCACACCCGTAGAGCGGGGCTCTGCCCCGCTGCTTTGGGCGGACGCGAAGGGCAGCCGGGTAGAACCCCGCTCTACGGGGCGTGCCTATCGCGGTTGGGTGGAACCCGGCGAGATGGCGGTGCCTATCGCGGTTGGTTGGTACCCGGCGCGACGGCGGTGCCTATCGCGGTTGGATGGAACCCGGTGCGACGGTGGTGCCTATCCCGGTGGGGTGGAACCCGGTGCGACGGTGGTGCCTGTCCCGGTTGGATGGAACCCGGCGCGACGGTGAGTGCGTTACCCGTAGAGCGGGGCTCTGCCCCGCTGCTTTGGGCGGACGCGAACGGCAGCCGGGTAGAACCCGGCTCTACGGGGCGTGCCTATCGCGGTTGGATGGAACCCGGTGCGACGGTGGTGCCTGTCCCGGTGGGGTGGAACCCGGTGCGATGGTGGGTGCGCCCCCGTAGAGCGGGGCTCTGCCCCGCTGCTTTGGGCGGACGCGAAGGGCAGCCGGGTAGAACCCGGCTCTACGGGGCGTGCCTTCAACGGCAGCCGGGTAGAACCCGGCGCTACACGCGCCGTGCCACGGCTACGCTGGCCGCGGCCAGTACCAGCATGATCGCGTAGGTGAGCAGGTAGCCGAGCATCACGTTGCCTTGCAGGAACAGGGCGAACAGCGAGCCGGAGATGGCCAGGGTGGTCGCCACGCCCAGTGCCTCGCTCAACTGCAGGGCCGAGGTGTTGGCGCCCTGTTCGGCCGGGGGCGACAGCGACAGCGTGAGCACCGACAGGCTCGGGTAGATCAGGCCCATGCCCAGCCCGGTCAGCGACCAGCCGGCCAGCGCCAGCCACAGCGGCACGCCGGGCTGGATCGCCAGCGAGGTGGCGACGATGCCTGCGCACATCAACAGCGCTCCGCTCTGCAGCAGTTGCCGGCGCGACCAGCCGCGCTGCTGATGGCCCTGCAGCCAGGAACCGCTGAACCAGCCCAGTGCGCCCAGGCTCAACGCCACGCCGGCCAACAACGGGGTCAACCCACGTTCGCGCTGCAGAAGCAGGGGCAGGAACGCTTCGCAGCCGAAGAAGGCCGAGGCGGCGATGCCGCGCAGAGCGATCACGCTCGGCAGGCCGCGATGCAGGCGCAGGGTGCCGCGCGGCAGCAGCTTCCAGCTGCACAGCCCCAGCAGCGCCAGGGCGGGCAGCAGCAGGCCCAGCGCCGCCCAGCCGGTCTGCTGGCCGCCGATGTACAGCAGCAGCGCGCCCATCGACGCACCGATGGCCCAACGCACCACCGTGGGGCTGCTGTCCGCAGCGGCGGGGGGCGGCGGCAGGTTGCGCAGGGCGGGGCGCAGCAGCAGTGCGGCCGGGACGGCCAGCAGCGGCACGGCCAGGAACACCCAACGCCATCCGAGATGCTGCACGATCAGGCCGCTGATGCTCGGACCGATCAGCGAGGGTACCACCCAGCCGGCGGAGAACGCGGCGAACACCCGTGGCCGCATCGCGTCGGGAAACGTGCGCCCGACCAGCACATACAGCGCCACCGAGATCGCACCGGCGCCAAGGCCCTGCATCAGCCGCCCCAGCACCAGCACCGGCATGTGCTGCGCCAGCCCGGCTACCAGCAGGCCGGCGATGAAGCAGGCCAGGCCCAACCACAGCGGCCGCGCGGGACCGCGCTGATCGCTCCAGCGCCCGGCCAGGGTCATGCCGATCACGCTGGTGGCCAGGGTGCCGCCGAAGGCCAGCGCGTACAGGCGCAGCCCGTCCAGGTCGTGGGCGACGGTGGGCATGGCGGCAGCGACCGCCAGTGCTTCGAACCCGTGCAGCGACACCAGCGCGACCATGCCGATGGTGGTGGCACGGTAGGGCGGGGACAGGATCGAGGGCGGAGTCTGGGCGTGACCGGGGGTGGAAGCGGGTACGACGACATCGGAAGACATGGAGACATCCAGGCAACAAGGGGGCAGGCGCTTGCAGAGCGCCGGGGCGCAGCGCAGGATGTCACCTGAACCAAGGTTGAGGTCAAGCAGTGATCGCGCAGGAATTGAGTGTAGGCGAAGTGGCCAAGCGCAGCGGCGTGGCGGTGTCGGCGCTGCACTTCTACGAGCGCAAGGGGCTGATCCGCAGCCTGCGCACTGCAGGCAACCAGCGCCGGTTCGCCCGCGACGTGCTGCGCCGGCTGGCGGTGATCCGCGTCGCGCAGCGGGTGGGGATGCCGTTGGACGCGGTGGCCAGCGCCTTCGCTGCGCTGCCGGAAAACAAGACCCCCACCAAGGCCGAATGGGCGCGGATGTCGGCGTTGTGGCGCAGCGAGCTGGACCAGCGGATCGAGCAGCTGCTGCTGTTGCGCGATCAGCTCACCGACTGCATCGGCTGCGGCTGCCTGTCGCTCAAGCGCTGCCGGCTGACCAACCCGGGCGATGCGCTGGGCGAGCAGGGCGACGGCCCACGACGCTGGGAATGAGCGGGTGCCGGCCGGCGGCCGGCACTGCGCATCTCCGTCGTCAGGTCACCAGACGGTCAGCACCTGGCCACTCTGCACGCCTTCCACGCTGCGCTGGTAGGCCAGCGACGCGCGCTGCGCGGTCACCGGTTCGAAGCCGGGGAAGTACGCACCATAGTCGTCCATCGACTCGACCAGCACGTTCGGGCTGACCACGTTGATGCGCAGACCGCGCGGCAGCAGGTCGCAGGCGGCTGCGCGTACGAAGCCTTCGAGCGCGGCATTGACGGCGGTGGCGTTGGCGCCGTCGCGGATCGGCTGGGCGCTGACGATGCCGCTGGTCAGCGTGATCGAGCCACCCACCCGCAGGTGGTGCTGTGCGGCCAGCGCCAGTCGCACCTGGCCCAGCAGCTTGTCCTGCAGACCCAGGTTGAACTGATCGGCACGCATGTCGGCCAGCGGGCCGAAATGCAGGCGGCCGGTCGTGGCGATCACGGCGTCCAGCGTACCGATCTGCTCGAACATCGCCTGCACGCTCGCATCGTCGGTCAGGTCCACCTGCACGTCGCCGCCATGCCGGCCCGCGCGGAGCAGCTCATGGTGCGCGCCGAGGGTGGTGGCAACGGCCTGGCCGAGGGTGCCGGTGGCACCGACAAGAAGGATTTTCATGGGCTCGCTCCGGGAAAGGGAAGGCCAGTCTGCGCTGCTGTGGAAGGTTCGGTAACGGGGGTATGCTTTGTAGATTGCAAAGCTGGGGTTTCCAATGGATACGTTGCGCTGCATGCAGACCTTCGTGGCCGTGGTCGAACAGGGCAGCTTCACTGCCGCCGCCGAGCAGTTGGCGGTGTCCTCGGTGATGGTCGGCAAGTACATCCAGCAGCTGGAGACGCACCTGGGGGTGCGCCTGCTGCAACGGAACACGCGCCGCCAGAGCCTGACCGATGCCGGACGCAATTATCTGGCCGGGTGCCGGGCGGTGCTCGAACAGGTGCAGCAGGCCGAGGCCAGCGTGGAAGGTCTGCAGGCGCAGCCGCAGGGCGTGCTGCGGATCAGCGCGCCGGTCACCTGGGGCAGCTGCGTGCTGGCGCCGCTGGTGGCGCGCTACCTGGCGGCGTATCCGCAGGTGACGGTGGAACTGGACCTCAACAACCGCCGCGTGGACATGATCGAAGAGCAGTTCGACGCGGTGGTGCGGATGGGCCAGCTCGGCTCGGCCGAGTGGGTGGCGCGGCCGCTGCCGCCGTATGCGATGCAGATCTGCGCGGCGCCGTCCTACCTGGCGCGCAACGGCATTCCGCAGCATCCCGCGGATCTGCGCGACCACGACTGCCTGACCCACCTGGCCTGGCGCGGTGGGCATGGCTGGCGGTTGCGCGGGCATCCCGAGCAGGACTGGTCGGAGCATTCGCGGCTGCTGTGCAATGACGGTGACGGGCTGCGCCGCGCGGCGCTGGCGGGCGCCGGATTGATCCTGCAGCCCGCGGTGCTGCTGGCCGAGGATGTGGCCGCCGGGCGGTTGCAGCCGGTCCTGGCCGACTACCTGCCCGAGCCGCGCCCGTTGCATCTGGCGTACCTGCCGGACCGGCGGCCGCGGCCGAAGCTGTCCAGCTTTGTGGCGTTCCTGCTGGACAACGTCGGTGTGCCGCCGCGCGGCTGACAGCCGTCAGTCGTTGGCAGCCGACAGCGCCTGTCCGCGGCGGGTGGCGGCCTCGATCGCACGTGCGACGGTGGCTTCGAAGCCGTCGGCCTGGAAGGACTCGATCGCCGCCTGGGTGGTGCCGTTCGGCGAGGTCACGCGGCGGCGGAGCTCGGCCGGCGCTTCGCCGGATTCATCGAGCATGCGCGACGCGCCAAGCAGGGTCTGCACGACCAGCTCGCGCGCAGCGTCCGGTGCCAGGCCCTGCGCGCGCGCGGCCGCTTCCATCGCTTCGGCGAGCAGGAACACGTAGGCCGGGCCGCTGCCGGAAACGGCGGTGACCGCGTCCATGCGCGCTTCGTCGTCGATCCAGACGGTGCGCCCGGCGCTGGCCAGCAGGGTGTCGGCCTGCTGGCGCTGCGCGTCGCTGACCCCGGCGGTGGCGAACAATCCGGTGACGCCGGCGCCGAGCAGGGCTGGCGTATTGGGCATGGCGCGGACCACGGCCGGGCTGCCGCCCAGCCAACGTGCCAACTGCGCGCTGGTGATGCCGGCGGCGATGGAGACCACCAGCGGTGTGGTCGCTGCGGCGATCGCGGCCAGCGATGCGCAGACATCGCGCAGCACCTGCGGCTTTACTGCCAGCAGCCAGACCTGCCCCTGCGCCGCGGCTTCGCTGGCGCTGGCGTAGGTTTTCACGCCGAAGTCGGCGGTGAGCTGGCTGCGCAGCTCGGCCACCGGTTCGGCGACATGCAGGTGGGCGGGGGCAACCCCTTGGCGGATCAGGCCGGCGATCAGGCTGCGGGCCATGTTGCCGCCGCCGATGAAGGTGATCGAACTGCTGGTCATGAGGCGTCCTCGGTCAGGGGGGAGCGCCGGGGGCAACCCGGCGGCGTAGTGCAAAGCAAATCGTAGCGCCGGGTTTTACCCGGCGGCGCGGTGCAAAGCGAACAGTAGAGCCGGGTTCTACCCGGCTGCGTGGTGCAAGGCGAGCCGTAGAGCCGGGTTCTACCCGGCTGCTGTTGGCGTGCGCGTAAAGCAGCGGGGCAGAGCCCCGCTCTACGGGGCTGCTGCAGCAAGGCAGCGGGGCAGAGCCCCGCTCTACGGGGCTGGTGGCGTGCGGGGCATTACCTGGCTGCGTGGTGCAAAGCGATCCGTAGAGCCGGGTTCTACCCGGCTGCTGTTGCCGTGCGCGTAAAGCAGCGGGGCAGAGCCCCGCTCTACGGGGCTGGTGGCGTGCGGGGCAGAGCCCCGCTCTACGGGTCAAGGGCGTGCGCCGAAGAGGGCGGTGCCGATGCGGACCAGGGTGGCACCGTGGGCGATGGCGTCGGGGTAATCGCCGCTCATGCCCATCGACAGCGTATCCACTGCCGGGTGCGTGGCGGACAGGGCCTGGAACAGGTCGCGCATGCGCTCGAACGCCGCTGTGCGGCGCGACGCTTCGGGCCACGGTGCGGGGATGGCCATCAGGCCGCGCAGGCACAGCGTGGGCGCGGCGTCGATCGCCGCCGCCAGCGCCGGGATCGCCTCGGGCGCGCAGCCGTGTTTGCTGTCCTCATCGTCGATGTTGACCTGTATCAGCACATTCAGGGGGGTGAGGGTGGCCGGCCGATGCGCGGCCAGCGCCGCGACCAGTTTTGCCCGATCCACGCTCTGCACCCAGTCGAAGCGCTGCGCGGCCAGCTCGGCCTTGTTCGACTGCAGATGGCCGATCAGGTGCCACTCCAGGCCCAGTGCCGCCAACGCGTCGATCTTGGCCACTGCTTCCTGCACGTAGTTCTCGCCGAACGCACGCTGCCCCTGCGCGGCCAGGGCGGCGACCGCATCGGCCGGCTGGGTCTTGGAGACGGCGAGCAGGCGGGGATCTGGCCGCCCGGCGGCGGCCGCCGCGTTGTGCAGGTTCAGCAGAAGGGTGGACAGGGGCAGCGCGGACACGGGCGTATTCCGGTAGATCAGGAACGCTATACTGCCGCCCGGGGAAAGAACCTTCCAGTCGCAGCAGTCATGGGGAGTAGCAGCGCATGGATATCGCCGAACTGTTGGCGTTTTCCGTAAAGAACAAAGCGTCGGATCTGCATCTGTCGGCCGGCTTGCCGCCGATGATCCGCGTGGACGGCGATGTCCGTCGCATCAACATTCCGGCCCTGGACCACAAGCAGGTCCACGCGCTGGTGTACGACATCATGTCGGACAAGCAGCGCCGCGATTACGAGGAGTTCCTCGAAGTCGACTTCTCGTTCGAGATCCCGTCGCTGGCCCGGTTCCGTGTCAACGCGTTCAACCAGAACCGCGGCGCCGGTGCGGTGTTCCGTACCATTCCGTCGGAGGTGCTCACGCTGGAAGACCTGGCGTGCCCGCCGATCTTCCGTGAGCTGATCGACCAGCCGCAGGGCCTGATCCTGGTCACCGGTCCGACCGGTTCGGGCAAGTCGACCACGCTGGCGGCGATGATCGACCACATCAACAAGAACGAATACGGCCACATCCTCACCGTCGAGGACCCGATCGAATTCGTGCACACCTCGCAGAAGTGCCTGATCAACCAGCGCGAAGTGCACCGTGATACGCACGGCTTCAACGAAGCGCTGCGTTCGGCGCTGCGTGAAGATCCGGACATCATCCTGGTCGGCGAACTGCGTGACCTGGAAACCATCCGCCTGGCGTTGACCGCCGCGGAAACCGGCCACCTGGTGTTCGGCACGCTGCACACCAGTTCGGCGGCCAAGACCATCGACCGCATCATCGACGTGTTCCCCGCCGGCGAGAAGCCGATGGTGCGCTCGATGCTGTCCGAGTCGCTGCGTGCGGTGATCTCGCAGGCGCTGTTGAAGAAGGTGGGCGGCGGTCGTACCGCCGCATGGGAAATCATGGTGGGCACCCCGGCCATCCGCAACCTGATCCGTGAGGACAAGGTGGCGCAGATGTACTCGGCGATCCAGACGGGCCAGCAGATGGGCATGATGACGCTCGACCAGCACCTCCAGGACCTGGTCAAGCGCAGCCTGATCACGCGCAACCAGGCCAGGGAATACGCCAAGGACAAGCGCATCTTCGAATAGTGGTCGCGCCGGGCACGGCCCGGCTCGATACGTTCGGTAGTGCCGGCCGCTGGCCGGCTCCAGGCAACCTTCGGAGCACACCGCGATGAGCACCACCACCATCGACTTCACCTCGTTCCTCAAGCTGATGGCGCACCAGAAGGCGTCAGACCTGTTCATCACTGCGGGCATGCCGCCGGCGATCAAGGTCAACGGCAAGATCTCGCCCATCACCCAGACCCCGCTGACGCCGCAGCAGAGCCGCGACCTGGTGCTGAACGTGATGACGCCGGCACAGCGCGAAGAGTTCGAGAAAACCCACGAATGCAACTTCGCCATCGGCCTGTCCGGTGTCGGCCGTTTCCGCGTGAGCTGCTTCTACCAGCGCAACCAGGTTGGCATGGTGCTGCGTCGCATCGAGACGCGCATTCCCACCGTGGAAGAGCTGAGCCTGCCGCCGATCATCAAGACGCTGGCGATGACCAAGCGCGGCATCATCCTGTTCGTGGGCGCGACCGGTACCGGCAAGTCGACCTCGCTGGCGGCGATGATCGGCTACCGCAACCACAACTCCACCGGGCACATCATCACCATCGAAGACCCGATCGAGTTCGTGCACAAGCATGAAGGCTGCATCATCACCCAGCGCGAAGTCGGCATCGATACCGACAGCTGGGAAGCGGCGCTGAAGAACACGCTGCGCCAGGCACCGGACGTCATCATGATCGGCGAAGTGCGTACCCGCGAAGGCATGGACCACGCCATCGCGTTTGCCGAGACCGGCCACCTGGTGCTGTGTACGCTGCATGCCAACAACGCCAACCAGGCGATGGACCGCATCATCAACTTCTTCCCCGAGGACCGCCGCAACCAGCTGCTGATGGATCTGTCGCTGAACCTCAAGGGCGTGGTTGCCCAGCAGCTGATTCCCTCGCCGGATGGCAAGTCGCGCAAGGTGGCGATGGAGATCATGCTGGGCACGCCGCTGGTGCAGGACTACATCCGCGACGGCGAGATCCACAAGCTCAAGGAAGTGATGAAGGAATCGGTGCAGTTGGGCATGCGCACCTTCGACCAGAGTCTGTACGAGCTGTACCAGGCCGGTGAGATCAGCTACGAGGACGCCCTGCGCTACGCCGACTCGCAGAACGAGGTGCGCCTGCGCATCAAGCTGTCGCAGGGCGGTGATGCGCGCACGCTGTCGCAGGGCCTGGATGGGGTGGAGATCTCCGAAATCCGCTGACGCTGGCGGGGTCGGAAGCGGGCGCGCGCGGTGCAATGCCGGCGCGCCCTTGTCGTAGAAAGTGCTTGAAGGGGGCCGGCACCGCGCCGGTAGCACTGTGACTGAAGAGAATGCATATGGAACTGCATGATCCGTATCGCGCGTCGGTGCCGTCCGCCGCACCGGAGGGCCCGGTCAAACCGCTGGACATGTCGGGTGTGTCATTCAACAGCGATGGGCGGGTGTCCAGCGCCGCCACGATCGCCGCTGGCTACACGTCATCGATCATCGCGGCCCGGTGGCTGGCGACCCTCATCGATTTCGCCGCGCTCGCCCTGATCATCGGCGTGCCGCTGATGACCCTGGGTGAGACCGTCGCGAAGCAGGCCACCTGGCTGTGGACGACGTTGCTGGTGGCCTATTTTCCGGTGATGGAAACCCGTTTCGGTGGGTCGCTGGGCAAGCTGGCGACCGGCACCCGGGTGGTGAACATCCGCGGCGAACGGCCTGCATGGTGGCAGTCGATCGTGCGCACGGCGCTGCGTCTGATCGAGGTGAATCCCTTCCTCTTCGGCGCCATTCCGGCAGGCCTGGTGGCGCTGATGTCCAGCAACCGCCAGCGCATCGGCGACATGCTGGCGCGGACCTATGTGCTGCGCCGCGCGGATATTGCCCGTATCCGCACGACGGGAACGGCGCAGGTTGCCGGGCCGGTGGTGTCGCAGGCCGCCATGCCGGTCCCGCCGCCGCTGCCGCCGTCACCGTTGCCGCTGCCCGAGGACGACAACGCACGGTGGGCGAGGCCGGCGCGGGACTGAGCGCGGCCACGGCGATCCGCTCGCAAAGCCCCGGGGGAGCGGCTGCCCCCCCGGGACCGCGTTCTCATCCGCGGATGAACGCCAGCAGATCCGGGTTGATCACATCGGCGTGCGTGGTGCACATGCCGTGCGGGTAGCCTTTGTACACCTTCAACGTGCCGTGCTTGAGCAGCTTGATCGACAGCTCCGCCGAGTCGGCGATCGGCACGATCTGGTCGTCGTCGCCGTGCATGACCAGCACCGGTACGTCGATCTTCTTCAGGTCGTCGGTGAAGTCGGTTTCCGAGAACGCCTTGATGCAGTCGTAGTGCGCGTTGATCGCACCCAGCATGCCCTGGCGCCACCAGTTGTCGACGATGCCCTGCACCGGCGGCGTGCCCTCGCGGTTGAAGCCGTAGAAGGGAATCGGTACCTCGCGGTAGAACGTGGCGCGCCCGGCCGCCAGCTGCGCGCGGAAGCCATCGAACACCTCCCGCGGCGTGCCGCCGGGGTTTGCTTCGCTCTTGATCATGATCGGCGGCACCGCGCCGATCAGCACCGCCTTGGCCACGCGGCCGGGCTTGGCCTGGGCTACGTAATGGGCCACCTCGCCGCCGCCGGTGGAGTGGCCCACGTGCACGGCGTCGCGCAGGTCCAGGTGGTCGACCAGGGCATTGACGTCGGCCACGTAGGTGTCCATGTCATGGCCGCCGCTGGTCTGCGAGGAGCGGCCGTGGCCACGCCGGTCGTGGGCAATCACCCGGTAGCCCTGCAGCAGGAAGAACTGCAGCTGGGTGTCCCAGTCGTCGGCGCTGAGCGGCCAGCCGTGGTGGAAGACGATCGGCTGGCCCTTGCCCCAGTCCTTGTAGAAAATCTGGGTGTTGTCCGGGGTGGTGACATACGGCATGACGCGAACTCCTTGGGGGTGGGGGATGCGCGGGTAGGCCCTGCATGCTGCCGCAGCCGGGTGTTCAGCCGGCATGAAAGACGGCGATGCCGTGGGCCTGTCGATTTTCCGCCCGCTGCAGCGTCTTATGGATGACAGGCGTGCCTTCCGGCCCGCCACCGCCCCCCTGGAGCACCGAGATGAGCGATACCCCGACGATCAAAGGCCCCGCCTCCTACTTCCCGTCCATCGAAAAGACCTACGGCCAGCCGGTCGGCCACTGGCTGGCCCTGCTGGTCACCCAGGGCGGGTTGAAGCACATGGAACTGGTGGCCTTCCTGAAAACCGAGCACGGCCTGGGCCACGGCCATGCCAACGCTCTGGTGGCCCACCACCTGCGTGGCGGGGGCGGCTGAACGGCGGGCGCAGGCTGGCTGAACGATTTCAACTGCAACTGTCACGCAGATCGTGTCTAATACCGCCCCCACCCGCGGTACCCCCACGTGACTTCCCTTGATTCCCACAGCCCCGAGCCGTGCGACGACGCTGACGGCCACCTGGTCACCGCTGGCCCGCTGACCCCGCCGCCGGACAGTGCCGGCACCGTTGCCGACGAAAAGGCACTGCGCCATTCCGTGGCCGAGGACGTGCAGGGCATGCTGCTGGCCACGCTGGTGGCCTCGCTGGGCCTGGCGATTTTCGCCAAGGGCGGGTTGATGATCGGCGGCATGGCCGGGCTGGCATTTCTGGCCCACTACGCGTTCGGCTGGAACTTCGGCCTGGTGTTCGTGCTGGTCAACCTGCCGTTCTACTGGGTGGCGGTGCGGCGCATGGGCTGGGAGTTCACCCTGAAGACCTTCGCCGCCGTGACCGCCTGCGGCGTGCTGACCGACCTGCTGCCGCGCTGGGCCGATTTCGCCCACATGAGTTCGCTGTACTCGGCGCTGGTCGGCGGCGCGCTGGCCGGCCTGGGCATCCTGTTCTACATCCGCCACCGTGCCAGCCTCGGCGGCATCGGCATCCTGGCGGTGTACCTGCAGCGCACCCGCGGCTGGAGCGCCGGCAAGGTGCAGATGTCGTTCGACACGCTGCTGATGTGCGTGGCCTTCTTCGTGCTGTCCCCGTCGAAGGTGATGTACTCGGCCATCGGCGCGGTGGTGCTCAGCCTGGTGCTGATGTTCAACCACCGCCCGGGCCGCTACATGGGCGTCTGATCCGCGATGCCGGCCAACCGCGCGAACACCGGGCAGTCCGGGCTGTGCGCGCCGGGCAGGTAGCTCAGGCTCATCAGGAACTCACCGGTGATCTCGCCGCCGGTGAAGCGGAAGGTCTTCTTGAACAGCTTCACCCACGCTGCCTTGTCCTGCGGATGGTGGGCGTCCAGCCACGCCGCGAAGCTGCCGTGGCTGGCGCGCAGCTGCTGGATGACCTGCGCGTTGTGGACCGCCGCATGCACCTTGAGCCGGTTGCGGATGATGCGGGCATCGCCCAGCAGGCGTTCGATGTCGCGCTCGCCATAGGCGGCCACGGTGTCCACATCGAAACCGTCGTACGCGGCACGGAAGCCCTCGCGCTTCTTCAGGATGGTTTCCCAGCTCAGCCCGGCCTGGTTGATCTCCAGGATCAGCCGCTCGAACAGCTCGCGCTCGTCACGCTGCGGGAAGCCGTACTCGTGGTCGTGGTAGTGGCCATGCACGGGATGGCCGGGGGCGATCAGGCAGTAGCCGCTCACGGGGTGTCCTTGGAAGAAGGGGGAGGGGTCTGGATGTCCTGCGGCTCGCCGCCGTCCAGCGACACCTGCGGCCAGCGTGGGCGATGCAGCGTGATGTTGCCCTGGCGCACCGCCGTCTGGATGCGGCCGGTGCTGCCGGCCCAGAAGGTAAGGGTACCGCCGTCGCGCCACTGCGTGCCTTCCAGGACATGCAGCTGGCAGGATGCGCCCACGGTGCCGCTCACATCGCACAACAGCATCTCGTCGCGGCCGTCGCCATCCAGATCGCGACGCAGCGCGACGCAGGGATGGCCGGGGCGCAGGCAGTCGTTGGCCGCCACCTGGCCGGCGAGCAGCGCGTCCCACCAGGCCGTGTCCGGCGGCGGGCTGTTGGCGGCGGATACAAGCTGCCGCTGCAGCGCTGCGCGCCCGGTGACCGCGGCCGCCGACGAGGTGCTGCTGTCGCTGTGCCAACGCGATTCACGCGCCAGCGTGGTATCGATCACCGCCACGGCGCCCGGGTCGTCCCTGAAGCCCGGGGCGCCGCGCAGGGCCTGCAGGGCCTGGTAGCCGCGCCGGCCGAGTTCGAAGCGCAGCACGCGGGCGTCCTCTTCCTCGATGCGCGGCGCCTGCGCCTGCAGGCGGGCTACCTGGCTGTGCACGCTCAGGCGCACCGGGTCCAGCAGCGGGGTATGCGGCAGCACCGCTGCGGCCAGCACGGCCCAGCAGACCCAGCGGTTGACCGTCTCGATGCCCTGCAGCCAGCGCGGCTGCCGGCGCAGCGTGGCCCAGGCATAGCCGAGCGCATACCCGGCCAGCAGCAGCGCGATCAACGCCACCCATACCCGCGGCAGCGTCCAGCCGTGCTGCGCAACACGCAACGCCACCGCGTAGAGGGCCAGGCCCGCGTAGATCGGCAATGACAGCAGGCTGGCATCCACCAGCCGCCGCAACCACGCCGGATACGGCGGCACGTCGCTGTCCTGCTGGTAAACCGCATTGGCGAACACAACCAGCAGCGCCACGATGGACAGCAGCAGCATGGCGGCCGAACGGGTTTTCCACAGCGGTTCCAATCCGGTGAACGGCAGGCTGCAGACGAACAGCACCGCGATGAAGGCCAGCAGCGGCAGCAGCCCCTTGCACACCGCGAACAGCACCTGGCGGGTCACCTGCACCGCGCGCTGCTGGGTACGCCCGATCAGGATGCCGAAGCCCATCAGCGTGCCGGTGGACAAGGCGATGAACGCGCCCTCCTGGAACAGCACGCTGAAAAAGCGGATGTCCACCAGCATGAACAGCAGCGCCCACAACCACAGCAGCAGCCAGGTCAGCCCGGTGAACGCCACAGCCAGGGCGAGCGTCAGCGCGTTCTGCCAGGCGTGTTCGAACAGGGCGGCGTAGGTGGCCCGCCAATGGCCGCTGGCGAGCCGGAACTGCCACCACGGCAGCAGTACGACGAAGCCCACGGCCATGCACAGGGCAAACGGCGTGACCAGCGGTCCTTCTGCCAGCCCGGGCGCGCCCTGCAGGTTCCAGCCGACCCAGCCGGCCAGCGCCAGCACGCACAGCAGGCCAACGCCGGCATGCGCCCACAGGCGGCGGTCGTCGAGCCGGGTCACGGCCAGCGTGATCGCGGTGGGCACCAGCAGCATCGCCGCGTTCCAGCACAGCTGGCCGGTCATGCTGTTGAAGGGCCAGGCGGTGTCGGCCTGGGTGGCCACGTACAGCAGCAGGCCCTGCAGCAGCGCGATCAGTACGATGGCGCTGCGGGTGTTGAGCGGCAACGGCGCGCTGTCGTTCATGGACGGTCTCCTTCCGTGAGTGCGTGCATCGTAGCGGAGGGCTCACGCCGGTGCGCAGGCCCAGCGGTTAGAATGGCCCCATGTCCGAGCTTTCCACTTCTCTCGCCCATCACCTTCTGGTCGCGCTGCCGTCGCTGACCGATCCCACGTTCGCGCGCAGCGTGGCGTTGATCTGCCAGCACGACGACAACGGGGCGATGGGGGTGCTGGTCAACCAGCCCTCCGAATACACCCTGGGCGAAGTGCTGGCACAGATGGAGATTCCCACCGAAGACGGCGCGCTGCGCGGGCAGATCGTGCTCAACGGCGGCCCGGTGCATCCCGAGCGCGGCTTTGTGATCCATGACGATGCGCGCCCCTGGGATTCCAGTCTCAACGTGGGCCAGGGCGTGTTCCTGACCACCTCGCGCGACATCCTCGAAGCGATGGCGCGTGGCGAAGGCCCGCGCAACGCGCTGGTCACGCTGGGCTGTGCGGGCTGGAGCGAAGGGCAGCTTGAAAGCGAACTGGCTGAAAACAGCTGGCTCACCGTGCCGGCCGATGTGGAACTGCTGTTCAGCACGCCGCTGGAGCAGCGCTGGCAGGGCGCGGCATCGCGCATCGGCGTGGACCTGTTCCGCCTCACCGACTACAGCGGCCATGTCTGAGCCGGTCACGACAGCGCCCGGCACCATCCGCCGCGACGGCACCGTGCTCGGTTTCGACGTGGGCTCGCGCCGGATCGGCGTGGCCATCGGCAGTTCGTTCGGCACGCATGCCCGCGCCATTGCGGTGGTGGACGTGCACGGCAACGGGCCGGACTGGGCCGCGGTCGAACGCCTGCTCAAGGAGTGGCGTCCGGACGGGCTGGTGGTTGGCGATCCGCTCACCCTGGACGGCCAGGACCAGCCCAACCGCAAGCGCGCGCAGGGGTTCGCCCGGCAGCTGCGCGAACGTTTCAAATTGCCGGTGGTGCTGATCGACGAGCGTTCCAGCTCGGTCGAGGCGGCACGCCGGTTTGCGGTCGAGCGCGCTGAAGGCCGCAAGCGTCGCCGCGATGCCGCCACCCTGGATGCGGTGGCCGCAGCGGTGATCATCGAGCGCTGGCTGTCTTCCCCCGACGACGCCACCCCCGTTTCCTGACTCCCAGACCTAGCCCATGACCGCCTCGCAACTCGATTCCGATGGACGCCTGCGCCACCTGCTGACCCTGGAAGGTCTTCCCCGCCAGACCCTGCTGCAGCTGCTTGACCGCGCCGGCCAGATCCGCGACGCAGCGGTGGGCCGGGTCGGCAACAAGCGCCACGTGCTGGGGGGCTCGGCGGTGTGCACGCTGTTCTTCGAGCCGTCCACCCGCACCCGCAGCTCGTTCCAGCTGGCCGCACAGCGGCTGGGCGCGGACGTGCTGAACTTCGACGCGTCGACCTCGTCCACGCGCAAGGGCGAAACCGCCTGCGACACGCTGAAGAACCTGGAAGCGATGGGCGTGCGCGGCTTCGTGGTGCGCCATCCCGATGACGGCGCCGTGGCCGAACTGGCCGCTGCCGCGGGCGAGGGCACCGCACTGGTCAACGCCGGTGACGGACGCAGCGCGCACCCGACCCAGGGCCTGCTCGACATGCTGACCCTGCGCCAGGCCAAGGGCAGCGATTTTTCGAAGATGAAGGTGATCATCGTCGGCGACGTGAAGCACTCGCGTGTGGCGCGCACCGACCTGCACGCGCTGCGCACCCTGGGCGTGGGCGAGATCCGCGTGTGCGGCCCGCAGTCGCTGCTGCCGGACGATGACACGCTGAAGGGCTGCATCGTCGGCCAGGATTTCGATGCCATGCTGGAAGGCGCCGATGCGCTGATGATGCTGCGCCTGCAGCGTGAGCGCATGGAAGAAGGCCTGGTGCCGTCGATCGAGCAGTATCACGCCCAGTACGGCCTCGATGCCGCGCGCCTGAAGCGCGCCGGCCAGGACGCCGCCGTGCTGCACCCGGGCCCGATCAACCGCGGCGTTGAAGTCACCGACGAGGTGGCCGACGGCCCGCAGTCGTGGGTGCTGCGCCAGGTCGCCAACGGCGTCGCAGTGCGCATGGCGGTGCTGGAGACGTTGCTGGGGTGAGGGGGCGGTATCGCACGCGATACCCATGACCGGTAGTGCCGGCCGCTGGCCGGCTCCAGACGAATCCGGCGGTGTTGGTAGTGCCGGCCGCTGGCCGGCTCCAGACGAATCCGACCGCGTGAAGAGCCGGCCAGCGGCCGGCACTACCGGTCCTACTGCATGAAGAGCCGGCCAGCGGCCGGCACTACGGGTCCAGTGGCCAGGCGCACCACGCGTAGGGATAGTCACCTATCGTCGCGGTCAGGCCTGCCCTGACGGGACTGCCGAGAAGGTACAGGGCATGCTGCCGCAGCGAGGCGTCGGTGCGCACGGCGTGATCGTGGTAGCCCGACTGCCAGAAGGTGCCTCCACGCCTGTGTGATCGGTTGATGGCCAATGCGCTTGAGGATTTGAAGCGTCGCGCGACATCGTGCAGTGATGACGTGCCGAGTTCGAGCAGCCAATGGACATGGTCCGGCATGACCACCCACGCCAGGGATCGCGCGTGACCGCGTTGGTCGAGGTCGTGCAGGCGGTTCATGGCGATAGCGGCTGTATCGGGGTCTTCAAACCAGCGGCGGCGGTTGTGGCAGACCGTTGTCAGAACGTAGGTGTGTCCGGGGAGCGAACAGCGGCCGGTGCGCAGTCGAGAGGAGCTCATGACGCATGGTCGGTCATCTCCGCGCGCGGTGAAGTCGGTCAAACGCGTTGATGCCTGTGGTGAAATGCCGCGGAAATGCGTGGTTTCGCAGCCGGCCAGCGGCCGGCACTACCTGGCCTGCTCCAGCTGGTCGATGTAGATCAGTTCGTTCCTGGCGGTCTTGCTGTCGGGGTCGAGTTTCTGCGAGGCGAGGTAGGCGGCGCGCGCGCTTGGGAGATCGCCGAGTTCGATGTGGGCGAAGCCGACGCCGCGCAGGGCGAGGGCTTCCATGCGGCGGTTCTCGGGATGGCTGCGGGCCAGGTCGAGTGCGCGGGCGTAGCTGTCCATCGCGCCCTGCCAGTCCTTGCGCCGGGTCAGGGCCGCGCCGCGTTCGCACAGCGCCTCGGCGTCGTAGGGCGCCACGGCGATGGCCTTGTCCAGCCACTGGAGTGCGGCATCCACGTCGCCGCGCTCCAGGGCGATGTAGCCGAGGTGGTTGTAGGCCTTGGCGCAGGCCAGGTCCAGCCATTCGGTCGGGGTGCCGCGCCCCGGGCCTTCCATGTACAGTGCGTACTGGCGGTGGGTCTGGAAGCTCAGTGCGCGACGCCCGGGTACCGCCTGCTGCGCATCGCAGTAGCGCACGGCGTCGGTGAGCACCGGCGCGGCGGCGGCAGGGTTGCCGGCCAGGCTGAGGTCCACGGCGTCCTGCACGGCAGCGCGGTACTGCGTGCCCAGCGCGGGTTCGCCCTGCGCGGCGGGCAGCGCGGTGGTGACGGTGTAGCTGGACGGCGGCGGTTCCTGGGCCAGCCCGGGGGCGGGAACGGCAAGGGCAAGCAACAGCATCTGCGGGCGCATACGCATCGTCAGCCTCCATGCAAACTGTGTGGAGGCGACGATATCGCGTCTGCAGGCCGAACGTCAGTACCGTTTCTGCGCCCAGAGCCACGACCACATCGCCGCATCGGCGTAGGTGGCATCCCAGGCGTTGTGGTTGCCCTGCGGGTACTCGGTGTAGCGCACGTCGCGGGCGCCGGCCTGCTGGAACGCGGCGTACAGCCGGCGGTCGTCCTCGGGCAGCACCACGTCGTCCAACGCGCCGTGGAAGATCCAGATCGGGGTCTGTTTCAGGCGCTGGGCGATGGCGGCATACGGGTCGCTTTCGTGGGCGACGTCGTCGACGACCAGGGTCGGCCGCACCGCACGGGGGGCCGCCACCGCGCCGCACACCGGAACGATCGCGGCAAAGCGGGTGGGGGCGTCCAGGGCGATGTTCCAACTGCCGTAGCCGCCCATCGACATGCCGGTCAGGTATTGGCGGCGGGGATCGGCGCCGAACTCGGCGATGGTCGCATCCAGCGCCGCCAGGGCGATGCGGTTGGTGTCGCCGGACCATTCCTGGTCATTCGGCGCCTGCGGCAACACCACCAGGCCGGGGAAGCTGTCCGCGTTCTGGCGCAGGTACGGGCCAAGCCCAGCCTGGGTCTGGCGGCGGCCGTCGCGCCCGCGTTCGCCGGAACCATGCAGGAACAGCACCACCGGCAACGTACCGTGGGCGGCGGCCGCGTTGCGTGGCACGAAGACCTGGTAGTACGACGTGCGGCCATCGACCTTGACCGCGCGGCCGACGAACTGGCCGGCCGTGTCATCCGGCGCGGTCGCGCAGCCGGCCACCGTCATCATCGCCACTGTCCACAGCAGCCATCCACCCCAGCGTCGTGCCATTGTCGTGCCCTGATTGAAATCGTTTTCAGTCTAGGCGCCGCCGCGTGCCGGGGCATCGTGCAGTGCATCAGTCCGGGCGCGGCGCGGCCGCCAGGATCTCCAGCTGCTCGATCGCTTCGGGGTGGCCGTCGGCGGCAGCCGCCTGCACCTGCGCCAGACTGGGGTGGACCACCAGCAGCACGGGGTTCTCGCACTGCGGGCAGTCGAACTCGGCCTCGTCTTCGTGCAGCTCCATCGTCATCTGGCGCGCGCTGCCCTGCCACTCGCAGGCGGGGCAGGCATGGGTCTGCTCGCGCCAGCCGGGCTGGAAGTAGTTGTCGAGGGTAAGCGCCATAGGGGGTGTCCGGGTCAGTGCAGCAGGATCAGGGTGGCCAGGCCGAGGAAGCTGAAGAAGCCCATGACGTCGGTCACTGCGGTGACCACCACCGTGCCCGCCACGGCCGGATCGACGTTCATGCGCTTGAGCAGCAGCGGCAGCAGCACGCCGGCCAGCGCGGCGGCGCAGAAGTTGATGATCAGCGCGAGCGTGATGACCAGCGAGAGCAGGAAACTGTGGAACCAGAGGAAGGCAATGATGCCGACCACGGTGCCGATCAGGGTGCCGTTGATCAGCGCCACCCGCGATTCCTTCCACAGCAGGATGCGTGCGTTGCTCTGGCCGACCTGACCCAGCGCGATGCCGCGCACCATCAGCGTCAGCACCTGCACGGCGGCATTGCCACCGACGCCGGCCACGATCGGCATCAGCACCGCCAGCGCGACCACCTTCTGCAGGGTCATCTCGAACTGGCCGATCACGCTGGCCGCCAGGAACGCGGTGCACAGGTTGATGCCCAGCCAGACCACGCGGCCGCGCACGGCACGCTTGATCGGCGAGAACAGGTCTTCCTCTTCGTCCAGACCGGCGGCGCCCAGCGCCTGGTGCTCGGCCTGCGACCGGATGATGTCGACCACGTCATCGATGGTGATGCGGCCGAGCAGGATGTTGTTGTCGTCCACCACCGGTGCTGACACCCAGTCATGATCGGAGAACTGGCGCGCCACTTCGTCGGCACTCTCACCGACATCGATGGCCGGCTGCTCGTCGTCGATCAGGCGGTTGATCGGGGTATTGTCTTCGTGGGTCACCAGCGACGCCAGCGACAGCCGGCCCAGGTACTGGTGGCGGCGGCTGACCACGAACAGGTGGTCGGTGTGGTCGGGCAGCTCGCCGCGCAGGCGCAGGTAACGCAGCACCACGTCGACGTTGACGTCGGCGCGCACGGTCACCACGTCCGGGTTCATCAGGCGGCCGGCGCTGTCCTCGGGATACGACAGCACCTGCTCGAGCCGCTCGCGGTTCTCGCGGTCCATCGACTTGAGGACTTCATCGATGACCGTGTCCGGCAGGTCTTCGACCAGGTCGGCCAGATCGTCGATGTCGAGGTCTTCGACCGCGGCGATGATTTCGTCCGGGTCCATGTCCGCGAGCAGGCTCTCGCGCACTTCCTCGCCGACGTGGACAAGCACCTCGCCGTCGTCTTCCGGATCGACCAGGCCCCACACCACCTCACGCTTGCCCGGCGGCAGCGATTCGAGCAGGTTGCCGATCTCGGCCGGTGCCAGCGTGTTGACCAGCCGGCGCACCGGACCCAGGCGCCCGCTGTCCAGTGCATCGGACAACAGCCGCAGCTGGCGTGCCGTCTTGTCGTGGCGTACGGCTTCGGCCATGCGCAGCTCCTGCGGAAAAAGAAAAGGCCGCTATCCCGGAGAGGATGCGGCATCGGCGGTGGTCAGCGCGTCATTATCGCGCGCTTGTGTGTCAATCGGGTAGGTGCGCGGGGTGGGCCGCACGCGGCGCGATGGCGCCGGCTGCTGGCCGGCAACCACGCAGATTCATCCGCCTGCCTTCTCGATCCAGCGTTCGATGCCACGGCGGTCGCGCGCCTGCAGCAGCTTGGGCGCCATTGCCTGCAGCATCGACAGGTCGCTGTCACGGATGGCGCGGCGGACTTCCAGCAGCGTGCCCGGGTGCAGGCTGAACTCGGTCAGGCCAAGCGCCAGCAGCAGCGGGGTCATGCGCGGATCGCCGGCGATCTCGCCGCACACCGCCACCGGGATGTCGTAGGCCTGGCCGGTGCGCAGGATGTGCGAGAGCAGGCGGATCACCGCAGGATGCAGCGGCGAGTACAGCTCACCGACCGCTTCGTTGTTGCGGTCGGCGGCGAGCAGGTACTGCACCAGATCATTGGTGCCGATCGACAGGAAGTCGACCAGGTCGATGAAGCTCTCCAGCGCGATGGCCGCGGCCGGCACCTCGATCATGGCGCCGAACGGAATGTGCTCGGCCACCTCGTGGCCCTCGGCGCGCAGCAGCTCGGCCTGCCTGGCCATGCGCCGGCGCACCGTCAGCACTTCCTCGCGGGTGCTCACCATCGGGATCAGGATGCGCAGCTTGCCGTAGGCCGAGGCGCGCAGGATCGCGCGCAGCTGGGTGTCGGCCACTTTCGGCCGGGCCAGCGACAGGCGTACCCCGCGCAGGCCCAGCGCCGGGTTCTCTTCGTTGCTCAGGGTCAGCCCGGTGCGGTCGGCCTTGTCCGCGCCCAGGTCCAGGGTGCGGATGGTGACCGGTCGGCCGCTCATGCCAAGCGCGGCGTCGCGGTAGGTCTCGAACTGCTCCTGCTCGTCCGGCAGTTCGTTGCGCTGCAGGAACAGGAATTCGGTGCGGTACAGGCCCAGGCCCTGCGCGCCGAGCGCGTGTGCCTGGGTGACATCCTCGCTGGACTCGGCATTGGCGAGCAGGACGATGTCGACGTTGTCGCGGGTGCGGCTGGGCTTGGTGCGCAGCCGGCCCAGTTCGCGCTGCTCGCGCGCATGCTCGCGCAGCCGCACGCGGTAGTCGCGCAGGTCCGGTGCGTGCGGATTGATGGTGACGGTGCCGTCGCTGCCGTCCATGATCAGCACGTCGCCGTCGGCCACTTTCTGCAGCGCGTTGGGCACGTTGACGATCAGCGGCAGGTGCAGGCTGCGCGCCAGGATCGCGCTGTGCGACAGCGCGCTGCCGCCGGCGGTGACGATACCGACCACGCCGTGCGCCTGCAGCTGGGCCAGTTCGGACGGGGCGATGTTGTCGCAGACCAGGATCTCCCCGGCCATGCCTTTGACGTCCGGCGGGCGCTTCTGCAGGAAGGCATGGATGCGGCCGATCACATGGTCCAGGTCGTCCATGCGGCTCTTCAGGTAGGCATCGTCCATGCCGTCGAAGACCTTGGCCAGCCGGTCGCGCTGCACGCGCAGGGCGTAGCCGGCGCTGTACGGGCCACTGCGGATCAGTTCATCCAGGCCGAACAGCAGTTCCGGGTCGTCCAGCAGCAGCGCGTGCAGGTCGAGGAACTCGCCTGCCTCCTGGTTCAGCGCGCCATGCAGCCGCTGGCGCAGGTCGTGCATCTCGCCGCGGGCAGCGTCCACCGCGACGTGCAGCCGCTTCAGCTCGGCCTCCACCTTGGCGGCGGGAATGCGCTGCTCGGCCACTTCCAGCGCGTGCGGCAGGCGTACCCGCGCGCGTCCAAGCGCGTTGCCGCGCGAGGCACCGTGGCCGGACAGCAGCAACGCCCCGGACGTGGTCCGTGACGCGGTGCTGGCAGCCGGTCGCGACGGTGGCCCCGGCATGCTCAGCTGTCCTCGTCGAAACGCCGCTCGAACAGCGCCACCACCGCGTCCATCGCGGCAGCTTCGTCTTCGCCGTCGATGCGCACGGTGACAGGGGTGCCCTGGCCGGCGGCCAGCAGCATGACGCCCATGATGCTCTTGGCGTTGATCTCACGGCCCTTGGCGGCCATGGTCACGTTGCAGCGGAAGGGCGCCAGCTCCTGCACCAGCTTGGCAGTAGCGCGGGCATGCAGGCCCAGGCGGTTGGATACGGTGAGTTCTCGTTCAAGCATCGTCGACAATCGCTCCATTGCGAGTGCCTGCCGCAGCAGTGGCAGGTAGTTGATCCAGTCCCTGTTCCGGATAATTCATCACCCGCAACAACATCGGCAGGCTAAGCGCCGAAACCCGGCGAGCCGGGGTGCCCAGACGAGCCAGTTGCCCGGCCAGATTGCTGGGGCTGGCGCCGTACAGGTCGGTCAGGATCAGCACGCCCTGCCCACTGTCCACCCGGCGCAAGGCGGCCGAGGCGAGTGGGAGCAGGACGTCCAGGTCTGCGTCGAACGGTACTTCGAAAGCTTCGGTCTTCAGCGGCAGGTGCCGCAGCAGCCGGGTTGCCACGTCCAACAGAGATGTGCCAACACCGGGGTGGGTTACGAGGAGAATGCCACAGGTCATTGCCAAACGTTAACAGGTCAACGTGAATTGGCGATAGCCGCAAAACAGGGGCGCTGTATCCCGTATTCATGATGTATGGCCGTGGGCGTCCCGGGAGCAGCGTTGACTGCTCTGCCTGCCGCACAGGGGGATCCATGCACAGGGGGCGGGGTTGCCCCGGCCAGCGGCCGGCATTACCGGTCAATCCAGCTCGCGGTGGAAGGTGGCCACGTCCGGCCAGCCCTGGTCGCGTGCATGCCGGGCCATCCGCTCGGCCAGGTACACCGAGCGGTGCTTGCCGCCGGTGCAGCCGAACGCGACAGTCACGTAGCTGCGGGTGTCGTTGCCCAGGCGCGGCAGCCAGGTATCCAGGAAATCCACCAGCTGGGCGGCGTAACGCTGCACGTCGGGCTGTTCGTCCAGGTACTCGCGTACGCCCCGGTCGCGGCCCGACAGCGGGCGCAGTTCCGGGTCCCAGTGCGGGTTGGGCAGCACGCGCACGTCGAACACGAAGTCGGCCTCGGCCGGCACGCCGCGTTTGTAGGCGAACGATTCGAACAGCAGGGACAGCTTGTTGCCGTGGTTGAGCGCGAACTCGGTCACCACCTTGCGGCGCAACTGGTGCACGTTGAGGTCGGTGGTGTCGATCACGGCATCGGCGGCGCGGCGCAGCGGGGCGGTCAGCTCGCGCTCGCGGGCGATGGCCTCCGGCAGCGACAGGCCGAGCTGGCTCAGCGGATGGCGGCGACGGGTGTCGGCATAGCGCTTGAGCAGGGTTTCATCGGTGGCGTCGAAGAACAGCAGCTGGGCATCGAGCCCGGCGGACTTGGCATCCTCGCGCCAATGCGAGAGCTGGGTCAGATCGCTCTGCGCGCGCACGTCGATGCCCACCGCCAGCCGGCGCGGGCCCTCGGTGCCGCTGTCGCCGAGCAGGCTGCGCACGAAGTCCGGCAGCAGGTTGATCGGCAGGTTGTCCGAGCAGTAGTAGTCGAGGTCTTCGAAGGTCTTCAGTGCGACCGTCTTGCCCGAGCCGGACAGCCCGCTGACGATCATCAGCGTGGCCGGGGACGGGGCAGTGGCGGGGGCAGTGGGCAGGCTCATGGGGTGCGGCGTTCCAACATGTTGCTGTGGCGGGCGATGAACATCGCCGCAGGGTCGATACCCTTGGTACGTAGAATGTGCAGCCGGGTGGCCGCTTCGGTCAGCACGGCCAGGTTGCGGCCGGGCATCACCGGCAGGGTGATCAGCGGCACATCCAGGTCCAGCACGTGGCGGGTGCCCGAATCGCCGGTGAGGCGTTCGTACCCGTGGGGCGTAGGCTCGGTCATGGGCTTGGTCAGGTGGACGATCAGCCGAAGGTACTTGTTCTTCTTTACGGCTGTGTCACCGAACATCTCGCGTACGTTCAGCACGCCCAGGCCGCGCACTTCCAGCAGGTCCTGCAGCAGCTCCGGGCAGGTGCCGTCGAGCACGTCCGGGGCGATCTGGGTGAATTCCGGGGCGTCATCGGCGACCAGCCGGTGGCCGCGGCTGAGCAGCTCCAGCGCCAGTTCGCTCTTGCCCGATCCGGCTTCACCGGTGATCAGCACGCCGATCGAGTAGATCTCCATGAACACGCCATGCAGGATCACCCGCGGCGCCAGCGTGCGGGCCAGGTGGTAGGACAGGTGGTTGAGCAGTTCGTGGCCGCGCTTGGGCGAGACCCACAGCGGGGTCTGCGACTCATCGGCGGCCGCGCGCAGGTCTTCGGGGCAGGACTGGTTGCGGGTGATCACCAGCGCCAGCGGATGCGACTGCATGATCCGCTCGATGGTCTCCCAGCGCTGCCGCGAGTCCAGCGAATCCAGCCAGGACAGTTCCTCGGTACCGAGGATCTGCACCTTGTTGGGGTAGATGGCATTGAGGTAGCCGGCCAGCGAGGGCCGGCGCGAGACGGTATTGCCGGCCTCCAGCTCGCGACGCTCGCCCTTCTGCCCGGCCACCCAGCGCAGGCTGAGACGGTCGCGCTGCTGTTCGAACAGCTCGCGCGCGGTGATGCTGGTATTCATGCGGCGCTCGCCGGCGGGGGGAATTCGATGACCTGGCGCAGTGCGTCGCCGTCGCGCGCGTCGCGCAGCGCCTGGCGGATGGCCGGTTCGGAGAACAGTTCGGCCAGCTCGGACAGCAGCATCAGGTGTTGATGGGTGTAGTGCGCGGGGACGGCAATGGCGAACACCAGGTCCACCGGTTCGTCGCTGCCGAACTCCACCGGCGACTCCAGGCGCAGCAGGGCGCCGCGGGGGCGCTCGAGCAGCGGCGCGCGGCCGTGCGGGATGGCGATGCCGTGCCCGATCCCGGTGCTGCCCAGCGCTTCGCGCTGGCACAGGTTCTGGTAGATCAGCTCGGCATTGGCTTCGCGGCAGGCCAGCAGCCGGGCGGCCGCCTTCAGCACGCTGTCGCGATCGGCGGCCGGCAACACTTGCGTGCGCACGGCCGCCAGGAGGTCAGTCAAGGGCATGTCAGGGAAGAACGAGGGCGTCAGCCCTCATTGTCGCCCACCTGCAGCGGCAGTGGCGCGTGCTGCTGTTTTTTCTCCTTGTGCTTGATCACGAGGCGGTCGAGCTTGTCGGCCAGGATATCGATGGCGGCGTACATGGTCGGGCCGCTGGCGTCGGCGTGCAGGGTCTGCCCGGGGACGTTCACACTGGCATCTGCATGGTGTTCCGGCTTGCGGATCGACAGCTGCACGCGAATCTCGCAGTGCTGGTCGAAATGCTTCCCCAGCCGCTTCAGCTTGGTTTCCACGTACTCGTTCAGAGCGGGGGTGAGTTCAAGCTGCTGGCCATACGTTTCGATGCGCATCGGGTTTCTCCTTTGTTCGGATTTGCCAATGAACCTTCCCGCCTGGCGCGGTGGAGCGTCAGGCGATTCTTACTCTTTCGTGCGAGGCGGAAATGTTCATGGCCTCACGATACTTCGCCACGGTGCGGCGCGCCACCGGTATTCCCGAGGTCTTGAGCAGGTCAGCCAGCTTGGCGTCAGAAAGCGGCTTGCGCGGGTTCTCGTCGTCGATCAGGCGCCGGATCATGGCCTGGATGGCGGTGCTGGAGGCTTCACCACCGCTGTCGGTATCGATGCCCGAGGCGAAGAACGACCGCAGCGCCAGGGTGCCCCGGGGGGTGCGGACGTACTTGCGCGCGATCGCCCGGGAGATGGTCGACTCGTGCAGGCCCAGTTCGCCGGCCACCTCACGCAGGGTCAGCGGGCGCAGAGCCTGCTCGCCGAACTCCAGGAAGGCAGCCTGCTGCTGCAGCAGGCAGCGCACCACCCGCAGCAGGGTCTCCCCCCGGGCTTCCAGGCCCTTGAGCAGCCAGCGCGCTTCCTGCAGGTGGGCGCGCAGGTAGCCGGCGTCGCTTTCCCCGCAGCGGCGGATCATCTGCTCATAGCCACGGTGGATCACCACGCGGGGCCCTGCGTGCCCGGCCAGGGCCGCACGCCAGATGCCGTTCTGGCGCCAGACCACGCAGTCCGGCACCACGTAACTGTCGTGGGACAGCTCGCCGATCTGGGTGCCGGGGCGGGGGTCCAGGGTGCGCAGCAGCTGGACGGCGGTGTCCACATCGGCCAGCGGTTCGCGCAGCTCGTGGGCGATGCCGGCCACGCCGCTGCGTGGCAGGCGCTCCAGCGGGCCGTCGGCGATGCGGCGGGCCAGGGCCAGCCCGGGGGTGTCGGCGGGCAGCACATCCAGCTGCAGGCGCAGGCATTCGCCCAGGCTGCGCGCCCCGATCCCGATCGGGTCGAAGCGCTGGATCTGGTGCAGCACGGTCAGGATTTCGGCTTCACCGGCATGAATGGCCGGGAGCAGGGTGTCGGCGATGGCGGTCAGCGGCTCGCGCAGGTAGCCATCGTCCTCGAATGCATCGATCAGCGCCGCGCCGATGCTGCGGTCGCGGGGGGACAGGTGGGACAGGTGCAGCTGCCACAGCAGGTGGTCGGCCAGCGATTCGGTTTCGGCCACGCGCTCGGCAGCGCTGCCGTTGTCGTCGTCATCGAACGAGCCGCCGCTGTTGCCGCTGCTCCAGTCGCCCTCGCCAGGCGCCCAGTCGTCCGCGCCGGGCCCGGCGGGGCCGGCATCGCTGTCGCCGCGGTCCTCGCCGTCGCCCGCATTCACGGTCGGGGCGGCCTCGCCAGGCAGGGCGTCCAGCGCCGGTTCGGCGTTCTCGGCCCATTCCAGCAGCGGGTTGGTCTCTACCGCCTCGGCGATTTCCAGGTCGAGCTCGGCGCTGGACATCTGCAACAGCTTGATGGCCTGACGCAGCTGCGGCGTCATGACCAGTTGTTGCCCCAGCGATGTCTGCAGCCGTGCTTTCATGCCTGTGCCGAACGGAGGGAAGGCGTTGCGGCGGCCGCTGGATCAGAGCTTGAAGGTGTCCCCAAGGTAGACGCGTCGGACATCGGCGTTGGCCAGGATTTCGTCCGGCGCGCCCTGTGCCAGCACGCTGCCTTCGTTGAGGATATACGCGCGGTCGCAGATTCCCAAGGTTTCGCGCACATTGTGATCGGTGATCAGGACGCCGATCCCGCGCTGCTTGAGGTGGGTGACGATGCGCTGGATTTCACCGACCGAGATCGGGTCCACGCCGGCGAACGGTTCATCGAGCAGGATCAGGCGCGGGCGGGCCGCCAGCGCGCGGGCGATCTCGCAGCGGCGGCGCTCGCCGCCGGACAGGCTGGCACCGAGCTGGTCGGCGACGTGACCGATCTGCAGTTCGTCGAGCAGCGAGTTCAGTTCCTTCTCGCGGCCGTCCTTGTCCAGGTCGTCGCGCAGTTCCAGCACCAGGCGCAGGTTGTCGGCCACGGTCAGCTTGCGGAACACCGACGGTTCCTGCGGCAGATAGCCCACACCCTGTTTGGCACGGGTGTACATCGGGTCGGCGGTGATGTCCTTGCCGTCCAGCACGATGCTGCCGGCGTCGGCTTCCACCAGCCCGACAATCATGTAGAAACAGGTGGTCTTGCCGGCACCGTTCGGGCCGAGCAGGCCGACCACTTCACCGGCGTCCAGGGTCAGGCCGAAATCCTTCACCACTTCGCGCTGCTTGTAGCGCTTGCGCAGACCTTTGGCGACGAGCATTACTTCTTGCTCCCGGCAGCGGCCGGCGCAGCGGGCTTGGCCTTGGGCTGGATCACGGTGCGCACACGGGTGCCGTCGCCGCCGCTGTTCATCTCGCCGGTGCGGGTGTTGTAGGTCATCTTCTGGCCGGCGTTGGTGCCGCGCGCGCTCTTGACGTTGTAGTTGCCGGTCATCGTGAGCACTTCGCCCTTGATGTCGTAGTCGATGCGGTCGGCCGAGGCGTCCATCCAGCTGCCGTCATCGAGCTGCTGCTTGAGCTTGGCCTGCTTGCCGGTGAACACCGCACGCACCGGCTCGCCGTCCTTCAGGTAGATCTCCGCTTCAGACGAACGCAGGTCCAGCGTGCCCTGGATGACGATCACGCCCTGCGAGAGCGTGGTTTTGCCATTGCCGTCGAGCGTGCCGGTCTGCGCGCCGGCGTCGATGGACATCGGTTCGTTGCGGTCGGTGGACTTGGCGCTGGCGGCGAAGGCGGGGACGAGAAGACTGATCGCGCAGGCGGCTGCAAAGAGGATCTTCATGGGGTGGTCTGTTCTGCCGGTGTTGGGGCCGGGCCGTCGGGCCGGGGCGGTATCGGGATCACGGCTGGCACCATGCCAGACGCGTGGAAGGGGCGTTCGCTGCCGGCCTGCGCCTGTCCGGAGACGGCGGCACGGCCGGCGGCGATGTCAGCGGGTGGGCGTGTAGCTGCCCTTGGACTGACTGAGGAAACGGTAGGTCTTGGTCTTGGAATCCAGTTCGAACCCGACCCCGGACTGCATCATACCCGGGCGGGTCATGGTCACCTTGGCATCGGTGCTGGCACGGTTCTCCTTGGGGAACACGTCGAGGTGGTCGGTGCGGAAGGTGGTCGGCGGTACCGCAGGTACCTTCGGGCTGTCGCCGCTGACGTTGCCGGTCAGCTTGAGCTGCTCGCCCTTGGCGCTGACCCAGCCCTTGTCGCTGCGCAGCTCCCAGTGGTTGCCCTCCTGGTCGGGCAGCAGGAACATCGGGGTGGAGATGTTCATGGTGGCGTCGCTGCGCGAGCGTTCCAGCAGCGGCGCGCGCAGGGTGGTGGATTCCTTGCCCTGTTCGTCCAGCGCCACGATCTGGAAGTCGTGCAGCACGTAGTCCTTGCCGCCGTCGTCGCCAGCCACGATCTCGCTTTTGCTGCCATTGCGCAGCAGCGACCAGCCGCTGAGCAGCGCGGCGACCAGCAGCAGGGCGCCCAGTCCGGTCCGCCAGCTCATGCGCCGAACCTCGCCAGCACCGCATCGACCTTGCCCTGCGCGGCCAGCAGCACATCGCACAGTTCGCGTGCCGCGCCGCGGCCACCGTCGGAGCGGGTCTGCCAGTGGACGCGCTCGGCGATCCACGGATGTGCATTGGCAGGGGCCACCGCCAGGCCGACCGCGCACAGCGGCGCCAGGTCGGGCAGGTCATCGCCCATGAAGGCGACCTGGTCCAGGCCGATGTCGTGTTGGGCGCACAGCGCGCGCACGCTGGCCAGTTTGTCGCCGACCGCGATCTGGGTGTCGATGCCCAGGTCGGCACCGCGCCGGAGCGCGGACTGGCTGTTGCGCGCGGTGATCAGCACCGGGTGGATCCCGTGCTGCTGCAGCAGTTTCAGGCCAAGTCCATCCTGCACGTAATACGCCTTGCTCTCGTTGCCGTCCTTGTCGTAGTAGAGCCGACCGTCGGTGAGCGTGCCGTCCACGTCGAAGCAGGCCAGCCGGATACGGCCGGCGATGGCATGCAGGTGGGGCGGAAAACCGGGCAACGGGGAGTAGGGCATCAGGGCGGCAGGTCAGCTGAATGGAAGGGGGGAACTGTGGTTTAAACCACCCGCGCCCGCAACAGGTCATGAATGTTGAGCGCGCCAACCAGCCGGCCGGCCGCGTCGACCACCATCAGGCCGGTGATTTTGTGGGTTTCCATCAGCCGCGCCGCTTCGGCGGCGAGCTGGTCGGCACCGATGGTGCGCGGGTGGCGGGTCATCACATCGGCGATGCGCGCGCTGCGCACGTCCAGGTCGCTGTCCAGCGCGCGGCGCAGGTCGCCGTCGGTGAACAGCCCGATCAGGCGCTGGTCGGCGTCGACCACGGCGGTCATGCCCAGCCGCTTGCGGCTCATCTCCACCAGGGCTTCGCTGAGGCTGGCATCGGCGCCCACGCGCGGCAGCTCGTCGCCGCTGTGCATGACATCGGTGATGTGCAGCAGCAGGCGCCGCCCGAGGCTGCCGGCGGGGTGCGAACGGGCAAAGTCGTCGGCGGTGAAGCCACGGGCATCGAGCAGGGCCACGGCCAGGGCATCGCCCATCGCCAGCGAGGCGGTGGTGCTGGAGGTGGGGGCCAGCGCCAGCGGGCAGGCCTCGGCCGGCACGCTGACGTCCAGGTGGACATCGGCGGCCTGGGCCAGGCTGGAGGCCGGGCGGCCGGTCATGGCGATCAGCCGGTTGCCCTGGCGCTTGAGCACGGGCAGCAGCATCAGCAGTTCGTCCGATTCGCCGGAGTAGGACAGGGCCAGCACCACGTCGGCCTCGGTGATCATGCCCAGGTCGCCGTGGCCGGCTTCGCCGGGATGGACGTAGAAGGCCGGGGTACCGGTGGAGGCCAGGGTTGCGGCGATCTTGCGCGCCACGTGCCCGGATTTGCCCATGCCGGTGGCCACGACCCGGCCCCTGCTTTCCAGCACCAGCTGGCAGGCCTGGCTGAACGCATCGCCCAGCCGGTCGGCGACGGCGGCGAGCGCATCGCGCTCGATCTCGAACACGCGGCGGCCGCTGGCGACCAGGGCGGCGGGGTCGGCCGGGTGGGGCAGAAGGGGCGATACAGCCATGCGGGCGCCACGCGGAAGAGTAGAATGAGCGCTCATTTTATTAGGAAAGCCCGTTGGACGCCGAGACCATCCGCAAACTGATCGAAACCGGCCTGCCGGGCGCCCGCGCGGACGTGCAGGGCGATGACGGCGTGCATTTCGAGGCCACCGTGGTCTGCGATGCCTTCGCCGGCAAGCTGCCGCTGGCCCGCCACCGCATGGTCTATGCCACCCTGGGCGATCTGATGGGCGGGGCGATCCATGCGCTGGCGCTGAAGACCGTGACCCCGGCGGAAGCTGGCTGAGTCCGCGTCACCCCCCTTCAAGAGCAGCCGACCAACGGTCGGCTCTACCCATTCCTTACATTTGCAGACCACATGGCCAAGATCGTAGTGACCGGCGGCAAGCCGCTGCACGGTGAAGTGAACATTTCCGGCGCCAAGAACGCCGTCCTCCCCATCCTGTGCGCGACCCTGCTGGCCGATGCGCCGGTGGAGATCACCAACGTGCCGCACCTGCACGACGTGGTCACCACGGTGAAGCTGCTCGGCGAGCTGGGCGCCAAGGTCACCATCGACCAGGGCACCCTGTCGCGCGGCAGCGCGATCGTGGTCGACCCGCGCCCGGTGAACCAGCACGTGGCGCCGTACGAGCTGGTCAAGACCATGCGCGCCTCGATCCTGGTGCTGGGCCCGCTGCTGGCCCGCTTCGGCGCGGCCGAAGTGTCGCTGCCCGGCGGCTGCGCGATCGGCTCGCGCCCGGTCGACCAGCACATCAAGGGCCTGCAGGCGCTGGGGGCGGAGATCACCGTCGAGAACGGCTTCATCAAGGCCCATGCCAAGCGCCTGAAGGGCGCGCACTTCACCTTCGACATGGTCAGCGTCACCGGCACCGAGAACGTGCTGATGGCCGCCGTGCTGGCCGAAGGCACCACCGTGCTGGACAACGCGGCGATGGAGCCGGAAGTCACCGACCTCGCCCACTGCCTGATCGCGCTGGGCGCGAAGATCGAAGGCCTGGGCACCGCCCGCCTGGTGATCGAAGGCGTCGAGCGCCTCTCCGGCGGTCGTCATGAAGTGCTGCCGGACCGCATCGAAACCGGTACGTTCCTGGTCGCAGCGGCGATGACCGGCGGCAAGGTCACGGTCAACCGCGCGCGTCCGAACACGATGGACGCGGTGCTGGCCAAGCTGGTGGAAGCCGGCGCGACGATCGAGACCACCGACGACAGCATTACCCTGGACATGCAGGGCAAGCGTCCGCGCGCGGTCAACCTGACCACCGCGCCGTACCCGGCCTTCCCGACCGACATGCAGGCGCAGTTCATGGCGCTCAACTGCGTGGCCGACGGCGTGGGCGTGATCAACGAGACGATCTTCGAAAACCGCTTCATGCACGTCAACGAGCTGCTGCGCCTCGGCGCGGACATCCAGGTTGAAGGGCACACAGCGATCGTGCGCGGCTCGGCCGAGCTCAGCGGCGCGCCGGTGATGGCCACCGACCTGCGTGCGTCGGCGTCGCTGATCCTGGCCGGGCTGATGGCCGAGGGCGATACCACCATCGACCGCATCTACCACCTGGACCGCGGCTACGAGAACATCGAAGAGAAGCTCTCGTCGCTGGGCGCCACCATCCGGCGCGTGGCCGCATGATCCTGCGCGGCCGGTTCACCCGGCGCCGCAAGGCGCTGCTGATCCTGGTGCTGGTGGTGCTGGGCTGGCTGGGCTATGCCTGGTACGCGAACATCGCCATCACCCGGGGCATCGAGCAGCAGGACATGGACTGGGACGCCGACGGCAGCGTCAGCCGCACCGAGGTACTGCAGGCGTTCTACGCGGTGGGCGTGGACGACACCCAGGAAGGCAACCGGCACTGCCGAACCTTCTACTGGCGCGGCAACCGCGAGCAGATCCGCGTGGACTGCAAGACGGTGTTCGGCGAGGCCAAGCCGGAATGAAAAAACGCCCGCGCAAGCGGGCGTTTTTCTGGGTGGCTTACTTGAAGGACTTGATCGTCAGATCCAGCGCGTCCTTGCCGCTCTCACGCTGCAGCAGGCGTGCCGGTACCGGGAATTCCTTCACGATCCAGGCGATCAGTTCCTTGTTGCCGTCGCCGCGCGAGACCTTGGTGGCGTCGTAGGTCTTGCCTTCGATGGTGATCTTTTCCTGGCCGACCACCTTGTAGCTCATCGGCTTGATCCGGCCTTCGTCGACCATGCGGTAGTTCAGCGGCTTGCCGGCCGCCAGGTCGCGGGCGATTGCCAGGTTGATCAGCAGGGCGTCCATGTCGCCGGCCTTCAGCGCCACCGGGCCGCGACGTTCGGGCTTGATGTCGCCGGTCCACGTCGCCTGGTTGCTGGTCCAGTTGTAGGCCGCATCCACGTTGCGCTTCTTGACCAGCAGGATCGACCGGTCGCTGCTGCTCAGCGGGCGCAGGCGGCCGCCGGCTTCCTCGAACACGGTGCTCTGGCTGAGGTCGGCGAGCTGGTTCTTCACGTTCAGGCTGTAGCGCCACTTGTTGGCGCCTTCGCTGGCCAGGGTCATGGTGCCGTTGGCCTGCATGCCCATGTAACTGGCCTGGTAATCGGCCTTGAAGGGTTGCAGCGCCATTGCCGGCAGGCTCACCACAGCCAGTGCGCCGGCGGCGATCCAGGTCAGCGGACGGTTCATCAGGGTCATGCTCAAACTCCTTGGTATTCGATCAGGCGCAGGTCGATCCGATCTTCGCCGTCTTCGCGTTGCAGGATACGTACGGGCGTTGGCACGCCGTTGGCGATCCAGAGGATGGTTTCATCGTTGCCGCCGTTGGTGCGGTACACCCGCAGCGCGTTGTAGGACAGGTCCCCGACCTGGACGTTCTCGGTATCCGGCGCGGCCTGGTAGTCGTGCTGGCGCACGCGGCCCACGTCCACGTAGCGGTAGTGCATCTGCCCGCCCGGGCGCGCATCGCGCATGATCGCCAGGTTCAGCAGCAGGGCGCTCTGGTCGCCGGGCTGCAGCGGGATCGGTACGGTGCGCTCCTTCTTCAGATCGCCCAGCCACTGCGCGGTGCCCGCCTGCCAGTTGTAGGTGCCGGTGACCTTCTTGCCGAGGAACAGGCCCTTGCGGACGGTGGCCTGGCTGAGCGGCACATAGGTGTCGCCCTGCTTCTCGAACACGGTGCTCTGTTCCAGGTTCAGGCCCAGCACGCTGGCGAAGCCACGGCGTCCGACCACCTGCATGTCCACGCGCCACTGCGCGCCGCCGGTATGGGTGACCCGCATGGTCGCATCGCCTGCTTCCTTGCCCTTGTAAATGGCCTGGTAGGTAGCGGTGAACGGCTGCAGCGGCGGTGCTTCCCACGGCGTCGCGGGCAGCGCCGGCAGCGGCGGTTCGGGCGCCGCCGGCGGCTCCTGCGCATGCACGATGGCAGCGGTGCACAGCAGGGATGCGATCAGCAGCACTGGCTTGAACAAGGGCGTTCTCATGCGGTCAGGGAGATCGGAGGTGGGAGGATGCCAGCGCCGGGGTCAGCGGCATGTGTGCGCCGCGATCAGCGGTTCAGCTGTCCGGCGCAATCTAGGCGCAGCGGATTAAACAGGGGGTGACCGTCCACGGCAACCTGACCGTCGCGTTCAGACACGCGCCCGGCCACCAGCAGCCGCAGGCTGGCGATCAGCAGCGGATGTTCCACCGCCAGCACCCGCTGGGCCAGTGCCTCGGGGCTGTCGCCGGGCAGGACCGGCACCCGCGCCTGGGCCAGCACCGTGCCCGCATCCAGCTCGGGCACCACGAAGTGCACGCTGGCACCGTGCTCGGCGTCGCCGGCCTCGAGTGCGCGGGCATGCGTGTGCAGGCCCTTGTAGAGCGGCAGCAGCGAGGGATGGATGTTGACCAGGCGGCCGCTGAAGCGCTGCACGAAGGCCGGCCCGAGGATGCGCATGTAACCGGCGCAGACCACCCAGTCCGGCGCGAACGCCGCCAGTGCATCGGCCAGGGCGGCATCGAACGCGGCGCGGTCGGCGAAGTCGGCCGGTGCGCGCGCCCAGCGTCGATCCGGTGCCACCTTCAGCAGCGCGGCCGCCCCGGGGCGGTCGGAGAGCACGCCAACCACGTCGGCGTCGAGCTGCCCGGCGGCCTGGGCATCCAGGATGGCCTGCAGGTTGCTGCCACGGCCAGAGGCCAGCACCGCGATGCGCGTACTCATGCCGGGAGTGCGTTGCCGTCGTCGAAGGCGGCGCGGACTTCCGGGCGCTTGAACGCCACGTAGGCATACGCGCACAGGGCCATCCCCAGCGGCCCGGCGAAGCAGGCCAGGAAACTGGCGATGGTGCAGTACTGCAGGCGGACCCGGCGGCCGATGTAGCGGGCGGTGAAGAACTGCACCACGCCCAGGATCGCGCCCAGCATCGCCATCGCCAGCAGCATGATGAACAGGCCGACCGGGGCGGCGTCCGGGTTGGTCGAGCCGCGTTCGCTGACGTAACCGGCCACGCTGATCAGCACGAACAGGCCGCCCGCCAGGACGTGCAGGATGGCCAGCACGTAGAACAGGATGTTGAGGTTCTGCAGGTGCGAACGGATCTGCAGCGGGGTCCACTGCGAGGACGGAACGGGCAACGGCGGCGGGTTCGGGGTCATCGGGCGCTCAGGGCAGGGACGGCACGGGCTGGAAGGCGGCCTTCACCGCCGGCTTCAACAGCACCACCAGGGTAAACACGCCCAGCACGGTGCCGAACGGGGTGAACAGGCACGACAGCGCGGCCACCACCAGACACAGCGTGTAGCGGCGGCGCTGCGCCAGGCTGCGCCCGGCCAGCACCATCAGCGACGTCATGGTCAGGCAGGTCACCAGGAACAGCGCGCCCATGCCGACGAACATCCAGCCGGCCATCTGGTCGCTGGGGCCGCCGGAGGCCTGGTTGTTGGCGGGGAACCAGCCGTTGACGATCGCAAGGCCGATCCCGATGTAGAGCAGCGGGAACAGCGCGAACAGGGCCATCAGGCCGGCCACCACGTAATGGAAGATCGACAGCAGCCGCAGATGGCCCTGGTCTTCGAGCGGCAGCAGCGGCGGCGGGGCCAGCGGGGCGGGGGCAGCGTCCATGCGTATCTCCCGGGTCAGCCGATGTGAACGCGTTCGGCGCCGTCGGTGGCGGCCGTGACCTCACCGATGGTCCAGTGCGCCAGGCCAAGGCCGTCCAGCGCGGTACCGATACGGTCGGCCTGCGCCGGCGGCACCACCAGCACGAAGCCGATGCCGCAGTTGAAGGTGCGCCACATCTCGGCGTCGGCGACGGCGCCTTCGCGCTGCAGCCACTGGAACACCGGGGGCAGCGTCCAGGCGCTGGCGCGGATGTCCAGGCCCAGGCCATCGGGCACGACCCGGATGATGTTCTCGGTCAGGCCGCCACCGGTGATGTGGGCCATGCCGTGGATGGCCTCGCCGTGGGCCTTGAGCAGCGCGAGCACCGGCTTGACGTACAGCGCGGTCGGCGCCATCAGCGCGTCGACCAGGCGCTTGCCGTCGTCCAGCACCAGGTCGGCCGGCTGGCCGGCGCGGTCGTAGATGCGGCGGATCAGCGAGTAGCCGTTGGAGTGCGGGCCGGAGGAGGCGATGCCGATCAGCAGGTCGCCCTGGGCCACGCGCGCGCCATCAAGCAGTTCGGACTTCTCCACCGCGCCCACGGTGAAGCCGGCCAGGTCGTATTCGCCCGGCGGGTACATGTCCGGCATCTCGGCGGTTTCACCGCCGATCAGCGCGCAACCGGCCTCGGTGCAGCCATTGGCGATGCCGCCGACCACGGCGGCGGCCGTGTCGATGTCCAGCTTGCCGGTGGCGAAATAATCCAGGAAGAACAGCGGCTCGGCACCCTGCACCAGCACGTCGTTCACGCACATGGCCACCAGGTCGATGCCGATGGTGTCGTGACGGCCCAGCTGCTGGGCCAGCTTCAGCTTGGTGCCCACGCCATCGGTGCCCGAGACCAGCACCGGCTCGCGGTACTTGTTGGACAGGTCGAACAGGGCGCCGAAACCGCCCAGGCCGCCCATCACTTCCGGACGGAAGCTGCGCTTGACCAGCGGCTTGATGCGTTCGACCAGCTCGTTGCCTGCGTCGATGTCGACACCGGCGTCGCGGTAGGTCAGGGAAGGAGGGGTCGAAGACGGGGAGTTGGTCACGGGCGTGGGCGCTGCGCTGGGGTGAAAGCGGGATTTTAACAGGCCACGTTGGCGCACAGGCCCTATTCGGGCAACAATTCCCCCTGGATACGCTCTATGGAAAGTCCTGATGCGCCGCAGCCTCCTGTTTGTGATGTTCCTCGCCCTGTGCCTGCCGGTGGCCACGATGGCCCAGAGTGGCCTGCGGACCGAGGGCGATGTCGCCAGCGCCTCGGGCGCCTATGAGGCGGAGGTACCGGTCAACAGCCAGAGCGACGCCGACCGCAATGGCGCCCTGGCGCGCGCGCTGGGCAACGTGCTGGCCAAGCTCTCCGGCGACCGCGGTGTGATGGCCCGGCCGGGCGTGGCGCAGTCGCTGCGGGGGGCCAAGGACTATGTGGCCAGCTACGACTACCGCCAGGACCAGAGCACCTCGGCCAGCGGCGCGCCCAGCTACCGGACGGTGCTGGTGGCGCGCTTCCGCCAGGATGACGTGGACGGCCTGATCGGCGCCCTGGGCCTGCCGCTGTGGCCGCAGCCGCGGCCCAAGCCGGTGGTCTGGCTGGCCATCGACGACGGCTCCGGCCCGCGCCTGGTCACCGTGCAGCAGGCCAATGCGGCCCGCCCGCTGCTGAACCGCGCGGTTGAACGCGGCTACAAGCTGGGCCTGCCGTCGGGCAGCGCGGCCGAGCAGGCCCTGGTCGGTGCGATCTGGCGCCAGGACACCGCCGCAGTGGCCCGTGCATCGGCGCGCTATGCCCCGCCGATGCAGCTGGTGGGCAAGCTGTACCGCGACAAGAGCGGCGGCTGGGTGGCCGACTGGGTGTTCGTGGATGGTGGCAAGGAACTGAACAAGTGGTCCACCAAGGACAGCGATGCCCGCCGTGCGATGGCGGGCGGTGCCGACGGCGCCGCCGACGCGCTGGTGCGCCGCTACGCCAAGGCCGGTGCGGCCACCGGCGCGGCCGGGACCTACAGGATCGTGGTGACCGGCATCCACAGCGCCGAGGACTACATGCGGCTGGCTGCCGGCCTGCGCGAGACCCCGGTGGTGCGCAACGTGGTGCCGGTGCGTGCTGCCGGCGACCGCCTGGAGCTGGCGCTGGAGATGACCACCGGCCTGGCCGGCCTGAACCGCATGCTCGGCGACAATGGCGTGCTGGTGCCGGTCGCACCGCTGCCGCTGCCGGTCCCGGTTGACGGCGATGAACCCACCGCCGCGCCCGTGCCGGCCAGCAACGAGTACCGTCTGCGATGATCCTCAGCCCCGAAGCGGAAATCGCGCAGTTCCTGCGTCGCCTCAAATATGTGCTGGTGGCGCTGGCGGCGGGGTGGGTGATCTGGCTGCTCGGCCCGATCCTGACCCCGTTCGTGCTGGCGCTGGCGTTGGCCTGGCTGGGCGACCCGCTGGTCGACCGGATCGAGGCCACCGGCCGCTCTCGCAACACCGGCGTAGTGCTGGTGTTCGTGGCGATGATCCTGCTGATCACCGCGGCACTGCTGATCCTGGTGCCGATGATCGAGCGCCAGATCGCCACCCTGATCGCGGCGGTTCCGCAGGCGCAGCAGTGGCTGATGCAGACCGGCATTCCGTGGTTCGAGCAGAAGACCGGCCTGGAAGTCATGCAGTGGATGGACCCGGACCGCCTGATCGAATGGGTGCGCAGCCATTGGCAGCAGGCTGGCGGCTTCGCCAAGACCTTCTTCGGCTACGTCTCGCGCTCGGGCTTCACGATGGTGACCTGGGTGGTCAACATCCTGCTGCTGCCGATCCTGGCGTTCTACTTCCTGCGCGACTGGGACAAGCTGGTGGAGCGGGTTGCGTCGATGATCCCGCGCAACCACATCGGCACCATCACCAACCTGGCCCGCGAGTCGGATGAGGTGCTTGGTGCGTTCATCCGCGGCCAGTTCCTGGTGATGATCGCACTGGGCGTGGTGTACGCCGCCGGGCTGTCGCTGGTGGGGCTGAAGCTGGGCCTGTTGATCGGCCTGGTGGCCGGTCTGATCAGCTTCATCCCGTACCTGGGCGCGACCACCGGCATCGTGATGGCCGTGGTGGCCGCGCTGGTGCAGGCGCAGGGCTTCGATCTCAAGCTGCTGATCCTGGTGGGCGTGGTGTTCACCGTGGGCCAGTTGCTGGAAAGCTACGTGCTGACCCCGCGCATCGTGGGCGACAAGATCGGCCTGCATCCGGTGGCGGTCATCTTTGCGGTGATGGCCGGCGGCCAGCTGTTCGGCTTCCTGGGCATGCTGCTTGCCCTGCCGGTGGCGGCGGTGAGCAACGTGCTGCTGCGCTACGCGCACCAGCGCTACCGCGAAAGCGAGCTGTACGCCGGTGAGCGCTCGGCAATCGTGCTCGATTCCTACATCGATAAGACCGACGTGGTGATCGTGATGCCGAAGGATCCGGACGGCCAGTGAGCGTGGTCCCGCAGCTGCCGCTTGCCCTGCGCTACCCGCAGGACGAGCGCCTGGAAACCTTCATCGGTGCCCCTGACGGGGCGCTGGCGCAGCTGCGTGCCATCGCCATCGGCGCGGCGTCGGACTGGGTCTATCTGGAAGGCGCGGCCGGCACCGGCAAGACCCACCAGGCGCTGGCGATGTGTTCGCTGGCCGAGCAGGCGGGCCGGCAGCCCACCTACCTGCCGCTGAAGGCCGTGGTCGGGCGCACCCGTGCCGCGCTGGAGTCGCTGGAAGGGCGCGATCTGGTGGCACTGGATGGCCTGGATGCCGTCGCCGGCCACCGCGACGATGAAGTGGCGCTGTTCGACTTCCACAACCGCGCCCGCAGTGCCGGCATCACGCTGCTGTACACCGCCCAGCATGCGCCCGACCAGCTTGGCCTGGTCCTGCCCGACCTGCGCTCGCGCCTGCAGCAGTGCGTGCGCGTGGTGCTGCAGCCGCTGGACGACGAAGGCCGCGCGGCCGTGCTGCGCGAGCGCGCGGCGCGCCGTGGCCTGGCCATCGACGAGGCGGCCATCGAATGGTTGCTGACCCGCACCGGGCGCGAACTGGGCAGCCTGGTGAGCCTGTTGGACTGGCTGGACCGCGAATCGCTGGCCGCGCAGCGGCGCATCACCGTGCCGTTCCTGCGCCAGGTGGTGGAAGAAGGCTCGCACCGCCTGTAACGCGGTTTACCGCGGCGGCTGCAGACCCAGCGCCGAATCCAGTGCCGCCAACCGCTCCGGCGTTCCCACGTCGGTCCATTGCCCGCGGTGATGCTGCCCGCTGACCCGGCCGCCGGCCATTGCATGACGCATCAACGGGGCCAGCCCGAACTGCGGTGGCGTTGCCGCCGTGCCTGCCGAGGCGGGGATGACATCGCGCCAGCCAGCGACGATGGCCGGGCGGAACACGCCGACACCGGCGTAGGTCAGGCGCGGCGCGTCGCCCACATCGCCAACCGTGCCATCGTCGTGCAGGATGAAATCGCCACGCGGGTGCTGCACCGGGTTGTCGACCAGCACCAGGTGCGCATCGCCCTGCGGGTGTACCGGCAACGCGGCGAAATCGACGTCGGTCCATACATCGCCGTTGACCACCAGGAACGGCGCCTCACCCAGTACCGGCAGCGCGTTGAGAATGCCGCCGCCGGTCTCCAGGGGCACCGGACCTTCGTCGATCAGGTGCAGGCGCAGGTCCCAGCGCGTGCCGTCACCCAGCGCCGGCGCGAACTGGTCGCCCAGCCACGAGGTGTTGATCACCACCTCCTTGATGCCGGCCGCAGCCAGGCGCTCCAGGTGCCACACCACCAGCGGTTTGCCGCCGGCCACCAGCAGCGGCTTGGGCGTGTGCAGGGTCAGCGGGCGCATGCGCTCGCCCTTGCCGGCGCAGAACACCAGCGCCTTCATGCGCGCGCCGGCCGCGGTTGCGCCAGCTGCGCCAGCGCGGGTTTGATGCGGTCTTCCAGCAGCGCCAGCAGCGGAGCCAGTTCCGGGTGGCGCGGCAGCACCTCGTCCAGGTAGCGGATGAAGCGCGGCGCATCGTCGAAGTAATGGCCCTTGCCGTCGCGGTCGCGCAGGCGCACGAACAGGCCGAGGATCTTCAGGTGCCGCTGCACGCCCATCCAGTCGGCATCGCGGAGGAACTGCGGCCACGGCCGCACCGGCAGGCCGGCGGCCTGCGCCTGCGCGTGGTAGCGCGCCAGCCAGGCATCCACGCGCGCCAGCGGCCAGCTCAGGAACGCATCCTTGAACAGGCTGACGGGATCGTAGGCGATCGGGCCGCGCACCAGGTCCTGGAAGTCGAGCACGGCGGGGCCGCCGTCGACCGGCATCAGGTTGCGCGGCATGAAATCACGGTGGGTCAGCACCTGCGGCTGGCCCAGTGCATTGTCCATCAGGCGGCGATGCACCAGCTGCAGGCCTTCCAGCTCGCCGCAGTCCAGTTCCAGGCCAAGGTGGCGCTGCAGGAACCACTCGTCGAACAGGCCTGCGTCGCGCTGCAGCAGCGCCTCGCCGAAGCTGCCCATGCCCTCGGGTACCGCAATCGACTGCAGCCGGATCAGCTGCGCGAAGGCGGCGTCGAACCAGGCATCGGCGTTGGCGTCGTCGATATGGCGGGCCAGCGTGGGGCCGCCAAGGTCTTCCAGCAGCAGGAACCCCTGCTCGACGTCGCGTTCGAACACGCGGGGTACGCGCACGTCGTTGGGTTCGAGCAGATCATGCATGCGCAGCCACGGGCGTACGTCTTCCAGCCCGGGCGGGGAGTCCATCACGATGTGGCTGCCGCGCGTGCTGGTGGCACGCCAGTAACTGCGGAAGCCGGCGTCCACCGAGGCGCGGTCGAGCGCCAGGTGCGGGTCGCCGAGCATGGAACTTGCCCACTGCCGGCGAAGGTCGGCGCGCAGCGGGTCGGAAGCAGGATCGTTCATGGACGGGTACGTCGAAGCGGCGCCGGACGGCGCGCGGAAGGAAAGGAGGGGAGAGAGGTCAGCGTTTGCCGCTGACCAGCCGCAGCACGGCCAGGATCGCGACGGCACCGATCACCGCACCGAGGAAACCGGCCGGTTCGCCGCGTGCATACCAGCCCATGTACTGGCCGAACCAGCCGGCAAACAGCGCACCGCCGATGCCCAGCACGATGGTCAGCAGACAGCCCATGCGGTTGTTGCCCGGCATGAAGAAGCGCCCGAGCAGGCCGACGATGAAACCGACCAGAATGATGTAGAGCCAGCTGGTGCTGCCGAACAGACTGTTCATGACGCCGTTTCCCGCAGGAGAAGGACGCAGCCTACCAAGCGCAGGCTGCGTCCGTCACCGGGACGGGTCAGCAGCAGCCGTGGCCGCCGTGGCGGGTGCCGCTGTCTGCAGCCACCGGCGAACCGCTGGTCTCACCGCGCAGGCTCGCCGCGTAGTGCTCGCTGATCACCTTGGACACGCAGGCAGTCACGCGCTTGCCCATCGGGATGTGCAGGAACTCGTTCGGGCCATGCGCGTTGGAATGCGGGCCGAGCACGCCGGTGATCATGAACTGTGCGCCGGGGAACTTCTCGCCGAGCATGCCCATGAACGGGATCGAGCCGCCTTCGCCCATGTACATCGCCGGCTTGCCGAAGAAGGTCTGGCTGGCCTCGTCGATCGCCTTGGTCAGCCACGGCGCCATCGCCGGTGCGTTCCAGCCGGTGGACGCCTTTTCCAGATCCAGCGTCACTTCGGCACCGTTCGGCGGATCGCGCAGCAGCGCCTCCTTGAGCAGTTCGCCGCAGGTCTTGCCGTCGGCGGTCGGGGGCAGGCGCAGCGACAGCTTCACCGCGGTATGCGGGCGCAGCACGTTGCCGGCCGAGGCCAGCGGCGGCATGCCGTCCACACCGGTCACCGACAGCGCCGGGCGCCAGGTGCGGTTGAGCACCAGCTCGGTGAGGTCATCGTTCATCGGCTTGAGGCCGTCGACCAGCGGGAATTTCTCGAAGATCGCGGTGTCCACCACATCGGCGGCGCGCTTGGCCTGTTCCAGGCGCTCGGCCGGAATTTCCACGTTCATGCCGTCGATCAGGATGCGGCCGGTGTTCTCGTCCTCGATGCGCGACAGCAGCTGGCGCAGCAGGCGGAAGCTGGACGGCACCACGCCGGAGGCGTCGCCGGAGTGCACACCTTCGTTGAGCACCTTGACCGAGAAGTTGCCGCCGGTCAGGCCGCGCAGCGAGGTGGTGCACCACAGCTGGTCGTAGTTGGCGCAGCCCGAATCCAGGCACACCACCAGCGACGGCTTGCCGATGCGGTCGGCCAGGTGATCCACGTAGGCCGGCAGATCGTAGCTGCCCGATTCCTCGCAGGCTTCGATCAGCACCACGCAGCGGGCATGCGGCAGGCCCTGTTCCTGCAGCGCGAGCACCGCAGCCAGCGAGCCGAAGATCGCATAGCCGTCATCGGCGCCGCCGCGGCCGTACAGCTTGTCGTCGCGCAGCACCGGCACCCACGGGCCGAGGTCGTCGTCCCAGCCGGTCATTTCCGGCTGCTTGTCCAGGTGCCCGTACAGCAGCACGGTGTCGTCGCCGGTCTCGGCGCCGGTGGCGGGGATTTCCAGCAGGATCAGCGGCGTGCGGCCTTCCAGGCGCACCACCTCCACGTTCAGGCCGGGCAGGTTCTGGGCCTTGGCCCAGGTCTCCATCAGCGTGACCGCCTGTTCCATATAGCCGTTTGCGACCCAATCAGCGTCGAACATCGGCGATTTGTTGGGGATACGGATGTAATCGACCAGTTGCGGGACGATGTCGTTGTCCCACTTGTCACTGAGGAATTGGCCGAGTTTGGCGCTGTCCATCTGAAGCTCCGAGTGCATTGGCTAGTCCTCACATTCTACGCCTCTGACCGGGGTAGGGATTTCCCTACATCACGTCGGGTATTTGGCCGGCTGCGTGAAGGCGCAGTGGACGATAGGCTGTGTGTATGTGGCGCGGGACACTGTTTCAGCCGAAGGGAATGTCGGCAGGCACTGATTCCAAGTCACAAGGAGTTTCACTGTGGGGCCTTGGGTTTCGTGGAAGGCGCTCGCGCTGGGAATGCTGTTGATGTGGCCCGCCTTCGCGGCAGACCGGATCGACATCAATACCGCCGATGCGTCGATGCTGGAGCAGGGACTGGCGAACGTAGGGCCCAGACGGGCTGAGGCGATCGTTGCATACCGGCGACAACACGGCCCTTTTCTTCGAGTCGAGGATCTGACTCGGGTGAAGGGGATAGGGACAGCAACCGTCGAACGGAATCGACAGCGGATGACGGCAGGCATCAGGACGATGCCCGCCGGGGAACCTCCCCGGAAGGAGGCTCCGCGCTCCGTACCCAGGCGCTGACGGACAGGATTGCCGGAGACCGGCAGGACGCTGGCAGGCCAACCGGGCAGGACGCCCGATGGCACCGGACGCCGCAGGGACGCGAATGCCGCAAGGACGCGGCGCCAACGGAAGGCAGGACACCACCAGGACGGTGGATCCAGACCCGGGAAGGGAATGGGATGGCGGATAGAACAACGACCGAGTGCAGGGAGCATGGTCGGGACCCATTTGGCAGGATGCGAAAGGGGGAAGGCGGGATGCCGACAAGGATGTGAAGATTGCCCGGTACCGTACAGGACGTATGGCCGGGCAATTTCTTTGTCAGGCCGGGGGCGTTGGGCGTAGTGATTCGAGCGTAGTCACCCCCGGCGCGTCCGCGTGCGGGCACTTCAGATCGGCATGGCAAGGACGTTATGCAGTCGTGGTATGCGCAATGCAGACCGCTTGACCTGGCCGTTGCCGGGACATCCACCGTCGTGCGCGGGGATGCCGTGTGTTGAACCGGACCCCGTTGCTGATCAGCAGCATCGTGCTGCTTCAGGTCGTTTTCGTCGTGCCCCTCGTGCTCGCCTACAACGGCTATTGCTTCGAGCAGCGGCGCATCGTGCCTGCGCAGGAGATCCAGCGCGCCGCGATTGCCCATGTCCTGGCGACCTATCCGCCCAGCATCGAGCTGTCGCGCCGGGAAGGCGCCCACGGCAATGACACGGTCACGCGTGGCCGGCCCGCCTACCCGGTGCGCTTTGCCGGCGTGGACGACTTCATCGCGCTCCATCCCCACGGCTGCCGGATCGTTCCGCGCGGATGGGAGGGATATGCGCCATCGGTGCTGTCGCGCATGGTCGGTGTGGAGTTCTACATCGTGCGCCTGCGCTACCCCGTCCGGTTCCACGAAAACGGGCGGCTGCGCAGCGTCATGCATGAAAGATTCGTAACTGTGGATCGATGCGCGCACGTCGTCACGATCTGAGCTGAGTCAGCTTCCCCCATCCCATGCAGGTCCAGGAGAAACGGATGTACACGCATATCTCGAAGGAAGCGATGACCAATCTGTTCCTGTACGGCACCGACGATCCGCCGGCCGACAGGACCGATCCTGCGCTGATCCGCGCGGAAGGCCCGGGTGTCACCATCGAAGTGGACGTCATCCACTACATGACCCAGGGCGCGGGGCGCTTCGCGACGGCCCCCAAATTCCAGCTGGTGAACGACTTCTTCGCGCCGCCGGAGGGCTCGGCGACGAGCGGCCTGGCGCCGGGGCGCTACACCAAGGCGCAGATTGCCGCGTTGCTTGGGCTCACCAGCTATGGCCTGACGCTGCGCCAGTCGTTCTACGACGACGGCAAGGACAACTATGTCGAGCGCAGCTACATCTGGGCGACGACGGATTTCAAGATCGCCGAGGATGCGGTGTTCGTCGTGGGCCCCAACGGTGAGCGCAGCATCGAGGGTTTCGCCATCGAGCCGCGCGACGGCGACAACTTCGATTTCGAAGGAGGCATGGTCTCCGAACTGGCCAACAACGTCCTGCAGCTGGAAGAAATGGTGGACCCGTCGGGGATCGGCCGTAAGGTCACGATCGAGTTCGGCAAGGCGGTGCCACGGCGCACCTATACGATGGCCGACCTGATCGCCGACACGCAGACTGCGGTCTGGCCGGACCCGTCCCTGGCGTTCCAGGCGGTCGAGGTGGCCGCGCTGGCCGACCAGTTGTTCGTCGCCGGTGCCACCCGCTTTCTTGATGACCAGAACCGCCCGATCCTGTACGGCACCCAGGAATCGGACACGCTGGACCTGGCCCATATCCGCAACGGCACCATGAACGACGACCTGGAGGACCATCGCCAGCTGAGCGACTACATGGTCAACGGCGTGGTCGGTGTGGGCGGGGCCGGCGACGATCGCATGTTTGGCCTGGCAACGGCAGACGCGCTGTACGGTGGCGCCGACAACGACTACCTGGACGGTGGCGCTGGCGCCGATACGATGTACGGCGGCACCGGCGACGACATCTACATCGTCGACGATGTTGGCGATCGCATCGTAGAGGCCGCCGGTGCCGGCCGCGACCGGGTGGAGAGCAGCCGCAGCCACGTGATGACCGCCAACGTGGAAGACCTCACCCTGACCGGAACGGCGGCGATCGACGGGTTGGGCAACGGCGAAAACAACGTGATCCGCGGCAACGCCGGTGCAAACGTGCTGCAGGGACTGGGCGGCAAGGACCAGTTGTACGGCGGTGGGGGAGTCGATGCCCTATTCGGCGGTGGCGGCAACGACCAGCTGTGGGGGGAGGGCGGTGTGGATACCCTCGATGGCGGCATCGGCATAGACCATCTCTACGGTGGTGATGGCAACGACACCCTGGATGGCGGTGACGACGACGACCGCCTGGATGGCGGGGCGGACGTGGATCTGCTGCGGGGCGGTGCGGGCAACGACTTCTACATCGCCGACTGGCAGGACACCATCGAGGACAGCGATGGCCTGGGCCGGGTCGCAATCAACGGCGTGGGCATTCTCAGCGGTGGCAAGCGCGCCAAGGATGCCCCGGCCGGGCAGTACCGCAAGGGCGATCTGATCTACCAGCTGGATGGCACTACGCTGATCGTCAACGGCTCGCTGCGCATCAACAATTTCGTCAGCGGCGCGCTGGGCATCACGCTGGAGGACGAGGAAGACGATGGCGGCCCTGGTGGCGGGCCGGGGTCCTACCCGGTAGGCGGCGACGATGACCTGATCGGCAGCGATGGCGACAAGGATGCCGCTACCCCGCACAGCGGCGACGATGTGATCTTCGCGGGCGCAGGCAACGACGGCATCGACGGCGGCTACGGCGACGACTACATCGACGGTGGCACCGGCAACGACCTGCTGCTGGGCGGTGCCGGCGCAAACCAGATCGACGGCGGCAGCGGCAACGACATCATCCTGAACTACGGCGTGGCGTGGGACGTCACCAAGTGGGCGGAGCATGATGGCTATGCCGGTCGCGCCCAGACCCAGGCGCGCCTGGCGGCGGACAGCTCGACCATGAGCTACGGAAATGGCTGGTACGCCTATGCGGGCAACTACACGGGCGTCAACAACGTGCCCTACGACGTCACCAACGCCTACCAGCGCCTGGCCTTCTTCGACGTGGTGGCCTTCGGCCCGAAAGACGGCAACCCGGATACCGACGATATCTGGGTCCATCCGGGCCTGGAGACGTACCGCAACGGTGATGACCTGGTGGACGCCGGCGCCGGCGACGACATGGTGTACGGCGGCGAGGGTGACGACGGCATCCTGGGCGGAACAGGCTCCGATCTGCTGGTGGGCGGGCATGACGATGACACCATCGACGGCGGCGACGACGACGACATCATCCTCGGCGATACGTTGACCGCGGGCAGCAATTCGTTCCGGTTCATGGGGACGATCCAGTCCAGCGCCGCCAATGCGGCAGGCGATGACATCCTGGCCGGCGGCCTGGGGCGCGATCTCATCTACGGGCAGGGCGGGAACGACCTGATCGACGGCGGTGAAGGCAACGACGTGCTGTCCGGCGATCGTCTCGACTACGGGCTGCAGTACATGATCGAGCAGCCGGTCGTGTCCGGCAGCGACACCATCTACGGCGGCGGTGGCAACGACGAGATCTACGGCGATGGCGGCAGCGACTTCCTGTACGGCGGCACCGGCGATGACATCATCACCGGCGATTCGCTGGTCATCGCGCCCGGCGAACACGGCGATGACGAGATCTACGGGGATGAGGGCAAGGATACCGTCTATGGCCTTGGCGGCGATGACGTCATCCACGGTGGCAGTGATGATGATCTGCTGCTGGGCGATGGCGTGGAATCCCAGTTCGCCGCGCAGCACCACGGCAACGACCGCCTCTTCGGCGATGACGGCGACGACAAGCTGCAGGGTGGATCCGGCAACGATTACCTCGACGGCGGCAACGACGACGACATCCTGTTCGGCGAGGACGGCACCGACGAGCTGTACGGGGGCGCGGGCAATGACCAACTGGTGGGCGGCGCGGGCAACGACCAGCTGCACGGTGGCGCCGGCGCCGACAGGCTATGGGGCGATGAAGGCAGCGACACCCTGTATGGCAATGACGGTGACGACGAACTGCAGGGTGGGGCCGGCAACGACCAGTTGATCGGTGGCGACGGCGGCGACTACCTGTACGGTCAGGATGGCAACGATACGCTGGTGGGCGGTGCTGGGGCGGACCAGCTGGTCGGTGGGCTTGGCAGTGACCGCCTCGAGGGCGGTGCCGGCGATGATGTGCTGGCCGGACAGGGCGGCAATGACACCCTTCGGGGCGATGCCGGCAACGACAACCTCTCGGGCGATGCCGGCAACGACAACCTCCAGGGCGGCGACGGCAACGACTACCTCGGTGGCGATGAAGGCGACGACACGCTGATCGGGGGTGCCGGCGACGACAACCTGCGCGGTGGCGAAGGCGACGACACCTACATTTTCGAAGCCGGGTACGGGCGCGATCAGGTGCTGGGGCTGGACGATCCCGAGTCGGGCCACGACACCATCGTGATGGGCAAGGGCATCACCGCCGCCGGCAGTTTGATCAGCTACTACGGCAACGACCTGATGATCTATTTCGGCCGTGGCGACACCAGTTTCGAAACCTGGCACGACCACCTGCGCCTGGAGAACTTCGCGTTGTCCGGTGGGCGTCACAAGGTGGTGTTCCAGGACGGGTCGGTGATCAGCAGTGGAACCGCCGGCAGCGACATGATCGTCGGCACGCGCGCCGGCGATCGGCTGCAGGGTCTGGACGGCGACGACACCCTTGATGCCGGCGCAGGCGATGACCGAATCGAGGGCGGCGAGGGCAACGATGTCGCCTTCGGTGGTCTCGGCGACGATGCCTACTACGATGTGGAGAACGTCATAGAACTGGCCGGCGAAGGCAACGACACGCTGTATCTCAGCGGCATCACGCCGAACCTTTTCACGCTGCCGGACAACGTGGAGAACCTGGATTTCACCACCAATTTCTACAACCAGTTCCACACCCTCAACGGCAATGCCGGCAACAACACGCTGGTGATACGCAACGGCATGAATATGCTGACGCACGGCATGCAGGTCGATGGCGGTGCCGGTGCCGACAAGTACGTTTACTACGTCGATGGCAGCACGCGCTACATCAGCATCGTCGTCGACAATCCGGGCGATACCTGGGAGGCATATGAACAGCTGCCGTTCGGCGGCGGTGTCGTCCGCTCTGCCGCCCGGTTCGACATCCGCAGTTCGCTGGAGACCGATTTCCACTTCGACAGCGCGGTCCGCGAGTTCAACAGTCGCGGCACTACCGCGCTGTCGGTAGTCGGCGATGAGCGCGACAACATCATCGGCACCAGCGTCAACACGGCATCCAACCGGGTGAGCGGCGGCAGGGGCAACGATACCTACAACGTGGACAGCAGCGACGTGGTGGTGGAGCTGGCCGGCGAAGGCACTGACACCATCGAGCTGATTTCGATGGGTGAAACCGGGGTGTACCAGCTTGCGGACAATGTCGAGAACATCATAGGCAACGGTTACGTCGGCGAGATTCGTGGCAATGCGCTGGACAACGTGATGAGCTACAAGTATTCCGGCGGCACCATGCGCGGTGGCGCAGGCAACGATACGCTCCGCGCGAATCTGTCCGGCGTCGCCCTGTACGGGGATGAGGGCAATGACCGGTTGGTGGGCGGGGATGGCCGCAATCCGGACATCCTGGACGGGGGCGCCGGCGACGATTTCATGGCCGGTGGCACCGGCAGCGATACCTACTATGTCGATTCGATCGGCGACCAGGTCGTCGAGTACGCCAGCACCGGGCCCTATGCCTTCATCGACACCGTTTACGCCTCCGTCGACTACGTACTGCCGGACGAGGTGGAGAACCTGGTGCTGCAGCAGGGCGCGCGGGTTGGAACAGGCAACGGCGCCTACAACGTGATCGACGGCAATGCGGCCGACAACGTGCTTGCCGGTGGCGGCGGTGGTGACCTTCTCAACGGCGGCGCGGGTGCGGATACGTACGTCTACAATCTGGGCGACGGCAGCGATGGCATCAGCGAATTGAGTGGCCGCCCTGGTGAGGTGGACATACTGCGGTTCGGTGCGGGAATCACCACCGCCGATGTGAGCATCCGCCAGGACACTGCCCACGGCCTGCACATCCGCGTGGGAAGCGAGGTGCTGACGATCTACGCCGACGCCAGCCACGTTGCGTTCGGTGCACCGTCGCCGCTGGAGGAGATCCACTTCGATGATGGCACCGTATGGCGCATCGACGACCATGTGCAGGTCAACCGGGCGCCGGTGTTCAGCAGCGTTCCGGTGGACATGGAGGCAATCCGTGGCCAGACGTTCAGCTTCTCGCTGCCGCCCGGCTTCCTTGTCAACGAACCCGGCGAGTCGCTGTCACTCCAGGTCGACCGGCTCCCGAGCTGGCTCAGCTTCGATGCGGCCACGCTGACGTTCAGTGGCCTGGTGCCGGATGCGCCCTACTACGACGGCTCCGTCAGCCTCACCGCCACCGACAGCTGGGGGCAGGCCGCCACGGCCTACCTGGGGCTGTCGGTCTACAGGCAGCTGACCGGCACCGCCGGCGCCGATACGCTCAACGGCAGCGCCGACGACGACCGCATCTTCGGCCTGGCGGGCAATGACACCCTCAACGGCGGGGCCGGGCTGGATGCCATGTACGGCGGCACCGGCGACGACACCTATACGGTCGCGGACTGGGACGACCGCGTGATCGAGCGTGCAGGCGAAGGCAACGATCTGGTCAATGCGTCGACCAGCTTCACGCTCGGCGATCATGTTGAACGGCTGACCCTGACCGGCAACGCGCAGATCGATGGATCCGGCAACGCGCTGGACAATACTCTGACGGGCAACAGCCGTGCCAACCAGCTGGAGGGCCTGGCCGGCAACGACCTGCTGGATGGCCGCGGCGGTGCCGACCGCATGGTGGGCGGGCTCGGCGACGACCGCTATGTGGTGGACAACGCCGGCGATGTGGTCGAGGAACTGGCGGGCGAGGGCATCGACCAGGTCACGGCGAGCATCGGCCACACCCTGGCCGACAACGTGGAGAACCTGGTGCTCAGCGGCAGCAGCGGCATTGCCGGCACGGGCAATGGGCTGGCCAACCGCCTGACCGGCAACACCGGGGCCAATACACTGTCCGGGCTCGGTGGCAATGACACCTTCGACGGTGGGGCGGGGAACGATACGCTGCTCGGCGGCGCGGGCGATGACATCTACCTGTTCGGCACCGGGCGCGATGTGATCGACAACACCGGCGGTGGCTACGACGGCATCCAGCTGACCGCCGCCACCAGCTGGAACCAGCTCAGCTTCGTGCGGAGTGGTGACGATCTGACGGTGTCGGTCACCGGCAACAGCAACAACAGCATGCGGGTGGTCGGGCATTTCCTGGGGGGCGACCAGGCGCTGGATCATCTGACCCTGGCCAACGGGCAGGTCTACACCACCCAGCAGATCAACGCGAAGGCCGGGGTCACCACGGCGCGCGCCACCGACCACCGGCAGGAACTGCAGCGCCTGGTGGAAGCGATGGCGATGACATTCCCGGCGTCGGAGGTCGACTCGCCGGACACGGTGGAGACGGTGTCGGGCATGTTGATGCCGGGCATGGCCGATGCCTGGGGCTCCGGCCGGCATGCAGCGCTGCATCCGGCCAGATTGATCTGATCCCACGGTCGGTTCGTGTAGGCTCACGGCGTCCATGCAAGGGAATGAAGCAATGCGAACACGCCGTCGTCTGTTGAGCCTGGTGGTAGGAGTGGTGGTCGGTATGGCTGCCGTGGCACAGGCAGCTCCCGCCCCCACCCCTGCTTCCGCCGCGCCGGCCACCCCGGCCGCACGCGGCCCCACCGACCTCAAGCCCGGCGAGTTCCTCTGGCATCCGGAGATTTCGCCGGCCGGGCCGATCGTGCTGGTGGTCAGCCTGGATGAGCAGCGCGCGTACGTGTACCGCAACGGCATCGCCATTGGGCTGAGCACCATCAGCTCGGGCAAGGCCGGGCATGAAACGCCGACCGGGGTGTTCACCATCCTGCAGAAGGACAAGGATCACCGCTCCAACCTCTACAACAGCGCGCCGATGCCGTACATGCAGCGGCTGACCTGGGATGGCATCGCGCTGCATGGCGGCAGCCTGCCCGGGCATCCGGCGTCGCACGGCTGCGTGCGGCTGCCGCAGGCGTTCGCGCAGAAGCTGTTCGGCGAGACCAAGCGCGGCGACACGGTGGTGGTGGCCGATGCCAAGAGCGCACCGATGACGCTGGCGTATCCGGCGGTGCTGGCGCCGGTCAACAGCACCGGCAAACCGCTGGTCGAAACCACCGATGCGCCGGACCATTACTGGAACGACGCCGCGGCGCCGTCCGGGCAGGTCGGCATACTGGTCAGCCTGCACGACCAGCGCCTGTACGTGCTGCGCGATGGCGTGCTGATCGGCGAATCGCGGCTGGAAGCCAAGGCGCTGCCGGCCTTCGAGGGCACCACGCTGTTTGTGATGCAGCAGGGATACTCGGATGTGCCCAGCCCGCTGGACGCGCACCAGCGCCTGCACAAGTGGACGGCCTACCCGCTGCTTGGCCAGAGCGAGGGCAACGCCAGCCCGGACCTGCTGGCCACGCCGAGCCTGCCGATGGCACTGCCACCGGCATTCGCCGAGCAGTTGTACCGGGCGCTGGTGCCGGGCACCACACTGCTGGTGACCAGCCTGCCGGCGGTACGGCCGGTGGCCGATGAACAGAACCTGCAGCCGGTCTTGGAATCCGACGCCCCGGGGTCCACCTTGTAAGGACTGCTTCCCTGGCTGGTGGTTGCCCATGTCTGCTGTGAAAGCCCTGTCCGCTGCTGCGCTGGGCCTGATCGCGTCTGCCTCGGCGGGCGCGGGCGGGATGCCCGTGGTGGCGGCTGCGCCTGCCGCAACCGGCGCTGCGCGGCCTGCGGCGCACGATCCGGCCCAGTTGGCCGAGATGCTGGCGCGTGCGGCACCGTCGGCCGATCGCACCGTGCTGCAGCTCGCGGCCAAGGCGATGTCCTGCGCGCTGCGTCGGCCGGACTTCGGCGTCGACCCGGCGCGGTTGAGCGTGATCGACTATTCGCGTCCGTCCACCGAACCGCGCATGTGGGTGTTCGACCTGAGCCGGCAGACGCTGCTGTTCGAAGAGTGGGTGGCGCATGGCCGCAACAGCGGCGGCAACCGCACCGAGCATTTCTCCAACCGCGACGGCAGTTTCATGTCCAGCCTGGGCGCGTTCACCGCCAAGGAAACCTACATGGGCGGCAACGGCTACTCGCTGCGCCTGGAAGGCCTCGAGCCGGGCTTCAATGACAACGCGCGCGACCGCGCGATCGTCATCCACGGTGCGCCGTACGTGAATCCCACCTTCGCCCGCATGCAGGGCCGGCTCGGTCGCAGCCTCGGCTGCCCGGCGGTGCGGCTGACGGTAGCCAAACCGCTGATCGACAGCCTGCGCGGCGGGGCGATGGTGTTCGCCTACTACCCCGACAAGGACTGGCTGGCGCGTTCCCGTCTGCTCGAACCGGACTGCGGCGGCAGCACCGGCTGAGGCACAATGCCGGCATGTCGACCGATACCTTCCTGAGCGCGGCCACGCGCGTGATTCCCAGTGTCGAATACCGCCGCGAACGCTGGCGCAACGGCCTGGGCTGGACCCGCGAGATCCTGCGCGTGCCGGACAACGATGACTGGCTGGTGCGCCTGTCGATCGCCGAGATCGAGCAGGACGCCGCGTTCTCCGCGTTCCCCGGCATCGAGCGCGAACTGGTGCTGCTGCGCGGTGAAGGGCTGCGCCTGCGCTTCGCTGACGGCACGCTGCACACGCTGATGCCGCCGCATGATCGGCTGCGCTTTGCCGGCGAGGCCGAGGTGAGTGGCGAGCTGGTGGACGGTGTCACCCACGATTTCAACCTGATGTGGCGCCGCGATGCGGTGAGCGCCGAACTGCTGCATCGCCCGCTGGTGGGCAGCATGTTCTTCTTCAGCGAACCGGGCGCTGCCTGGGCGATCCACCTGCTGGCCGGGCAGGCCGAATTCGAGGGCGAACCGGCGCTGCCGCCGCTGCAGGCCGGCGATACCGCCTGGCTGGGCGCAGGACCGCGCCGGCGCTATGCATTGCACGGCGGTGGCGAACTGCTTGCCATCCGCGTGGCGGCTGGCGTCGCCGCCGGCTAGTACACGTCGCGGCGGTAGCGCCCGGCAACGATCAGGGCTTCCTTGCCTTCGCGGCCCAGGGCCTGTTCGATCACCGCATCCACCGCCGGGGCCATGCCCTGCAGGCTGCCGCAGACCAGGATCGTGGCACCGTCGGCGACCCAGTGCTGCAGTTCGGCCAGGTGCGCACGCAGGCGGTCCTGCACGTAGTGGTGCTCGCCACCGTCGCGGCTGAACACCGTATCGCGGCGCTCGATCCAGCCGTCGCGGTGCCACGTGCGCAGGTCCTCGCCAAAGAAGTCGTCGTGCGCGGCGGTACGTTCGCCGAACAGCAGCCAGTTGCGGCGCGCCCCGGCGTCGATGCGCGCACGCAGATGCGCGCGCAGCCCGGCGATGCCGGTGCCGTTGCCGATCAGGATCAACGGTGCCTGCGGCGACGGCGGGTGGAAATTGGGATTGCTGCGGAAACGCAGGTCGATGCGCCCGCCCAGTGCAGCATGGTCACAGAGCCAGCCGCTGCCCAGTCCGGGCGTGCCGTCCGGGCGCAGCTGGCGGCGCAGCAACAGCATCACCTGGCCTTCGACGGGCATGCTGGCAATGGAGTATTCGCGGTGCGGCAGCGGCGTGAGCGAAGCGACCAGCGCCGTGTCGTCGGCGGGCACCGCCTCCGGCAGGGTGGGCAGGTGCGCGCGCGCCAGGTGCGCCGACAGCGGCTCGCCGCCGACCATCGCGGCGCCGTCGCGTGCGTGGGTCGTCAGCCACGCCGCCACGTCGGCAGGGGCGTGCCGGGGGCCGATCTCGACCACATCGCCGGCCTGCCAGGCCGGCAGTGCGCCGTCGGCCGGCACCAGCGCGATCCGCCAGGTGCCGGTGCCGGGGCTGCCGGGGTTTTCCAGCGTGCGTGCCCGCAGGTGCCACGGCCGGTACTCGGCCGGGGTCCAGTCGGGCAGGTCGGTGGCGGCACCGCCAAGCTGGCCGAGCAGCTGCTGCCAGTGGCGCAGCGCGGCGGGGTCGGCGTTGTCCACCTCCACGGTATCGAACAACGGGTGCGCGCCGTGCTGGCGCAGCCACGCATCGAGCTGGTGTCCGAATGCGCAGAAATGCCCGTAGCTGCGGTCGCCCAGCGCCAGTACACCGTAGTGCAGCCCGGGCAGGGCCAGCGCCTGCGGCATCACCCGGCGCAGGAACGGCAACGCGTGGTCGGGCGCATCGCCTTCGCCGGTGGTGCTGACAATGAACAGTGCCTGCGTGGCCTGCTGCAGCGTGGCCACGTCGATCTGGTGCAGGCCGCGGACGCGCACCGCCACGCCGGCTGCACGCAGGGCGTCGGCGCTGCGTTCGCACAGCTGCTGGGCAAACCCGGTCTGGCTGGACCAGACGAGCAGGATCGGCGGTGGGCCGCCGTCGCTGGCGATGTCGTCGCGCGGACGGCCACGCCACCACACCACCGCGCAGAGCGCCGCATACGCCACCACGCTGCCGACGGCCCAACGCCAGTGCGCGGGCAGCGGTGCGCTCTGCCACCACGCTTCCTGCTGGTGCAGGCCCAGCAGCCACCCTGCCGCCAGCACCAGCAGTGCGATCACGGCGGTATTGCCAAGTACGGCGCGCGAGGGCAATTTCATGCCGCGCCTGCCGCATCATCGTTGAGCAGCTGCGCGAAGGCCGGGCTCAGGTGTTCGTCGATGCCCTGCACGCCACGGGTTACAAAGCGGGCCGCCAGATCGTGGGCACGCGCGAAGGCGAGGCCCTCGTCGAGGCCCATCACCGTCAGGGCGGTCGCCCACGCATCGGCGTGCATCGCATCGGGGGCCACCACGGTGACGGCGGCAGCCGCACGTGCAACGGGCGCACCGCTGCGCGGGTCCAGGGTGTGGCTGAACTGCGCGCCGTCCTGTTCAAAGTGATGCCAGCGGTCGCCCGAGGTGGCAACGGCGCGGTTGTCGAGCGTCAGCACACGGGGCGGATGGGTCGCCTGCGCATCGTCTTCCGGCGCTGATTCAACCAGCACGCGCCACGGCTGGCCGTCGGGCTTGCGGCCGTAGCCATGCAGTTCGCCGCCCACTTCCACCAGCGCCGCCTGCACGCCCTGCTGGCGCAGCCAATGGACGATCTGGTCCACGCCAAAGCCCTTGGCGATCGCCGACAGGTCCAGTTCCATACCACCGGGTTGGTACAGCCGGCCGGGTTCATGCCGCAGGCGCTGCCAGCCACAGCGTGCACGCGTGGCGGACAGGGTCTGCGCGTCGGGCACGCGCTGGGCCTGCGCGTGTGCGCCGAACCCCCACAACGCCACCAGCGGACCGACGGTGGGATCGAAGGCACCGCCGCTGCGCCGGGCGATGTCCAGCGCGCACTGCACGACGGTGTCGAACAGCGGCGGCAGGGCCTGCCAGTGGCCGGCATCGGCGCGGTTGAACCGCGCGATGTCGCTGCCGGATTCCCAGGTGCTCATCTGCGCCACGACGGCATCGAGCTGGGCCTGGATGCCGGCATGCAGCGGGTGCAGGTCGCGCGTACGCGCCACCGCCAGCTTTACCTGCCAGGTGGTGCCCATGCTGTGGCCACCGAGGCTGGCGATGTCGAGGAGCGTGTCGTTCATGGGCAAGGGCAGGCACGCCGGGCAGGGCCCGGCGTACGGTTACTGCGGCAGCACTTCCAGGGTGGCGACGTAGCTCAGGCGGCGGGTCTTGGCCTGCTTGACGGACACCTTCTTGTCTTCGGTGCCGGTTTCCAGCCAGTACATGCCGGCCTCGGGCCAGGTGACGGTGAACTCGCCCTTCTTGTCGGTGGTGACCTTGATCTCGTCCTGGGCGTTGCGATAGCGCGTGCCGCCGCGGGTGATCTCGAATGCCAGGCCGGCGCGCGGCTTGCCATCGACCAGCACGCGGAAGGAGGCCGGCTCGCCGGCAACCAGGTCGTTGGGATGGGCCAGCGCAACCATTTCGATGCCCTGCTTGGTGGGCTTGAGTGCGGTGTCGTTCGGGGTGCCGTTGGTGACGAAGGTTTCCACGCGGCCGACCGACTGCGACACCTTCAGGTTCTTGGCCTTCTTCGGCACTTCGCTGGCGAAGGTGGCGGCGGTACCGCGCCAGCGCTTGGGCTTGCCATCTTCGTCCCAGGTGGCCGACAGGCCGTTGTTGACGGTGGCCAGGCGGTAGGTGCCCTGCTGGGTCAGCTCAACGTCGAACACGCTGCGGAACTTGCCGGTGGAGGCGTTCTGCGGCTGCACGGTGGTGCCGTCCGGTGCGGTGATCACCAGGTTGTCCAGGCGCAGCGGCACGTGGTTGAAGTAGAACAGGTCGTTGGACACGGCCGCATCGACGGTGATCCACGGGTTGTTGCCGGCGATGACGGTCTGCGAGGGCTGCAGCCAGGCCTTGTGGGCCAGGGCGGAGAACGGAAGGGCGGCGGCCAGGGCGGCGGCTAGGACGAGCGTGCGCTTCATCAAAAACTCCAGGGAAAGGGAAAGAATCAGGGCTTGGCCGACAGCGTGACCAGGCCGAGCTCGGTGCTGCCCTGGGCCTTGCCGGTCTGTGCGGACGTGGCAGGCCAGGTGAAGGGGATCTTGAGCAGTTCACGGCCGCCGACTTCGCGCACCGCTTCCACCACCAGCGTGTAGTTGCCCGGCGCCAGGGCCTTCAGTGCCGGCTGCTTGTCGGAGAACGACAGCGCGTGCTTGCCGACCGGGCGGGTCGGGCCGGTGACACCGTCCACCGGCACGTCCAGCGTGCGGCCGCTCTTGCGCCACCACTGGCGCAGGTCGGGCAGCCACTTGGTGCCGTGGCCTTCGCTGTTGCTGGTCTGCTGGTACCAGACCGACAGGTTGGCGGCGACCTTCTGGTCGGCGCCTTCCAGCCACACCGCGACGTAGGGCCGGTGGTACTCGGCGACGTTGAGCTTGGGCACCTCGACGTTGATGTCCAGCGTGGTGGCATAGGCCGGCGAGGTGGCCAGCAGGCCGCTCAGGGCAATGGTCAGGGTGACGCGCATGGTGCGGCTCCGGAAAGGAAAACGGTCAATGGATGAGGATCAGGGCGATCAGCAGCGGCACCAGCAGGCCCAGCCCGACCAGCGGCCAGGTCATGCGGCGCTGGCGGGCGTGCAGGTGCAGCAGGAACAGGCCGGTGATGCAGAAGACCAGGCAGGCAACGGCGAAGATGTCCAGGAACCAGCCCCACGCCGGGCCGGCGTTGCGGCCCTTGTGGAGGTCGTTGAAATAGGAGACCCAGCCGCGCGCGGTGGATTCGTATTCCACGGCACCGGAGTCGCGGTCGATGCTCAGCCAGGCGTCGGCGCCGGGGCTGGGCATGGAGAGATAGATTTCGCCATCGGACCACTCGGCCGGGCGGCGGCCGATGGCGATGCCCAACTGGGCATCGAGCCAGCGGCTGGCCTTGCGCGGCAGCGGGGCATGACCGTCGGCGCGGTCGCCGAGCGTGCCCAGCAGGTCGGCCGGCAGCGTCAACTGCTGGCTGACTACTACCGGTTTGGCTTCGATCTTGGCCGCGTGGTTGAGGGTGATGCCGGTGGCGGCAAACAACAGCATGCCGATCAGGCAGACGGCTGAGCTGATCCAGTGCCACTGGTGCAGCGTGCGCAGCCAGAAGCCGCGGCTTTGTTGTTGCTGCACGCTGGAGGGGGGAGTGGCCACAGGCAGGGGATGAGGAACTGAATGGCGAATTACACCATTGATGAGAATGGTTCGCAATTTTGGGCGGGAGGGGTGTGCCGACCAACGGTCGGCACCCACCAGCGCCCGACCGTTGGTCGGGCGGCGCCTCAGAACTTCGCGTTCAGCGACATCCAGTAGCTGCGACGCTGGTCCTTGGTCGCATAGTCATCCACGCAGTTGTACTCGCTGTCGCTGATGAGCACGCACGACTGGGACACGAAGTCCTTGTCGAACAGGTTGTTGACGCGTGCGTTGAGGGTCAGCCACGGGGTGATGTTCCAGCTGCCACCGAGGTGGAAGAGGGTGTAGTCCTCGTAGTAGCGCACCTGCGAGGTGCTCACGCCGCCGACGTTGGTCACCAGGGTGTCGCGGTAGCGGTCGTAGCGGCCTTCGCCGGTCAGCGACAGGCTGACCGCGTCGTTGATCTGCCAGTTCAGGCTGGCGTTGGCCATGTGCCGGGCCGGGGTGGTGGTGCCGCCCACCGGCTTGCCCTTGTCCACGCCGCTGGTCTGCTCGGAGCGGGTGTAGGTGTAGTTGCCGCGCAGCTGCAGGTTGTCCCGCAGGTCCACGTACGCGGCCGCTTCCACGCCCTTGGTTTCGGCCTTGTCCACGTTCACGCTCTGGGTGAACGTGCTGTAGCCCAGCTCGGCCCAGCCCGGGCCCACGTCCACGCAGTAGCCGCCGCCAGCCGGGGCGACCTCGCAGTTCGGGAACGTGCCGCCGCTGGCGATCTTGTCGTCGAACTGGTTGAAGAAGCCGGTGACGTTGAAGCCCCAGTCGGCGCCTTCGTAGTAGGCGGCCAGCTCATAGTTGGTGCTGGTTTCCGGCTTGAGGTTGGGCGAACCCACCAGCGGCAGCACGCCCTGGCCACCGAAACCGGTGACGCCGGGGAACAGCTGGTCCGGGCGCGGCGTCTTGTAGCCGGTGCTCACGCCGCCCTTGACGGTCCACGCGTCACTGGCGTTCCACACCAGATAGCCGCGCGGGCTGAGGTGGCTGCCGAAGATGTTGTGGTGGTCGTAGCGCAGGCCGACGGTGGCGGTCAGCGTATCGGTCAGCGACCAGTTGTCCTCGGCGAACACCGACGACATGCGGTGCTTTTGCTTCACGTTGTCCTGGTAGCCGTTGCCGTCCATGCCGAACACGCCGTCGGTCATGTCGGTGTCGGTGTACTGGCCGCCCACGGTCAGCTTGTGCGCACCGAAGGTCATGTCCAGCATCGTGTCGAGCACGATGCCTTCCAGTTCCATCGTGCGCAGCGGACGCGGCAGGAAGGCCTGCAGCCGCGCCAGCTCGGCCGGGTTCAGGGCGGTCAGCGCGTTGCCGCGGCCGGCGGCGCAGTTGTTGGCTGCGCCGGTGCGGCGGCACACGTCGTTCCACAGGGTCTGCAGGTCGGCGCGCTCGTCCAGGGTCAGCGGCAGCGAGCGGCCGAGGTTGTTGCTGGTGGTGTGGGTCAGCGTGGTCTGCCAGGTGCCGAAGTCGTAACGGCCCTGGTGGGTCAGCGCGAGCTGGTCACGCTCATAGCGCTGGTAGGCGGTATAGCCCACGCGCGGCTGCACCACGCGGCGGGTGGTGGTACCGGTGCCGTTCGGGTTGGGAATGGTGGCATTGCCCACGCGCCACAGGCTGGCCAGGCTGTCCAGCGTGCCGGTCTGGCCTTCACTGTTGTCGTACTTCTGCCGCGAGACGTCGTAGTCCAGCCACAGATCGTGGTCGTCATTGACGGTGAAGCTCAGGCGCAGGCCGGTGTTCCAGTTGGTGTTGGCCACGGCCTTGCCGCCGCCGCCGAAGCCGATGCTGCGTGCCCACAGCGTGCCATCGGGCAGCGGCAGGTCATCCCATTCCGGGTTGGATGCCTTGGCATCGTAGTAGCTGCCGCGCACCGACAGGCCGATGCGGTCCTTGACCAGCGGGCCGCTCAGGTACACGTCGGTGGTGCGCGCATCGCCGAACTGGTCGTCCTGCTGCACGGTGAAGCCCTGGGTGACCGAGCCGTGCCAGGTGTCCTGGTTGCGGCGGGTGATGATGTTGATCACCCCGCCCATCGCGTCCGAGCCGTACAGGGTGGACATCGGGCCGCGCACCACTTCGATGCGTTCGATGGCATCCAGCGGCGGCAGGTAGGCGAACTGGCCGCCGCCGAAGTTGTTCGGGTACAGCTGGCCGACATTGCTCTGGCGACGACCGTCGATCAGCACCAGGGTGTATTCGGACGGCATGCCGCGCATGGAGATGGTGGCGCGGCCGTTCTTGTCGGTGGTTTCCATGCCCACGTCGATGCCTTCGACGTCGCGCAGCGCGTCGACCAGGCTGGTGTACGGGCGCTTGCTGAGTTCTTCGCGGCTGACCACGCTGATGCTGGCCGGCGCATCGGTGATCTTCTGTTCGAAGCCCGAGGCGGTGACCACCACCTTGTCCAGGGTCTGCGGGGCACCGCTGCCGGTGGCGAAGGCCGGCGCCGACAGCGCGCTGAGCAGGGCGATGGACAGGGTGTGGCGGGACAGGGACGTGCGGCGACGCTGGCGCAGGGCCATGAGCAATACCTCGAAAGAAAGACGGATGCGCGGGCCCGGGCCATCGGCCTCGGCACCTGCAGGGGATCAGGGAAGCGCCCGCAAGGCGGGCAGGCAGCGGTGGTACCGGCAGCGCGACGCGGTGGCGTCGGCCGTGACCGGTATCAGCCCTGCGGGGGCGCCTGGCCGCGCTGGACGCGCAGGCCGGGGGCAGCAGGCAGCGGCGTGGCCGGTGCCGAATCGATCGAGGGGGCCACCTGCGGTGGCGCGGCCACCAGCGTGGCCATCAGGGCGTCCAGCCCGTCTGCCGCGGTGGCGGACGGGACCCGAGGCGGTGCAACGGCGGCGCGCGCGCTGGCGAGCCGGCGCGGCTTGGCCGGGGCCTCTTCCTGCGGGGCGGATTCGCCGCCGCCGGGCAGGCGTTCTTCCATCGGCGCCTGCACCAGGTGCGCGCTGCCGGGCACGGCGTGCCCGAGCATCGGCAGGATGGCCAGCAGCATCGACAGCAGGGCCAGCCAGGCCAGCACCGTGGCCAACGCCGGACGCTGCCCGCGCATGGCGGGAGCGAAGCTGCGGTGGCGGTGCGGATGGCGCAAGTCGATTTCCTGGACGGCGTTGGATGAGGCTACGGCCCGACAGCCACGCGCCGGCGGCGGCGCAGGCGGGTGGCCAGCGGCGCAGGGTGGGGCGTGGGGCGGCGGGATTGTAGGTGAGATTGGTTATCCGACGCAAATGCGAATGATTTGCGACTGTAGTCAGACGCTGCCGTCGTCCAGCAGGGCGCGGACCTGCGCATGCGGGGAGGCGGCAAGCAGCGGGCGGATATGGGCCTGGAACGACGGGCTGCCGGTGGCGAGCGCGCGCTGCAGCCAGCTCACTGCTGCGTCCACCTGGCCGGCCGCGAGCAGCAGCGAGGCATGGCTGGCCTGGCCGCGGAAGTCGCCGGCCTCGGCCGAACGCCGGTACCACGCCGGGGCGGCGGCGGGGTCGGCCGCCACGCCGATGCCGTCTTCCAGGCAGCGGCCCACCAGGTTCATTGATTTGGCATGCCCGCGCTGGGCTGCCTGCAGGTACAGCGCGTACGCGGCGCGCTCGTCGCGTGCGGTGCCGCGCCCGGTGCCCACCAGGTTGGCCAGGTTGTACAGGCCCCAGTCCAGCCCCGCCTCGGCGGCGCGGCGGTACCAGACCACGGCCAGTTCCAGGTTGACCGGGGTGCCGGTGCCCAGCTCATGGCAGCGCCCCAGCATGTTGGCGGCGATGGCCAGCCCGCCGTTGGCGGCGCGCTCGAACCACAGCACGGCGGCGGCGGCATCCTGCGCCAGCCCGCGGCCTTCCATGCGCGCCTGGCCAAGCAGGAACTGCGCCTGCGCGTCGCCGCGCTGCGCGGTGGCGTCCAGCACGGCCAGCGCCGCAGCGGGATCGCGCTGCATCAGGGCGGCCAGCGCATCGGCGTCCAGCGCGCCGCCTGCTGGCTCAGACATCGGCCCACTGCCGCAGCAGGTTGTGATACACGCCGGTGAGATTGACCAGCGCGGGGTGTTCGGGGTGATCGTGGGTGAGGCGGCGGATGGACACGTCCAGGTCCCACATCAGGCGGCGCTGGCCGTCGTCGCGCAGCATGCTCTGGATCCAGAAGAAGGACGCCAGCCGCGCCCCGGCGGTGACCGGGGTGACCTGGTGCAGGCTGGTGCCGGGGTAGAGCACCATGTGGCCGGCCGGCAGCTTGACCCGCTGGTTGCCGTAGGTGTCTTCGATGACCAGTTCGCCCCCCTCGTACTCGTCCGGATCGCTCAGGAACAGGGTGGCCGACAGGTCGGTGCGCACCGGCTGCGGCTGGCCGGCGGCGCTGTAGTCGTAGCGCACGGCGTTGTCCACATGGAACCCGAACGTCTGCCCCGGCTGGTAGCAGTTGAACAGCGGCGGGAAGATGCGGCGCGGCAGTGCGGCGGAGAAGAAGGTGCTGTTGCGGCCGAGCGCGTCGAGGATGATCGAGCCGATCGCGCGGGCGGCCGGGTCGGCCTCGGGCAACTGCAGGTTGTGCTTGGCCTGCGCGGACTGATAGCCCGCCGTCAGGCGCCCGTCGGTCCAGCCGGCGGTGGCCAGTTGCCGGCGGGCCAGGCTGACCTGCTCGGCGGTGAGAACGTCGGGAATGTGCAGCAGCATGGTCGGCTCCAACACCTCCCGCGCAGGCGCGCGGGAGGTGGCGTGTGGCTTAGAACTTGAAGTTGAACGCCAGCGTTGCCGAACGGCCCGGCGCGATGGCGGCGAAGTGCGAAGCGTACGCCTTGGTGAAGTAGGTTTTGTTGGTCAGGTTCTGCACGTTCAACTGCAGGCTGTAGCGCGGGTTGAACTGGTAGCCCACCATCGCGTCCCAGCGGGTGTACGACGGCACCCACTTGGTGTTGTTGACGTTGCCGTACACCTTGTCCACGTAGTTGGCGCCGGCGCCCAGGCTCAGGCCGGGCACGAACGACGGGGCCCAGGTGGTCCACAGGCTGGCGCTGTGCTTGGCGGTGTTGGGGAACTGGTTGCCGTTGTACGGCGAAGGCACGTACACGCCGTTGACCAGCAGGAAGCCGTTGTCCTCGACCACCGCATCCAGGTAGGTGTAGCCACCGAACACCTGCCAGCCCTCCACGATGGTGCCGCTGAAGCCGATCTCGGCGCCCTTGACCTTCTTGCGGCCCGCGTTCTGGGTGGTGCCCGCGTCGCTGAGCACGCGCGCGTTGGTCATCTCGGTCTCGAAGATCGCACCGGTCAGCGACAGGCGGGCATCGAACAGGTCCCACTTGGTGCCCAGCTCGATGTTGCGGCTGCGCTGCGGTTCGAGATCCTTGATGGTGGCGGTGATGCCGTCGGCGCCGTCGCCGGCATCCACGCCCACCGGCGTGGACGAGGTGCCCCACGACAGGTAGATGCTGCCGTTGGCGACCGGCTTGTAGACCAGCCCGGCCTGGCCATTCCAGAACGAGGTGTCGTTGCGCAGGTGCTGCGCGTTGGCCGCCGCGGTCGGGCTGAACAGGTGGGTGCTGTAGTCGTCGAAGCGCGCGCCCAGGTTCAGCATCCACTGTTCGCTGAAGCTGATGGTGTCGAACACATAGGCGGACGTGGTGCGGGTGGTCTGGCGCGCATCGTTGAGCGGGTTGCTGCGGGTGACGGTGTGGGTCGCCGACCACGGGTCGTTCGGGTTCGGGTTGGTCAGGTCGGTGCAGTTGTAACCGGTGGCCGCGCCGGTGGTCGGGCAGCTCTGGTTGCCGGTGACCGGGTTGTTGGTGCCGCCGGTGGTCTGGCCGTTCGGGCGCACCACGTCGCCGATCACGTAGTTGCCGCGTACGGTCTTCTCATCGCTGTATTCCACGCCGGCCGTGAAGCTGTGGCGCAGCGGGCCGGTCTCCAGCTCGCCGGTGACGCTGGTCTGGTTGACGAAGCTGTCGGTCTGCGTGGCGCGCGAGTTGGTGCGGCGCCAGATCGTGCCGAACAGGTTCGGGTTGCCCTTGCTGTCGTCCGGCTGGGTCCACAGGTAGTCGTTGCGGGTGTCGCCGTAGCGGGTGATGTTGCGCAGGACGATGCCGCCGAAGTCGTGCGACAGATTCAGCGTGGTGATGTCTGCCTTGGTCTTCTGGAAATCGCGGTCCACCAGGCCGTAGAACGCATCGCGGTTGGTCACGATCGGGCTGCCGTCGCCGTTCAGCTGCAGGTTGGGGCCACTGGTGAACGGGTTGTTGTACGGGAAGCCGCCGGCGTCGGGCAGGTCGTCGGTTTCCATGTGGTAGTGGCTGATCACCGCCTGGGTCGGACCGTTCAGGCCGAACGCCAGCGACGGCGCGATGCCCCAGCGGCTGCTGTTGACCGCGTCGCGGCCGGCCACATCGGCATCGTGGCTCATGATGTTCACGCGGGCGGCGATGCCGTCACCGATCACCTGGTTTGCATCCAGCGTGCCGCGGCGGTAGCTGTCGGTGCCGGCGGCCAGCGAGCCCTGCACGAAGTTGTCCAGCTTCGGGGTCTTGCTGACCAGGCTGATGGTGCCGCCAGCCGAGCCGCGGCCGGAGTAGGCCGAGCTCGGGCCCTTGACCACGTCGATCTGCTCGATCGCGAACACTTCGCGGGTCTGGCTGCCGGCATCGCGCAGGCCGTCCACGTAGATGTCCGACGCCGAGTCGAAGCCACGGATGAAGGGACGGTCGCCGGTCGGGTTGCCGCCTTCACCGGCGCCGAAGGTGATGCCGGGGACGGTGCGCAGCGCATCGAGCAGGGTGGTGGCGGCGGTCTGCTCGATCACCTGCTGGGAAATCACACTGACCGACTTGGGGGTGTCCAGCAGCGGCGCGGTGAACTTGGACGACTGCGCGCGCACGCGTTCACCGTGCACATCCACGCCATCCAGTTCGGTGGCGCGCTGCGGATCGGTGGCGGCATCGGTCTCGGCGTGGGCCAGGGCGGGGGCGGCGATGGCCAGCAGCAGGGCGGACGACAGCGGAGTGGGGCGGACGGTCATGGGATTTCCTGGGGATACGGACAGGGGCCGGAACAGGCGGAGCGTCGCGGCCGGTGGGTGTGGGGCGGGAAGACAGCAGACATGAGCGGGCAGGCACGGCCCACAACGCCGCGGCGCGCAGGCGTGCAGGGCATCAACGCAGGGCGTTGACGCCGGGATCAGGCGTAGGGAGGGGCGTGGCCGGGATTGAGCCGCAGCGCGGGTTCCAGCCGCTGCCAGCGCAGCGCGTCGGCGCGCCACAGCGGTACCCGGGCGATCCACGGGGTACGGTGGCTGGCGCGGCGGGTGGCAGTGCTGTCCGACTCGGCGTCGCCGCCGGCCTCGCTGCCCAGGCCGGCCGCGTGCACCACCTCGGGGCCTGGAGCAGGCGCCGGCGGGGCATGGGAGATGAGGCTGGGGGCGCTGTGGCCCGGCGCATCGAACGCAGCGGCGGGGTTGCCGGGCGCGCCCGGCCGGCCATTGCCGCCCAGCCACGCCAGGCCCAGCAGCACCACGCAGAGCGTGGCCCACAGGGCGGCGATACCGAAGCGGGGGCGGCGACGAAGCACGAAGGACCGGGCAGGAGCGGCCAAAGCGCCGCAATGCCTATGTTAATAGCAACAATTCGCGTTATCAAAGACCCGCCATTCAGGCGTCAAAACCGGTCAGTCGCGGTCGTCGCGGGTCCAGACCGCATCGTGTTCGCGCTTGACCGGGAACCGGGACACCGGCGAGTAGGCCGGCGCACACAGGGCGCGGCCGTCGCGGATGTCGAAGCGCGCCCCGTGCAGCACGCACTCGATGCTGCCCTCGGCGGTGTCGAAGGTGCCCGAGGACAGCTCGAACTCGTCATGCGTGCACTGGTCTTCCAGCGCATACAGCTCGCCGTCCAGGTTGAACACCACGATCGGCGTGCCGGTCACTTCGTCGAAGGTGCTCTTCATCTCGCCCGGCAGCAGCTCGGCGCTGGCGCAGACGAAGGTCCAGGTCTCGCTCATGCCTGGGCCACCAGCGGCTTTTCGAGGATCTCGAACTGCAGGTCGTCGCGCTTGGGAATGCCGAAACGCGCGTCGCCGTAGGGGAACGGCTTCTTGATTCCGGTGCGGCGGTAGCCACGGCGCTCGTAGAAGGCGATCAGCTCGTCGCGGATGTCGATCACCGTCATCTGCATCACGTCCAGTTGCCACGTCGCGGCTGCATGGGCTTCGGCAGCGTCCATCACCTGCTTGCCCACGCCGCCGCCCTGCAGGGTCGGTTCGACCGCGAACATGCCGAAATAGCCCTTGCCGTGGTCGTCGGCCACGTGCGCGCAGGCCAGCAGCCGGCCCTCGCGTTCGGCCAGCAGGATGGTGCTGCGCGGGCGTTCGATATCGGCCTGCAGGCCCTGCGGGTCGATGCGGGCGCCGTCGAGCATGTCCGCTTCGGTGGTCCAGCCGGCGCGGCTGGCATCGCCCCGGTAGGCAGACGTGACAAGGGCAACGAGGGCGGGGATGTCGGCCAGCGTGGCCGCACGGAAGGTGAGGGTGGTCATGGGGCACATTCTAGGCGGGCGTGCGCGGACCCGGAACCCGCCGTCGCCGTGTCGCCCACCCTCAGCGCATGAAAAACTCCACCGGGAACGACAGTTCCACCGGCGCCGGGCGTTCGTCGGGCACGGCCGGCAGCGGCGCGGCGCGGCGGAAGGTTTCCAGTGCGGCCTGGTCGAGCAGCGGGAAGCCGGACGACTGTTCCAGCGACAGCGCCAGCAGGGTGCCGTTGCGGGCCAGGCTCACGCGGACCTGCGCGATGCCTTCCTGGCGCCGCGCGCGCGCTGCATTGGGGTAGCGGCGGAAGCGCTCCAGCCGTGCCATGACGCGGCCTTCCCAGCTGTCGCGGCCGGGCGTGGCTTCACTGGGGCCGGGCGGCAGCGGCGGGGTGACCGGCGCGGCGGCGACCGAGGCCTCCTGCTGCCGCGGGGCAGGCGATTCAACGGTGGGCAGCGGTGGCGTCGGCGGCGGAATCACCCAGTTCGCCGCGGCGCGCGGCGGAGTGTCCGGCAGCGGGCGGGGCGGCTCGGGCTTCTGCTTCTGCACCGATGCAGCCGTGCTCGGGGTGGGCGCAACGATCTCTTCCAGCGGCACTTCCGGCGCGCGGGGGGGCAACAGCACCAACTGCGTGCGCTCGGCCGGCGGGGGTGGCAGGTCCGGCGCGGTGTGCGCGCGGGTCCACAGCAGCAGGGCGACGAAGGTGACGTGGGCCAGGGCCGTGAACACGGCGGCGAGGCCGTGCGCGTGACGCTCGGCGAACTGCAGCAGCCGGCTGGGCGGGGTGCCGCGCGGTACCGGGCGGCACAGCAGGTACAGCGCGCACCCACCCATGCCGATGGCCACGGCGATCCACAGCACGAACGAGGGATGGGCGAAGTACCAGAACGTGGCGAAGCCGAACGCCATGCCGCCGCAGGCGAAGGCCTTGGCGCGGCGAGACATCGCCCCCTGCTCGCGCCACAGCACCAGTGGCGGGCCGAATCGGGGGTGCTGCAGCAGCCAGCGCTCGAAGCGGGGCGACGATCTGCCGAAGCAGGCCGCCGCCAGGATCATGAAAATGGTGGTGGGCATCACCGGCAGCAGCGCGCCGATGATGCCCAGGCCCACCATCAGCAGCCCGAGCAGCAGGTAACCGACGCGCACCACGCGGTGGCGTGGGCGGGCGGCCGGGATGGCGAGGGTGGGCAGGGTGGCGTCCATCTCAGGCAGCGAACGCCTGTTCGACATAGCCGTGCACGCGCACGAATGCCTGGGTGGCGCCGTCGATCATGTGCTGCTCCTGCGCCGGGTCCAGTGCGGCGCCGTCCAGCGCGGCGGTGAACTGCCGCCAGTGCCGCGCGCGCCCTTCCGGATGCCCGGCCAGGTGACGCGCTCCGCGGGTTTCATCCAGGCCGATGCGTGCGGCCAGCTTGAACAGAATCGCCGCGCCGAGGTTGGAACCCTCGGCGACGTACAGCCATCCCAGCGCCGTGGCCAGATCGACGTCGGCCGGCAGTGCGCGGCCGTCATCGGCCGGTACCGGTTCGCCGAGATCGGCCAGATCGGCCACCAGCTCCTGCAGGCGGTGGCGCTCGGCCAGATCGTCCACCAGCGCGTGCAGCGCCGGCATCGCGTACAGCGCGGCGATGTCGCGGTGGAAGCGGTACTGCACGCGCAGGAAGCGGCGGTAGTTGTCGGTGGACGCGAACGGGTCGCCACGCATGATGCGCTGGTCGAGCCGGTCGTGGGTGGCGTGGGTCGCCGCCTTCAATCGCTGGCTGCGGGTGGGTGTGGCGGCAATGGGGGATGTCGTGGACATGGGCGGGCGCTCCTTAGAAGTTCACGGTGAAGCCCAACCGCACCGTGCGCCCCGGCGAGGCCATCAGGCCCAGCGTCATGGCGTCCATGTAGTAGCGGTCGGTGAGGTTGTCGACGGTGAGGTCGAGGGCGACGTGGTCGTTGAGGCGGTAGTTGGCGAACAGGTCCACCAGCACGTAGGAGCCCCAATCCACCACGGGGATCAGGCTGGCGCCGGCCTCGCGCATCGGCCGGTGGCCGGTGTAGCTGACCCGCGTGCCGGCGGTGAGGCGCTGCTCGAACTGGTGGGTGCCCAGGGTCAGCGCACCGGCCGCGCGCGGCGGGATGTGGTTGCTGGCATAGCTCTCGTTGACGCCGCCGGCGTGGCACGCCTCGGTCCGGGTGGGATACGCGCGGCCGCTGTGGCAGAAGTTGGTGTACGTGTAGTACGTGCCCGACAGCTCGCCGAAGAAGCGCGGCGTGCTGTACTCGGCGCTGAGCTCATAGCCCTTGAAGTCGGCGCGGTCGATGTTCTCGATCACCGGTGCGGAGACCCAGCCGTCCAGCTGCATCGTGGTGCGGGTCAGGTAGTCCTTCACGTGGTTGTCGAAGTAGGCCACCTTCAGGCGCGCCTTGTCGCTGCCGGTGAACAGGCCATCGCGCAGCAGGTTGACGCCGTACTCGCGGTTCTTGGCGTGCTCGGGACGCAGGTCCATCGGGCGCGTGGTCGGCACCGGGCCCGCGCTCGTCTCGAACAGCCCGGGCATGCGCATGGCTTCGGCGTAGCGCGCATACACCTGCACCCCGTCGATCGGCATCCAGGTCAGTGCGGCGATCGGCGTGGTGCCATTGCCACGCCCTTCCAGGTGCGTGGGCGTATAGGTGATCGGCCGCGTGTTCGACGGGACCTGGCTGATCAGGCGGTCGTAGCTTTTGTAGCGCGTGTGGCGCACCGCCGCGTCCACCTTCAGCCAGTCGGTGGGCACCCACTCACCGCTCAGGAAGGCGCTGCTTTCCTCGCGTTTGGCGTTGTTGCTGCTGAAGCTCTGCGTCTCGCTGATCGGGTGCACGTCTTCCTTGCCGTGCGTGAATCCGTACTGCAGCGCCATGTCGCCCCAGCCGGTGATGAAGCGCGAGGTGTTGGTGGCGTCGATGCCCCAGCGTTCGGCCTGCCGGTAGGTCACTTCGATGTAGGTGAACTCCGGCGGCAGCGCCGGGAACGAGTAGGTGTTGCGGATCGTGTTGTCGAGCATCGTCTTCCAGGCGTTGGCCTTGAAGTCGATCAGGTCGTTGTCCGGGTTCCAGCGGTAACGCGCGGTCCAGGTATCGGCGTCCACATCGCTCAGGGCCGACTGCAGCGCACCTTCGCCACGCAGGATCGCCGAGGGCATCAGCTCGCCGTAGCGGCTCTGGAACTTCATGTGGCCCAGCTCCAGCGCCTGGTGCGCGGTGGGCTTCCAGGTGCCTTTGAGCAGCCAGGACTGGTTGTCCACGGAGGTGTTGAGGACCTCCTCGCCGGCGCGGAAGCGGTTCAGGCCCTCGAAGCTGACCGTGGTGTACTCCACCCAGCGCCCGCGGCTGTCGGTGGTGCGCCGGGTGGAGAACACCGGTTCCGGCGCGTTGGGGCCGTTCTCGCCGGCGAAGTAGTTGCCGGTCTTGCGGCGCGCGTAGACGCCGACCACCTCGAACTGGTCCCAGCGCCTGGCCACGGCGAGGCTGCCGCTGCCGCCGGTGGGCGTGCCGGTGCTCGGGCGGTCCATGCCGGTGTCGTCGGCGAAGGAGGTCGGCACCGGCTGGCGGGTGCAGGTGCGGCCGCCCCCGCAGTCGGTCAGGAACTGCCCGCCGTTGCGCAGGCCGCCGGTGGTGTAGGCCGGGGGAGGCGAGGTGCTGTTGTCGCTGAAGCCGCCCTTGAGGCGGATGCCCCAGTCCTTGTCGCCGGTGATGATGTCCTCGGCGTTGAGCGTGCGCATGCTGACCACGCCGCCGATCGCGCCCACGCCTTCGGCGCCTGCGCTGGGGCCTTTCTCGATGTTGATGCCGCCGATCATGTCCGGATCGATGTAGCTGCGCCCGGCCACGCCGGCGTAGCCGCGGTACACGGTGACCTGCTGCTGGCTGCCGTCGATCACCACCGGCACGCGGTTGAAGCCCTGCATGCCGCGGATGTTGAGATCCAGCGCGCCGGAGTTGCGGTTGTCACCGTTGAGCACGCCCGGCACGCTCTTGAAGATGTCGCCGGCCTGGGTGCCGCGGAAGCGCTCGATCTGCTCCTGCGACAGGTACGCGCCGGACTGCGGCGAGGCGTAGGGCCGGTCGGCCGGGTTGAGGCGGTCATTGCCCAGGAGCGTGCGGTTGCCCTGGTCGCCCTGCACGCGCAGTGTGCCCACGCGCTGCACGCCGTTGGCCGGCGCGCGCTGCACGGTGAGCGCGCCGCTGGCGGTGGTGGCCAGCTCCAGCCCGCTGCCCTGCAGAGCCTGCGCGGCGGCCTGCTCGGCGGACATGCGGCCCTCGATGGCCGGCGCGCGCAGGCCACGGACCAGGGCCGGGTCCACCGACAGGGTGCGCCCGGCATCGGCGGCGATGCGGTTCAACGTGGCACCCAGCGGGCCGGCCTCGATGCGGTAGTCCAGCGCGGCGGACGCGCTGGGTGCGGTCTGCGCGTGTACCAGCGGGGCGGTGGTGGCCAGCGACAGGGCCAGGGCGAGGCAGGAAGGGCGGAACAGGCGTGAGGCAGGCATCGATACGGCGTCCGAATAGGGGGTTCGGATAGAGGTGTGTATCGAGCGCGGAAAACCGGACACGGCGGCGGCAGAAAAATGAAAGTCGGCGTTCATCGGCGGTCGATCAGGGTGATCGGGCCGTACTGGCGGATCGTGAGCGGCAGGGTTTCGGCCAGCGCGCGCAGGGTGCGATCGCTGTCGTCCAGCGCGAACACGCCCTGCACGCGCAGCGCGGCGGCGGCATCGGACACGCGCAGGAAGCCGGGGCGGTACGGGCGCAGCCGTGCGATCAGGGCTGACAACGGGGCGTTGTCCAGGCTGACCTGCCCGCGCACCCAGTCGGTCGCCTGCGCGGGAACGGGGCCGGCGGCGGCCAGCCCACGCACGCTGGCGCGCGCGGAGAAGCCGGCCTGCACCTGCAACCGGCTGCCATCGTCGCCGTGCAGCACCGCGTGGTCGCGCAGCACCGACAGGGTGCTGCCGTCATCGTCGCGCTCCACCATCACGCTGCCGCGCAGTAGCGCCACCTGCGCGTACAGGCCATGCAGCAGCAGCGGGCGCGGGTCGGCGGCGGCCTCCAGCAACACCCGGCCACGGCGCAGCCACAGCTGGCGACGGCTGCCGTCGAAGACCACATCCACCGCGCTGCGCGCATCGAGCACCACGCTGCTGCCGTCGTCCAGCGCGAAGCGGCGGCGCTGCGCGGTAGCGGTGCGCAGGTCCGCGCCCAGCTCGCGCAGCGGGAACTGGCGGTCGGCCCACGCGGCCGCGCCTGCGCCGGTCACGGTGAGCACGGCCAGCGAGCGCAGCGCGGTCCGCCGCGCCGGGCGCAGCAGCAGGTCGCGCGCCTGCTGGGTCTGGCCCGGGTGCTGTGCGGCCACGTCGCGCAGCCGTTCGAAGCGGTGCTGCACCTGCTGCAGTTCGTCCCACGCCTGCCGATGCAGCAGGGCCGAATCCAGCCAGTCCTGCAGGCGCACGGGCGCATCGGCCCCCGCGCGGCCGGACTGCAGCAGCACCATCCAGTCGATCGCCGCGGCCATCGCGGCCCGCTCGGGCGTGGTCGCGCTCATCCGGTCGCCGCCTCGCGCAGATCCTCCAGACAGCACTGCCAGGCCTGGCGCAGGTAGCGGCCCACCGTGCGCACCGACACCCCGAGGCGGCGCGCGATCTCGTCGTGGCCCAGGCCGTCCAGCTGGCTGTAGAGGAACGCCGCGCGGGCGGCGGCCGGCAGCCCCTGCATGGCCCGGTCGACCAGCAGCACCGTTTCCAGCAGCAGGGCGCGCTCCTCCGGCGAGGGCGAAAACGCCTCCGGGCTGTGCCGCAGCTGTTCCAGCCAGGCCTGCTCCAGGTCCCGCCGGCGGCGCAGGTGGAACAGCAGCCGCTTGGCGATGGTGGTCAGGAATGCACGCGGCTCCACGATGCTCGCCAGCGGCGTGCGGGAGGCCGCCACCTGGGTGAAGGTCTCGGCGGTCAGATCCTCGGCGTCCCAGCGGCAGCGCATCTGGCGGCTCAGCCGCGCAAGCAGCCAGCGGTGATGCTCACGGAACAGCGAGGCGAGCGCATCAGGGGAGACGACCGGGGACGACATTGCGATCTATGCAAATGAGAAGTGTTCGCATTATTGCATGATTGGGGGCGGGCCGGGAGGGTGGGGGTGGCGTACTGGGGACCGCACAAGCGCGCCGCCTGATTGCGCTGCAGCATCAGTGCATAGGAAGAAGCCGCGTTGAAATGTAGGTGGATACAACGATAGCCGCTGGGATTCGAGTATCAGTTTTCGATAGCAAATTGGTTATTGACGATCGCTGAAGGAAGGTGATGGATAAGTTCGTGGATTTCGTGACCAAGAACTGCAAGCTGGCGGCGTCGCTATCCGTCGTTTCCTTGGCGTCATTCTTTGCGAGTTTTGCCGCTATTGCTGCCGTGGGTGGGGGGATGAAGGAAAGGCGGGCGGAATGACTATCGGCTGCGTAATGGCCGTGTTTCTTCTCAGCTCCTTCTTCGCAATGGTGATGTCGACGATCGGTGTGGTTGGGTGATCTCCATGATTCTCATGATCGTGGCGCTTGCTGCGTGGGTTAACGCTGTTGCCGCGCACGTTCTTCTTGTAAGGATGGATAAGTCACACCCGAATGTGCTGCGCAGGGTTGGTATTCAGAAAGTGGATTGGTGGTTCGCGTGCCTGCGTGGAGTGTTCATTCTCGCAATGACGCATCAGGGGCTGAGCGTTCCTGCTGGAACACGGTGGGTGTTGAGGGGCGTTGTGGCCACATACGCAGTTCTGATCGTGTATGGGGTTGTAACGATGCTGCGTTTGTAGATTGCTGTCGTCGTCACGGGCTCTGCGTCAGGTTCGCGGCGAGATGGTTGCAATACGCGTGTTGTTGGCGATTACGGTTGTTGCTTTTACCGTGGCAGCCTTCATGACCGGCTGAGTCATTGGAACGCCGGCGCGACACTGCTATCGGCAGCGGTCCACTACGGCGTCACACCGGTAGCAATGCACGACGGACGGATACCGTTGTCCAGATACGACAACGCCGCGGTTTTCCGCGGCGTTGCAGGTTCCGGCACTGAAGTGAGGCGATCACCCCAGCAGCTTGCGCACCTTGTTCAACGCCGCAATGAACCGCTCGATTTCGTCATGCGTGTTGTAGAACGCAAGCGAAGCACGGCACGTGGCCGCCACG